>NZ_JBIVUF010000006.1:0-483529 GCF_044757085.1 Streptomyces sp. NPDC091376 | reverse complement strand
GTCAGGATCAGGGTCTGACCGACGCCGTCGAGGATGCGCGGGTCGAAGAAGTAGTCGGGGACCGCGCCCCAGTTGATCTTGCCCTGGGAGAAGGCGTAGACGATCGCGACGAACAGTGCGATCGCGACGACGGCGGTGACATACCGGCCGTAGTGCCGCACCGGAATCGCCTTGATCGCCTCCCGCCCGGTCTTCTGGGGGGTGAGGTCAACAGACATGGAGGATGTGCCTTTCAACAGCTCAACGACGGTGGTTCAGCGGTCAGGAACCGCCGTTGATCTTCGCCTCGGTCACCGAGCCGGCCTGGACACCCCACTTGGCGATGATCTTCTCGTACTCGCCGTTCTTGATGATGGCCTCCAGCGCGGCCTGGATCGCGTCACGCAGCTGGGTGTTGGACTTGGCCACCGCGATACCGTACGGCGCCGCCTCGACCTGCTCGCCCACGATCTGGAAGTCCTTGCCGCCGCCGGAGGTCTTGGCCGCGTAGGCCGCCACGGGGAAGTCGGACACACCCGCGTCACCGCCGCCGGCCCGCAGACGGGTCTGGGCCTGCTGGTCGTTGTCGAAGGCCTCGATCGCGATCTTGCCCTTCTTGGCCTTCTCACACTTGGCGTTCTCGGCCTTGGCGAGGTCCTCGGAGACCGTGCCGCGCTGCACGACGACCTTCTTGCCGCACAGGTCGGCCCAGGTCTTGATGCCCTTGTCGTCGCCCTGCTTCGTGTAGATGGAGACACCGGCGGTGAAGTAGTCGACGAAGTCGACGCCTTCGCCGACCTTCTTGCCGGTCTCGGAGTCCACACCCTCCTGGCGGTTCTTGGTGTCCGTCATGGCCGACATGGCCAGGTCGTAGCGCTTGGAGCGCAGACCCGTGATGAGGGTGTCGAAGGTGCCGTTCTCGAACTCGAACTTCACACCGAGCTGCTTGCCCATCGCGTCCGCGATGTCCGGGTCGATGCCGACGACCTTGCCGGAGGCCTTGTCCTTGAACTCGACCGGCGGGTAGGCGATGTCCGAGCCGACCTTGATGACACCCCTGTCGCGTATCGACTGCGGGAGCTTGTCCGCCAGCGGAGCGGAGACGGCACTGGACTTGCCGTCCGTCACCTTGGCGCCCTCGGTCTGGTTGCCGCAGGCGGCGAGGACGGAGACGATGCCGGTCGTGGCGACGGCCGCGATCGCCCTGCGTGCGGTGAGCTGTCGGTTCATGGTGTTTTCTCCGGGAGTTCGAGCGGATACGTGGACCGGCTCAGTGCGAGAGCCGTGGATCGGGGTCGACGACGCGGAGGCGCGAAACGGCGTGGTCGAGAGCGCCGCGCACATGGCCGCTGGGAGCCGTGGCGGTGCGCTGGAGGAAATCCACCACCTCGGCGGTGATGACCTCGCCCGGCAGTACGTTCGGGATGCCCGGCGGGTAGGCGGCGAGCGTGTCCGCGGAGATCATGCCGACGGCCTCCCTGGCGGGCACACTGCGCGAAGGACTCAGGAATGCCTCGCGGGCGGTGAGTCGGGCCGGGCCTGGAGCGGGCAGTCGCAGACGGGAGCGGTCGTCCTGGCCGGCGTCGAGCAGGGGCGTGGGCAGACAGTGCAGGGCTTCGATGAAGCGGTCCGTGTCCGGCGCCGCGCCCGCGCCCACCACGGCGACGATCGCGGAGTCGGTGGCCACCTCCACCATGATCTGGTGGTCGCGGCTGAGCAGGCGGCGTGCCTCGTGGCCGGATATGCCGCCGCTGCGGGTGTCGATGGCGATGCGCAGGGGATCGGCGGCGGCGATGTCCGGGAACAGCCCGAAGGAGTCGCTGACGATCGCGTACCTGCCGAGCCGGCGGATCACCCGCCGTACCGTGTCCGCCGCCTCCACGGACGCCCCTATGGCGTCGTGGCCCGCCACCAGCGTGGCCCGCGCCAGGTCGAGGGAGGCCATGAGCAGCGCGCTCGCGCTCGTCGACTGGACGAGGCGGAACGCGCGGTCCACCAGCGGTTCGAGCCGATCGGCGAAGGGCCCGTGCCCGAGGTGCAGCATCGCCGACTGGGTGAGGCTCCCGGCCAGCTTGTGGGTGCTGGAGGTGACGAGGTCCGCGCCCTGGGAGAGCGCGTTGCCGGGCAGCTCGGGATGGAAGCCGAAGTGGGAGCCCCACGCCTCGTCCACGATCAGCGGGACGCCCGCCGCATGGGCCGTATCCGCCAGGGCGCGGACATCGGCTACCGCGCCGAAGTAGCTCGGGGAGACCACGTAGGCGGCTGCCGCGTCCGGGTGCTCGGCGAGGGCCTTCGCCAGGTCCTCCGCGGTGACTCCATGGGCGATGCCCTGCTCCTCGTCGACCGAGGGCTGGACGAACGCGGCCTCCAGGCCCGAGAGCACGAGCCCGTCGATGACGCTCGAGTGGACGCTGCGCTGTACGACCAGGACACGGCCGAGGGCCGGGGTCACGAGCGAGGCGATCTGGTTGCCCTGCGAGGCGCCGTTGGTGAGGAACCAGGTGCGCCGGGCGCCCCACGCCTCGGCGGCCAGGGACAGTGCCTCGCCCAGCGGGGCGGTGGGGCCGAGATCGATGCCGTCCAGGAGCGGCGGGAAGTCCAGGCGGAGCGCCTCCGGGCCGAGGAGGGAGGTGAGCGGGCCGAAGCTCGCCGTGTCCGCGGCGTGTCCGGGGACGTTCAGCCGGACCCAGTCGCGGCTTGCCTGGGCGCGGAGCGCCTCGGCGTACGGGGCGGGCTCCGGGCCGCTCCGGGTGGGCGGCGGGCCGGTGGTCGGTGCGGTGGTTGTGCTGTTCACGCCGGTGAGCGTCGCACGCTGAGGGGTATCGAGGAATACAGGAGTTACCTGTAACCCTCCATACAATGTCTATATGCTCGAACTGCGTCAGCTGAACGTCCTGAAGGCCATCGCCCAGGAGGGCTCGCTCGCGGCCGCCGCCCGCGCGCTGCACTACACACAGCCCACGATCACCCACCACCTCGGGGTCCTCGAAGCGCACTTCGACGCCCGCCTGGTGCGACGAGGGCCCCGTGGCGCCGCACTGACCGAACTCGGAGCGGCACTGCTCCCGCACGCGGAGGCCGTCCTCGAACGGCTGCGGCTCGCCGAACGCGAGGTCCGGGACCTGGCCGAGCGAGGCACGCACACCCTGCACATCGGCACCTTCCCCACGGCGGGCGCCCTGCTGCTGCCCCCGGCGGTGAAGGCCGTGCGACGGGACGGGGTGCAGGTGTCCCTCGTCGAGGGCGAGCTGCCCGTCCTGCTGCGGGGCCTGCGCGCCCGGGAGCTGCACGCCGCCCTCGTCTTCTCCCAGCCGGGCGACCGGCTCGACCTCGACGACGACTTCGAGCTGCATCCGCTGCTGACCGACCCGCTGCTGCTCGTCATGCCCGAGGACCACCGGTGCGCCGCCCTGACGCACGTCCCCCTCGAAGAGCTCAGGGACGACGACTGGATCGGGTCGGCGGACCCCCGGGACCCCTGCGACCGGGTCCTGTCCTGGGCCTGTGCGCAGTACTCCTTCGAGCCCGTGCACGCCCTGCGGACCGACGACTACGCGGTCGTTCAGGGCTTCGTGGCCGCGGGCGCTGGAGTGGCGCTCGTCCCGCGGCTCGCCCTGGGCACCCCGCGCGAGGACGTGGCGGTGCGCAAGCCGACGGGCCCTCCGCTCGCGCGTGAGATCAGCGTGGCCGTGCTGCGCACGACCGCCGCGCGCAGCACGCGGGAACTGGTGGAGGCTCTCACCCTGCAGGCCGAGCGGATCGGCCGGCGGTGGAGCGACCTCGACGGCCCGGGCACGGTCGGCCCGGCGTAAGCGGTTCACTGCGCCTTGGCCAGCCGCTCACGCGGCGCCAGAGGGATCTCGGCCCACACCTGCTTGCCGCCGCTGAGCGGTACCGAGCCCCAGGAGGCGGTCGAGGCCTCGACGATGAGCAGCCCGCGTCCGCCGGTCGCCTCCCAGTTCTGGTTGGCGGGCTTGACGGGACTGCGGGGCGAGGCGTCGTTCACGGCGATCCGCAGCCGGTCCGAGGACAGCGTCACATCCAGCCGCACCTCTCC
This sequence comes from Streptomyces sp. NPDC091376, assembly GCF_044757085.1. Lineage (NCBI taxonomy): Bacteria > Bacillati > Actinomycetota > Actinomycetes > Kitasatosporales > Streptomycetaceae > Streptomyces > Streptomyces sp. NPDC091376. Next base: position 479,493 of record NZ_JBIVUF010000006.1, on the reverse strand, counting down.
CTGGGTATGCGCGATGGCATTGGTGACCAGCTCGGACACGACCAGCAGGGCCGCGTCGAGCTCCTCCACCACGCCCCAGGAACGCAGGGTGCGAGCGGTGAACCGGCGGGCGTGCATCACGGCGTCGGGCAGCCGCCACACCGTCCAATGGGTCCGCATCGGCCGTACCCGCGTGCCGTCGTAGCGCAGCAGCAGCAGCGCCACGTCGTCGTCGCGCCGGTTCACCCGGACGACCAGTTCATCGGCCACCCGCCCGGCGTCGGTGGGGTCGGCCGCGGCGAGCACCTCGGACACCCGCCGCATGCCCTCCTCCAGCGTGAGGTTCGCCGACTCGACCAGACCGTCCGTCAGCATCATCAGCAGCGTGCCGGGCACCAACCCGGCCTCGGTCATGGGGAATTCCTCGTCCGCGAGCACGCCCAGCGGTGGGCCGCCCTCCACCATCAGTTCCTCGGTGCTGCCGTCGGGGTGGCGTATCACCGGGTGCAGATGACCGGCCCGCACCAGCCGGGCGATGCCCTCCTCCATGTCCAGGTCCACGTAGAGGCAGGTGGCGAACAGATCGGTCTCCATGCCGACCAGCAGCCGGTTGGCACGGGCGACCACCACATCGGGCGGATGGCCCTCCACCGCGTAGGCCCTGACGGCCGTGCGCATCTGGCCCATGATGGTCGCGGCCCCCGCGCTGTGCCCCTGCACGTCCCCGATGACGAGCGCCACATGGCCCTCGCCCAGCGGGATGACGTCGTACCAGTCGCCGCCCACCTCGAGCCCCGCCGTCGCCGGCAGATAGCGCGCCACGGCCTCCCCGCCCGGCAGCTCGGGGAGCTTTCTGGGGAGCAGGCTGCGCTGGAGCATGGTGGCGAGTTCGTGCCCGGCGTCCAGGGCGTGCGCGCGCATCAGTGCCTGCCCCGCCAGACCCGCGGTCGCGGTCAGCAGCGACCGCTCCTCCGGACCGAACCGGTGTTCCTCGTCCCACCCGATCAGACAGACCCCGACCATCCGGCCGTCCGCCGGGAGCGGCAGCACCGCGAGCCCGCCAGGCCCGGTGCCCGCGAGTCCCGGTTCGAGTTCCGCGCCCGCGGGCCACAGGCTCACGTGCCCCTCCCGCAGCGAGGCCTCCAGCGTGGGCAGGTCGTGGGTCGACACGTCCGGCCACTCGGAGCGCCACTCGGAGCGCCACACGTCGGGCCAGGCGTCGGGTTCCGGCGGGTCGAGCAGGGTGACCACGAGCCGGTCGGACTCCAGCTCGGCGACCGCGACCCGGTCGGCGTCCAGCGGCCCGCGCAGCGAACCGACCACCAGCTGGCTGACCTCCCGGATGGTGGTCGCACCCGCCAGCTTGGCGGACAGCCGCTGCACCGCGGAGACCTCGTCGGCACTGGGCCGCAGATAGGCGGCGTCGGCCACCACGCCCAGCACCCGTTCCGGGACGCCGTCCGCGTCGACCTCCACCCGGCAGCGCAGCCCCAGCCAGCGAAGCTCACCGCCGGGCCGGCGGATACGGAACGCCATCTGCTCCGTGTCGGCGGACATCCTGCCCGGTTCCACGATCGCCATCAGCGCGGGCATGTCGTCCGGGACCGCACAGGACAGCAGGGTCTCCACCCGGCCGTCGAAGTGCTCGGGAGGGATTCCGAGCAGATCCAGCACATGGGCGTGTGCCTCCATGCGACCGGTGCTCAGTTCGAGGATGAACGCGCCACCGCGCTGCGGGACCAGGGCCTGCGCCAGATGCGTCTGCGGGGCCGTCCTCCCGGAGGTGCGGGCGGCGGCCGACTCCAGGCCCGCGGCGACCTGGTCGGCGTAGAGCTCCAGCAGGCTGCGCCGGTCGGGGCTGAAGCCGTCGGGGACCACGCCCGCCACGATCAGGCAGCCCAGCTCGTTGGCGCCACGGCCGAGGGGGAGGGCACCCAGCGAGAGCCGGGCCGGTGTCTCGCTGTCCTCGCCGCGTATTCGGCCGGGGAAGTGATGCGGGTCGCTCTCGACGTACGCCGCGAGTTCCTTGGGGCTCAGCCACAGGGGCCGGCCGGCGCGGAAGGCCTCGGCGGCGGGGGAGTGGCCCTCCACGGCGAGGATCGCCGGGAGCCCGTAGAGCATCCTGCGGTCGCCGGTCAGCTCGGCCAGATGGAGCTCGTTGCCGCCTCCGGCGAGCACATAGACAGCCGCCAGCTCGGCCCCGCAGAACGCAAAGCCATGCCTCGTCACCGTCCGTACCGCCTCCTCGCGTGGGCAGCCGCCACCGGGCGTCCTCCCTCCATGCTGTCGTGCCCGGGACCGTCCGGGCGAGTCAGCGGCGAAGGGCGGCGAAGCCGGCGGCGTCCTCGGTGCGTGGACCCTACCGGGCAGGGCCGTCCGGGATCGCCTGTTCGGACCAGATCGTTTTGCCGTCCGCGGTGGATCGGCTGCCCCAGCGGTCGCTGAGTTGCATGACGATGAACAGTCCCCGGCCTCCTTCGTCGGTCGCGGTGGCGTGCCGCATGTGCGGTGAGGTGCTGCTGGTGTCCGACACCTCGCAGATCAGCGTGTGGTCGAGGATCAGCCGTAGCTCGATGGGCCCCTGCCCGTAGCGGATCGCGTTGGTGACCAGCTCGCTGACGATCAGCTCGGTGGTGAAGACGGCGTCGGTGAGGTCCCAGGCCCCGAGCTGGTGCTCGACCAGCCGCCGGGCCGTGGCGACGACCGAATCGTCCTGGGGGAGGGTCCACACGGTGACGCGGTCCGCGGGCAGGGCGCGGGTGCGCGCGAGCAGCAGTACGGCGTCGTCCCTCGGCTCGGCGGGCACCAGTTCGTACACGGCGGTGTCACAGAGCTGGTCCAGCGGTGCGTCGGGCTGGGAGAGGATCTCCCCCAGCCGGGAGCGGGCGGCTTCGGTGTCCCGGCCGTAGCTCTTCACCAGCCCGTCGGTGAAGAGCGCCAGCAGGGTGGACTCCGGCAGGGTGGAGGTGGCCGACATGTATCCCATGCCGTCGGCGGACCCGAGCGCACGTCCCGAGGGCACTTCGAAGGGGGTCGTGGACCCGTCGGGCCCCAGCACCAGCGGCGCCGGGTGCCCGGCCCGGGCGGCGGTACAGCTGCGCGAGACCGGGTCGTAGACGGCGAAGAGACAGGTCGCGACGAAGTCCGGGGCGTTCTCGCAGTCGGCCGCCACGGGGGAGCGGGTGCGGCCGAGGAACGCGGCCGTCTCGTCGAGGCGGGTGAGGGCCTCCTCCGGCTCCAGGTCCTGCAGCGCGAGCGTACGCAGCGCGGTGCGCAGCTGCGCCATGATGGCGGCGGCCTCGATCCCGTACCCGGCGACATCGCCGACGGCCAGGGCCACCCGTGCGCCCGACAGCGGAATGACGTCGTACCAGTCGCCTCCGGCGCCCTCGGGAAGATAGGCGTACGCGGTGTCCACGGCCGACAGTCCGGGCGGCCGGCACGGCATGAGATCGCGCTGAAGCGTCGTGGCGATCGTGTGTTCGCGTACATAACTGCGTGCGTTCTCGAGGTGCAGCGTCGCCTTGGCGACGATCTCCGTGACCAGTGCGAGGTCGTCGCCGTCGAACGGGTCGGGGCGGTCGAAGCGGTACAGGGCGGCCAGCCCCAGCACCGTGTCCCGCAGCCTCAGCGGCAGGACGAGGAGGGAGTGGACGCCCGCGGACCTGAGGGCGGCCGCCCGGTCGGGGTCGGTGGCGAGCCACGTGTCGTCCGGGGCGAGATCGGAGATGATCCGGGGTCTCAGATCGTTCAGCGCCTGGGTGTACGGGGTGGGGGACGGGAGGCTGGCCAGTTCCCCCTTCGGCCGCGGCCCTTCGCCGCCGTGCACCGACCGGAACGCGGCCCGGCGCATCGGTGTGTCCGCGGCGACGGGGCCGGGCGGCAGCGAGCGTCCGCGCAGTGCCTCGTCGATGATGTCCACCGCCGCGGCGTCGGCGACCCGGGGCACCAGGACGTCGGTGAGCTCTTCCGCGGTGCGGAACGCGTCGAGGGTCGTGCCGATGGACTTCCTCGCCTCGTGGAGCAGATCCAGCCGTTCCAGGGCGGACTCGCGGTCGGTCACATCGTCGACGAGGGCCGCCAGACCGAGGATCTCGCCGTCCGCTCCCTGCAGTCTGAACAGGGAGAACGAGACCACCATGTCCTTGTCCGGGTTCGACGGGGGCCTGCCCCGCACCAGCCGGTCACGGATCACCTTCCCGGTGCGGAGGACCTCCTCGGACAGCGCGGTGAGGTCCACTTCCGTGACTCCGGGGGCGAACTCCGCGAAGGTGTGCCCGAGCACCTTCTCGGGGGGAACCCCGCGCACGCCGGGCGCCGCCTCGTTGAACCGGACGACGCGCAGGTCCGTGTCGCACAGGAAGAGGCCCTGCGGTGCCTGGCTGAACAGGGCGTCCAGGATCGCTGCGTCCCGCCGGCCCTTGTCGTCTCCGTCCACAGTTCCACGATCGCCCTCGAGGTGCTCCGGGCAACTCGGCGGCCGTGAACCCGTCCGTGGACCGGGCCGACCGGCCCGGCGCGGAGGTGGGCCAACGGGGTAGCCCGGCAGTGAGTACTTAGTCTAGCCTTACCTAAGTATTCGTGCTCGACCCAAGGATTGCCGCGGAGCCGGTCCGGAGGGGTGCGGTGGGAGCTGGAGGACCGTCGGGGCGGGACGTCCTGGGGCGTGCGGTCAAGGGACAGTGGCGCGACGTCGCCCTCGGCTCGGCCCTGGGGGCCGGGCACCAGGCAGGCGAAGCCCTGGTCCCCGTCATCATCGGACTCGTCGTCGATCGCGCCGTGTCGCGTGGCGACGGAGGCCAACTCCTTCTGTGGGCCGGGGCGTTGGCCGTGGCCTATCTCATCCTGTCGTTCAGCTTCCGCTTCGGGGCGCGGGCGGGCGAGCGTGCTTCCGAGGCCGCCGCCCACGGGCTCAGGACCGACCTCGTCGGGCGGATACTGGACCCGGCGGGCGGCGCCGACGACGGGCGGCTGCCCGGCGCCCTGACCACGCTCGCCACCGAGGACGCCCGGCGCGTCGGCGCCGTCAACATGGCGCTGGTGCTGGCGGTTTCGGCGCTGACCGCGCTCCTCGCCGGAGCCGTGTTCCTGCTGCGGATCTCCGTGCCGCTCGGCCTGGTGGTCCTGCTCGGCACCCCCCTGCTGATCTGGCTGGGCCACCTGCTCAGCAAACCCCTGGAGCGGCGCAGCGAGGCCGAGCAGGAGCGCGCGGCGCACGCGTCGGGCATCGCCGCCGACCTGGTCGCCGGACTGCGGGTCCTCAAGGGAATCGGCGCCGAGACGGCGGCCGTTGCCCGCTACCGCGGCACCAGCCGCGACTCACTGACCGCCACGTTGCGGGCAACCCGCGCACAGGCGTGGCAGAAGGGCGTCGTCCTCGCCCTCACCGGCACGTTCATCGCTCTCGTCGCGCTCGTCGGCGGACGCCTCGCCGCCCGGGGCGAGATCAGCCTGGGCGAACTCGTCTCGGCGGTCGGGCTCGCGCTGTTCCTGCTCGGCCCGCTGTCCGAACTCTCCTGGCTCAACTCCGAGTTCGCCCAGGGGCGCGCCTCGGCCTCACGCATCGCCGCCGTCCTCGCGGCCCCGCCCGCCGTGACCGCGGGCACCGGCCGGCCGGCCGGGCCGGAATCGGCGACGACGACCACGGGCGGCCCCGGCACGGCGGCCGAAGGCGTCCCGCGGACGAGGGCCCAGGGGCATGTGCGGCTGCGCGGTGTCCACTACGGCACGCTGGCCGGACTCGACCTCGACGCCGCGCCCGGCGAGGTGGTGGGGGTCGTCGCCCCCGACCCCGCGGACGCCGCCGCCCTGTTGCGCTGCCTGGGCCGCCGCGGCGACCCCGACAGCGGTTCGGCGGAACTGGACGGGGTGGAACTCACCGCCCTCCGCCCCGCTGACGTCCGGGCCGCGATCCTCGTCGCGGAACACGACGCGGACCTCTTCGAAGGCACCCTCGCCGACAATGTCTCGGCCGCGGCGTCACCCATGGCCGACATCGCCGCGGCCATGGCGGCGTCCGGCGCCGACGAGGTCGCCGCGAGCCTGCCGAACGGAGCACGTACGGCCGTGACCGAACGCGGACGCTCGCTCTCCGGTGGACAGCGCCAGCGCGTCGCTCTCGCCCGGGCCCTCGCCGCCGATCCGCCGGTCCTCGTGCTCCACGACCCGGCGACCGCCGTCGACGCCGTCACCGAGGCCAGGATTGCCACCGGCATTCGGGACATCCGGCGCGACCGCACCACGATCCTCGTGACCACCAGCCCCGCACTGCTCGCGGTGACCGACCGCGTCGTCCTCGTCGAAGGAGGCCGGGTGTCCGCCACGGCGGCCCACACCGAACTGGTCCGCGGCCGCACGGACTACCGTACGGCGGTGCTGTCATGACGGCCGGTCAGGACGCGGCGGCAGCGGACGGCGAGGAGCGGGAGCTGCTGCCGGTCGCGACGGCCGCCCGCACCCGGGCCGCCGTGCGCGAACTCCTGCGTCCCTACCGGGCCCTGGCCTGGGGCGGTTTCGCGGCGGTCGTCGTCGCCACGGCGATCGGGCTGCTCACCCAGCCGCTGCTCGGCCGCATCGTCGACCTGGCCGCCGCCCGCGCGCCGGCCGGCGCCATCACGACGACCGTGGTCCTGCTGGTCGCCGTCGCCGTCACCCAGGGCGTCACCACCGGGCTCGGCCTCTCCCTCGTCTCCCGGCTCGGCGAGACCGTACTCGCCCGGCTGCGCGAGCGGTTCGTGGAAAGGGCCCTCGGACTGCCGCTGGAACAGGTGGAGAAGGCCGGCTCGGGAGATCTGACGGTACGGGTCACCGGCGACGTCTCCCTGATCGCGGGAGCCGTGCGCAACGCGCTGCCCGAGCTGGCCCGTTCACTCGTCGCCATCGTCCTCACCCTGGGCGCGCTGGCCGTCCTCGACTGGCGCTTCCTGCTCGCGGCACTGCTCGCCGTCCCCGTCCAGGTGCACACCGCCCGCTGGTACCTCCGGGGCGCCGTGCCGGTCTACGCCGAGCAGCGCGTGGCCTCGGGCGCCCAGCAGCAGCAGCTGCTCGGCACCATCGGCGGCTCCTCCACCGTCCGGGCCCTCGGGCTGGAGAAGGACCACGCCGAGCGGGTCGCACGGCGCTCATGGACCGCCGTCGAGGTGACGATGCGCGGCGTGCGCCTGGTCCTGAGCTTCTACTGCCGCCTCCACATAGGGGAGTTCATCGGCCTCGCCGCCGTGCTGGCCGCCGGCTTCTGGCTGGTCCGGGAGGGCTCGGTGTCGCTGGGCACCGCGACGGCCGCCGCCCTGTACTTCCACAGTCTGTTCACGCCCGTCAACGCCGCACTGGTCCTCCTCGACGACGCCCAGAAGGCGACCGCCGGGCTCTCCCGGCTCGTCGGAGTCGCCGATCTGCCGCTGCCCGCCCAGCCCGAGCGGCCCGCCACCCCGCGCGACGCCTCCGTCACCGTCACCGGCCTCGGCCACTCCTACGAACCCGGCCATCCGGTCCTCCACGACATCGACCTGACCCTGCACCCCGGCGAGCGCGTCGCCCTGGTCGGCGCCAGCGGCGCGGGCAAGACCACCCTGGCCAAGCTCATCGCCGGCATCCACCGGCCGGCCACCGGCACCATCCGGCTCGGCGGCGCGGACCTCGACGCCCTCGGGCCCGCCGCCGTACGCCGCACGGTCGCCCTGGTCACCCAGGAGGTCCATGTCTTCGCCGGCCCCCTCGCCGACGACCTCCGGCTGGCCAGGCCGGACGCCACGGACGCCGAACTGCGCGACGCACTCGACCGGGTCGACGCCCTCGGCTGGGCCGAGGCCCTCCCGGACGGCTTGGACACCGTCGTCGGCGAGGGCGGGCACCGGCTCACCAGCGCACAGACGCAGGCCCTCGCACTCGCCCGGCTCATCCTCACCGACCCGCCCGTCGCCGTCCTGGACGAAGCCACCGCCGAGGCCGGAAGCACGGGCGCCCGCGCCCTGGAGAAGGCCGCCGCCCGCGCCGTCGACGGACGCACCGCCCTCGTCGTCGCCCACCGGCTCACCCAGGCGGCGACCGCGGACCGCATCGTCGTCATGGACGCCGGACGCATCGTCGAAACCGGCACGCACGACGAACTCCGCGCCGCCGGGGGACGATACGCCGCGCTCTGGGAAGCGTGGTCGGACACCCGCGCCGCCGGCTCATAGGACCCCACCCCCCACAGCAACCCCTGTCGCACCACGGCAATCCGCAGCTCCACCGCACCCGAAGCTCCACAGGAACCCGAACCGAAGGACCATCGATGGCCCGCTCCCTCAGCGCCCCACGGCTCGCCGCCGTGCTCGCCTCCGTCCTGCTGCTCTTCGGCACCGCCACCGCCTGCGGCGAGGACTCCGGCTCCGACAAGGCCAAGACCACGGACAAGAGCTCCTCCGGCGACACCGCCTACCCGGTCACGATCGAGCACAAGTACGGCACCACCACGATCAAGTCCGAGCCCCAGCGGATCGTCACCGTCGGCCTCACCGACCAGGACGCCGTACTGGCTCTCGGCAAGGTCCCGGTCGGCACCACCGAGTGGCTCGGCGGCTACAAGGGAGCCATCGGCCCCTGGGCGCAGGACAAGCTGGGCGGCGGCCCCGTGCCCACCGTCCTGAAGGACACCGGCACCGGACCGCAGGTCGAGAAGATCGCCGCCCTCAAGCCGGACCTGATCCTCGCCCTGTACGGCGGGCTCACCAAGGAACAGTACGAGTCGCTGTCCAAGTTCGCCCCGGTCCTCGCCCAGCCGAAGGAGTACAACGACTACGGCATCCCGTGGCAGGAGCTGACGAAGAAGGTCGGCACGGCGCTCAACAAGCCCGCGGAGGCCGAGAAGGTCGTGGCGGACGTCGAGGCGAAGATCGCCGCCGCCGGCAAGGAGCACCCCGCTTTCGCCGGGGCCACGGCCGTGATGGCCACCCCGTACGAGGGCATGTTCGTCTTCGGTACCCAGGACGCGCGTTCACGGCTCCTCACCGGCCTCGGCTTCAAGCTCCCCACCGATCTGGACAAGGCGATCGGCGACAAGTTCGGGGCCAACATCAGCAAGGAGCGCACCGACCTGCTCGACCAGGACGCCATCGTCTGGATCGTCGGTGACGTCACCAAGGACGCGGACAAGCTGCACAAGGACGCCTCGTACGGCGATCTGGACGTGGTGAAGAACGGCCGCGAGGTCTTCATCCACGAGAGCAGCGACTACGGCAACGCCACGTCGTTCGTCTCCCCCCTCAGCCTTCCGTACGTCGTCGAGCGACTCGCCCCGCAGCTGGCCGCCGCCGTCGACGGCAAGGCGGACACCAAGGTCGAGCAGCCCGCCTCCTGAGCCCGGGGGCCGGGAAGACGGAAGCCGGAGAAGGGGGCGGGGCCACGGGGAACTCCCCGCGGCCCCGCCCCTTCTCCGTTGCCCCGCGTCAGCCGCCCATCGACTCCTGGAGGCTCTTCGGGCGCATGTCGGTCCAGTTGGCCTCGATGTAGTCCAGGCACGACTGCCTGCTCCCGGGGCCGTGGACCACCCGCCAGCCCGCCGGGACCTCGGCGAACTCGGGCCACAGACTGTGCTGGTCCTCGTCGTTGACGAGGACGGAGTAGACGCCGTCCTCGTTCTCGAACGGGTTGGTCATCGCGATTCTCCTCGGTGAGGGTGTACGGACTACTCGGTACGGCCACGGGCGGCCGCGCGGTCCACCAGGGACTCCAGCGCCCGGAACCAGGTCTCGGCGAGATCCTGCACCGCCTCCCCGGTCAGCACGCCTTCCGGGTACGACCAGTGGGCGGCGAGGACCGGTCCACCGGCCCGGTCCTCGGTGACGACGTTGACGGTCAGCGCGTGCCCTTCGCGCATGTCCGGCTCCGGGCCGATGTCGGAGACCTCCTCCTCGGGGGCGTAGGACCAGTCGGTCTCCTCGGGGATCCCGAAGCGGCCGAGATAGTTGAACTCGATCTGCGGTACGGCCAGTTCCGCCAGGAGCGGCCCGGTGCGGGGATTGAGATGCCGCAGCATGCCGTACCCGGCGCCGTTCGCGGGCAGCGAGCCGAGATGCTCCCGGATCCGCCGCAGTGCCTCGTCGACGGCGTCCCCGCCGGCGAGCGCGCCCGGCAGATCGACCGGGCCCGGGTCCAGCCGGACGGGGAAGACGCTGGTGAACCAGCCGACCGTGCGGGACAGATCGGCGTCGTCCCCGGCCAGTTCCTCCTCGCGGCCGTGCCCCTCCAGGTCGACCAGGACCGCGGTGCCGCTGCCGCCGTCGTGGCGGCGACGCCAGTCGGCCACCGCGAGCGCGAGGCCCGTCAGCAGCACATCGTTGACGGTCGCGCCGAACGCGGCCGGCACGGCCGACAGCAGCGGTCCGGTCCGTTCGGCGGGCAGCCGCAGCGCCACCTCCCGTACCGTGCCCGCCGTGTCGAGGGCGGGGTCCAGCGGCCGCTTCAGCGGAAGCGGCTCCACCGCGTCCAGGACCTCGGTCCACACCGCCAGTTCGGCCTCCCGCGCCGGGTCCCGGGCCAGCTCGGTGAGCGTCCGCGACCAGCGGGCGAAGGAGGTTCCGGCGGGCTCCGGCACGGGCGCCCGGCCCTCGGACACATCCGCCCAGGCGGCCGCGAGATCCGGCAGCAGCACCCGCCAGGAGACACCGTCCACGACCAGATGGTGCGCCATCAGCAGCAGCCGTCCCGGCCGGTCCCCGGCATCGAACCACACCGCCACGACCATGAGTCCGGCGTCCGGGTCCAGCGCCGAACGGGCGGTGCGGGCCCGCTCCGCCACGGCCGCCCGCAGGGCGCCCTCGCCCAGCCCGGCCACATCGACGCGCTCGATCCAGGCGGCGGCGTCCACCGCACCGGCCGGCGGTACTTCGAGGGACCACGCCTCACCGCCCGCGCGGACCAGCCGGGCCCGCAGCATGTCGTGCCGGTCGGCCAGCGTCTGCAGTACGGCGGCCAGCTTCGGCAGATCCAGCTCCGCCGGCGTCCGGACGAGCGCCGACTGGTGGTAGCTGCGGAACGGGCCGCCCAGCTCCCGCAGCCAGTGCATGACCGGCGTGAGCGGGACGCTGCCCGTACCGTCGTCGCCGGCCGGGGCGGAGCCGGTGGCCTCGGCCAGTCCGGTGGCCACGGTCGCCAGGCCCGCCGGGGTCCGGTGGCGGAACACCAGCCTCGGCGTGATCCGCAGGCCCGCGGCACGCGTCCGGCCCACCAGTTGCATGGCGACGATGCTGTCACCGCCGAGGACGAAGAAGTCGTCGTCGGCACCGACCCGCTCCAGGCCGAGGACTTCGGCGAACACGGCACAGAGGATCCTCTCCACCGGTGTGCTCGGCGCGCGTCCCGACGAGATCGCGGAGAAGTCGGGCGCGGGCAGCGCGCCGCGGTCCAGCTTGCCGTTGGCGAGCTTGGGCAGCTCCTTCAGGAGCACGACCGCCGCGGGCACCATGTAGTCCGGAAGCCGTTCGGCGACGTACGCGCGCAGCGTCGCCGCATCCGCATCCGCATCCGTACCCGCCGACCGTCCGGCCGCGGGGACCACATAGGCCACCAGCTGCTTCCGCGGCCCGTCCTGGCGGACCGTCACCACGGTCTGACCGACCGCCGGATGGCCGGCCAGGACGGATTCCACCTCGGCCGGCTCGACCCGGAAGCCGCGGATCTTCACCTGATCGTCCGCCCGGCCGAGATAGTCCACCTGCCCGTCGGAGGTCCAGCGGGCCAGGTCACCGGTCCGGTACAGCCGGCAGCCCGGCGCACCGAACGGATCGGCCACGAACCGCTCCGCGGTCAGTGCCGGATCGTGGAGATAGCCCCGGGCCAGACCGCCGCCCGACAGATACAGCTCGCCCGTCACACCCGGCGGCACCGGCTGCAGCCGCTCGTCGAGGACATGGGCGCGCGTACCGGCCACGGCCCGGCCGACGAGCGGCCGTTCACTGTCCCGCACCCGCGCCACCAGCGCGTCGACGGTGGACTCCGTCGGTCCGTACAGATTGAACGCCTCGGTGCCCCGCAGCCGGCGAAGCCGCTCCCACAGCGCCGTCGGCACGGCCTCTCCGCCGACGCCCACGACGGCGAGCGGACATTGGTCGTCCCGTACGAGTCCGGTCTGGGCCATCTGGGCGAAGAACGACGGCGTCACCTCGAGGAAGTCGAAGCCGTGCGCCACGACGGCCGCCGCGAGCAGCTCCGGGTCGCGCCGGGTCTCCTCGGACACCACATGCACACAGTGCCCGTCCAGCAGCCACAGCTGCGGCTGCCAGGAGGCGTCGAACGAGAACGACCAGGCGTGACCGGCCCGCAGATGACGCCTGCCGGTGGCCTCGACCGCCGGCGCGTACAGGGTCTCCCGGTGGCTGTGGAACAGATGGCCCACCGTCTCGTGGGTGACGACCACGCCCTTCGGGCGGCCCGTGGAGCCGGACGTGTAGATGAGGTACGCGGGGTGCCACGGGGTCAGCGGACCGCCGCGGTCGCCGTCACAGAGGCCGTCCGCGTCCTGGGCGGCCAGCCGCTCCAGGGTCTCCGGTGCGTCCAGCAGCAGGACCGGCACCGCGGGGGCCGCGGGCAGGACGTCCGCGAACTCCCGGGTGGTGAGCGTCAGTACCGGCCGGGCGTCGTCGAGCATCCCGGCCGTCCGCTCCGCCGGCGCGTCCGGATCGAGCGGCAGATAGGCGGCGCCCGCCTTGTGCACGGCCAGGACGGCCGTCATGAACCCGGCGGTACGGGGCAGGGCCAGGGCGACGAACCGCTCGGGCCCCGCCCCGTGGGCGACCAGCAGCCGGGCGAGCCGGTTGGCCTCGGCATCGAGCGCGGCGTACGTGAGCTCGACACCGTCGGAAGCCACCGCGGGGGCGTCGGGCGACCTGCGCACTTGTTCCTCGAACAGGGCGGGAACGGTGGTCGCGGGGCCCGCCTGCGGCCGGTCGTTCCACTCGTGCAGGACGCGGTGGCGCTCGGCCTCGCCCAGGATGTCGATCACGCTCACCCGGGTGTCCGGGTCGGCGGCCACGGCACGGAGGATCCTCAGCAGCCGCTCCGCGAAGGAATCCGCGGTCGCCCGGTCGAACAGATCGGTGCTGTATTCCAGCACCCCGTCCACGCCGTCCCCGCCGGCCCGTTCCACGAAGTCGAAGGACAGGTCGAACTTGGCCGTGGACTGCCCGACGTCCTCCCGGCGCGAACGCAGTCCGGGCAGCCCGGGCTCCTCCCCGCCGGCCGTCAGATACACCACCATCACCTGGAACAGCGGATGCCGCGCGAGCGAACGCGCCGGGTTGAGCACCTCCACCAGTCGCTCGAAGGGCACGTCCTGGTGGTCGAACGCGGCCAGGTCGGCCTCCCGCACCCGGCCGAGCAGTTCACGGAACGTCGGGTCGCCGGAGGTGTCGGTGCGCAGCACCAGTGTGTTGAGGAAGAAGCCGACCAGTTCCTCCAGCGACCGGTCGGCGCGGCCCGAGATGGGGCTGCCCAGCGGGATGTCGGTGCCCGCGCCGAGCCGCGTCAGCAGGGCCGCCACGGCGGCCTGGACGACCATGAACATGCTGACGTCGCAGGACCGCGCCAGCGCTCGCAGCTCCCGCGCCTGCTCCGCGCCGACTGACAGATCCGCCGTGCCGCCGGCGTACGTGGCCTCCAGCGGCCGCGGCCGGTCGGTGGGCAGCACCAGCTCCTCCGGCAGCCCGGCGAGGGCCTGCCGCCAGAAGCCGAGCTGACGGGACGCCAGGCTTTCCGGGTCCTTCTCGTCACCGAGCACCTCGCGATGCCACAGCGTGTAGTCGGCGTACTGGACCGGCAGCGGCGCCCACTCGGGTGCCCGTCCCGCCGCACGCGCCGCGTAGGCGGTGGCCAGGTCCCGGCTCAGCGGCAGGTCCGACCACTCGTCACCGGCGATGTGGTGCAGCAGGAGCAGCAGCACGTACTCCTGCTCACCCGTCTCGAACACGGTGACCCGCACAGGGGGTTCGCGGTCCAGCGCGAACGGGTGCGCCGCCGCCTCGGCGAGCCGGGCGGCGAGGTCCTCCCCGCCCACCCGCCGCAGCTCCACCGGGATGTGCGCGGCGTCCGGGTCCAGGACCAGCTGGTACGCCCGGCCGTCCGCCTCCGGGAACACCGTCCGCAGCGTCTCGTGCCGCTCGGCAAGATCCCGCACGGCGGCCCGCAGCGCCCCGACGTCCAGGGCGCCCGAAAGCCGCCAGGCGGTCGGGATGTTGTACGTGGGGCTCGCGCCCTCCACCTGGTAGAGCACCCACAGCCGCTGCTGGGCCGACGACAGCGGCAGCCGCTCCGGACGCGTGCGTGCGGTCAGCGCCGGCCTCGCCGCACTCCGGGCCGCCCCCTCCAGTCGCTCCGCCAGCCGGGCGGGGGTCGGCGCGTCGAAGACGTCACGCAGCGACACCTCGACGTCCAGGGCCGAACGGATCCGGCTCACCAGCCGCATCGCGAGCAGCGAATGACCGCCGAGGGCGAAGAAGTCGTCGTCGAGACCGGCCCTCGGCACGCCCAGCACCCCGGCGAACTCCTCGCAGAGGATCTCCTCGCGCGCCGTGCGAGGCCTGCGCCCCGAGGACTGCGCCGCGGCGGTGAAGTCGGGAACGGGCAGCGCCCTGCGGTCGAGCTTGCCGTTGGGCGTCAGCGGCAGGGCGTCCAGCGCGACACAGGCCGCCGGGACCATGTGCGCAGGGAGAACGGCCGCCGCGTGCCGGCGCAGTTCCGCCCCGTCGGGGACATGGCCCGCAGCCGGGACCACATAGGCCACCAGCCGCTGGTCGTACGCGACGACGACGGCGTGGACCACGGACGCGTGCCGGGCGAGCACCGACTCGACCTCGCCCGGCTCCACGCGGAAGCCACGGATCTTGACCTGGTCGTCCGTACGGCCCAGGTACTCCACGACGCCTTCGGCGGTCCACCGGGCCAGATCTCCCGTGCGGTACATCCGGGCGCCGGGCGGACCGTACGGATCGGCCGTGAACCGCTCCGCGGTCAGACCGGGGTTGGCCAGATAGCCGCGCGCGAGCTGGACACCGGCCAGATACAGCTCACCCGCCACACCCGGCGGGACCGGGCGCAGCGCGGGGTCGAGCACGTACACCCGGGTGTTCCACACCGGCCGGCCGATCGGGACCGTCGCCGCGCCGCGCAGGACCGGGACGGCGGTGACGTCGACCGACGCCTCCGTGGGCCCGTACAGATTGTGCAACTCGGTGTCGTGCAGCACCTCGTGGAAGCGCCCGGCGAGGGCGGGGGGAAGCGCCTCGCCGCTGCACATCACACGGCGCAGACCGGTGCACCCGGCCGCGGCCGGCTCCTCCAGGAACGCCTGGAGCATGGACGGCACGAAGTGCGCCGTCGTGACGCCCCGGTCCTGGACGAGCCGCGCCAGATAGCGCGGGTCCCGGTGCCCGTCCGGTGCGGCGAGCACCAGCGTGGCCCCGGTGATCAGCGGCCAGAAGAACTCCCAGACGGACACGTCGAAGCTCAGCGGGGTCTTCTGCAGCACCCGGTCGGCGGCCGTGAGCCCGTAGGCGTCCTGCATCCACAGCAGCCGGTTGACGATGCCCGACTGCGGGACGACGACGCCCTTGGGCCGCCCGGTGGAACCGGACGTGTAGATCACATAGGCCGGGTGCGCGGGGTCGTACGACTGCGGAAGCTCGCCCGGTGCGCCCTCGGGCAGCCGGTCCCTGATGACGCACACGGGCCCGGCGTCCGCCAGCATGAACGCGGTCCGCTCGGCCGGGTACTGCGGGTCCAGCGGCAGATACGCCGCCCCGGCGCGGTGCACCGCGAGGAGCGCCACCACCAGATCCGCCGAGCGCGGCAGCGCGACCGCGACCGTGTCCTCAGGGCCGACGCCCATCCCCGCGAGCACCCCGGCCAGTTCCTCGACACGGGCGTCCAGCTCGGCGTAGGTGATCCGTTCCGCGGCCTGCCCGTCGTCGTCCTCGCCGCCGGCGAGGAGGGCGGTGGCGTCCGGCGTACGGGCCACCTGGGCCCGGAACAGTTCTGGGAGCGTCGTCGCAGGGACGTCGCGCACGGTGTCGTTCCAGCCGCTCACCACACGGTGGTGCTCGTCCTCGGCCAGCAGATCGAGCCGGCCCACGGGCAGGCCCGGTCCGGCCGCGATCCGCTCCAGCAGGGTGAGCATGCGCGCGGCCAGCCGCTCGGCGGTGGCGGCGTCGACGAGGTCCGTCGCGTACTGCAGCAGCAGCACCAGCCGCCCGGACTCGTCCACGAAGGTGAAGTGGAGGTCGAACTTGGCCATCCCGGTGTCCATGTCGAACCACTCGGTCGGCAGCCCGAACACCTCCGGATCGCCGTCCGGCCGGTAGTGATAGCCGAGCATGACCTGGAACAGCGGATTGCGGCCCGCCACCCGCGCCGGATTGACGGCCTCGACGACCCGGTCGAAGGGCAGGTCCTGGTGCTCGAAGGCCTCCAGGGCGGACTCCCGCACCCGGCCCAGCAGTTCGGCGAACGAAGGATCCCCGGAGAGATCGGTCCGCAGCACCAGCGTGTTGACGAAGAAGCCGACGAGATCGTCCAGTGCCGTGTCGCCCCGGCCCGCGATCGGCGCACCGAGCGGAATGTCGTCCCCGGCGCCCAGCCGGTGCAGCAGCACCGCCGTCGCCGCCTGGAACAGCATGAACATGCTGGCGCCCCGCTCGGCCGACAGCTCACGCAAGGCGCTCGCGGTCGCGGCCGGGAGCTCGACGCGCACACTGCCACCGGCTCCCGTGGGAGAGGCCGGGCGTGGCCGGTCCAGCGGCAGCGCCAGCTCCTCGGGCGCGCCGCGCAAGGCCTCGGTCCAGTAGGCGAGCTGCCGTTCGCCGGCCTCCTCCAGCAGCCGCTCCTGCCACAGCGTGTAGTCCGCGTACTGCACCGGCAGGGGTGCCCACCGCGGCGCGTGCCCCGCCGCCCGCGCCGCGTACGCCGCGTTCAGATCGGCGAGGAACGGCCGGTCGGACCACTCGTCGGTGGTGACGTGATGCAGCACCAGGGCCACCACGTGATCGGCCGGGCCGACCCTCAGCACCTCGGCGCGCAGCGGCAGTTCGCGGCCGAGGTCGAACGGACGGCGCTGCGCCGCCCGGATCCGCTCCGGCAGTTCCCGCTCGCCGCAGTCGGCGACGGAGAACTCCGGCTCCGCCTCGCCCGGAGCGGCGATCCACTGGTACGGCTCACCGTCCTGCTCCAGGAACCGGGTCCGCAACACCTCATGACGATCCGTCACATCGGTGAGCGCCGCCCGCAGGGCCTCCAGGTCCAGCTCCCCGCGCAGCCGGAAGACCAGCGGGAAGTTGTACGCCACCGAGCCGCCGTCGATGCGCTCCACCAGCCACAGCCGCCGCTGCGCCGCGGACAGCGGCACCCGCTCCGGCCGCTCGCTCGCCCGGAGCGCCGGGCGTGCCGGCCTGCCCGTGCCGGCACGCAGCGCCAGCAGCTCCGGAGTGGGCGCCTCGAACAGATCCCGGATGGCCAGCTCGGCGCCGAGGTCCGTACGGGCCCGGCTGATCAGCCGGGTGGCGAGCAGCGAATGCCCGCCGAGATCGAAGAAGTTGTCCTCGGCTCCGGCCCGCGGCAGTCCCAGCACCTCCGCGAAGAGCCGGCACAGCACCTCTTCCTCGGGGGTGCCGGGGCCGCGTCCCGCCGTGAGCGCGACGGCGGGCTCCGGGTCGGGCAGGGCCCGTACGTCGAGCTTGCCGTTGTCGTTCATCGGCAGGTGCGGCAGGACCACGAAGGCCGCGGGCACCATGTAGCCGGGCAGCTCCCGCCCGAGGTCCTCGCGCAACCGCCGGACCAGCGCGCCGCTGCCACGGGCCGTCGTCGGCGTGTTGGCGTACCCGGTCCGCTCGCCGCCGCGCAGATACAGTCCGCCCGACACCCGGAAGCCCTGGCACGGCACGTCCCGCAGGAACACGGCGTCGAAGTGGCCGACCTCGTCGGACCAGGTGGTCAGCGTGCGGTAGCCGATCCCGGCCGCGAGCTCGCGCACCGCGTCCGGTTCCACCCCGCCCGCGTCCCCCCGGTGCAGCCGGCCCTCCTCCAGGGCGCGCAGGGCCGCCAGTTCGTCCGCGGTACGGGCGTCGGGGATGCGCCGGACCCGCAGCCGCTCGGGGCGCCTGTCGTCCAGATACGCGGCGAGCGCTCCGGCGCCCGCCCAGTCGACCGCCAGGGCGTCGCCGACCTCCAGCGCATGGGCACGGTCGTGGTACAGGACCACGTCGTAGCGGTGCCGGGTCAGCTCGTTGCGGAACCGCCCCGACTTGGTGCGCAGATCGACACCAAAACCGAGAGTGCAGAACCAGTCGGGGTCGACGAGGAGTTCCTTCTCCAGCGCCATTCCCCGGTCCACCGCCCTGCGGACCGTGTCCGGGTCGGCGTCCGCCCCGGCGCGGGTGAGCTGGACGGCGCTCTGGAAGGCCCGGGCCGTACGGAGATTGCGGACATCGCCGATGAACAGCGCACCGCCGGGCACGAGCAGATCCATCGCCCCGTCGATCACCTCGGCCAGATGGTCCAGGCTGGGGAAGTACTGGACGACGGAGTTGATGACGATCGTGTCGAAGAAGCCGTTGGGCAGCCCGTCGGTCACGCCGGCGGGCAGGCACCGCAGTTCGACCTTCGCGGCCAGCTCGGGATCGCGCCGCAGATCCTCCCCGAGCTTGCGGATGACGGGCGCGGCGAAGTCGGTCGCCCAGTAGGCCTCGGCGTCGCGGGCGAGCTGCGACAGCAGCAGGCCGGAGCCGACACCGATCTCCAGGACGCGCCGGGGCCGCAGTTCACGGATCCGCTCGACCGTGGCCGCGCGCCATTCACGCATGTGCTCCAGCGGGATCGGTCCGCCGTCGTAGGAGCTGTTCCAGCCCGCGAAGTCCTCGGTGAACACCGCGGTGCCGATCTCGGTGTACTCGGCGGAGTAGATCTCCTGCCACTCGCCGATCTGCTCGTGCTCGGCCGCCTGCCGTGCCTCGTCACCGGGTTCGGCCGGGACGACGTACCCGACGAGGCGCTTGGTCCCGGGCGCTCCCGGATCGTCACGGGCGACGACGGCCGCCCGGGACACCTGCGGATGCCGGTCGAGAGCGGTCTCGATCTCGCCCAGCTCGACCCGGTAGCCGCGGATCTTCACCTGGTCGTCGGTGCGGCCGAGGAAGTCCAGATTGCCGTCCGCCCGCCGCCGCACCAGGTCACCGGTGCGGTACATGCGCTCACCCGGCGTGCCGAACGGATCGGCCACGAAACGCTCCGACGTCAGCCCCGGCCGGTCCAGATAGCCGCGCGCGAGACCGACACCCGCGATGTACAACTCGCCGGGCACACCGTCGGGGACGGGCCGCAGCCAGCCGTCCAGGATGTGCGCGCGGGTGGCACGGATGGGCCGTCCGACGGTCGGTGTCGCGCTGTCGTGCGTACCGCCGCCGAGCGTGTTGATCGTGTACTCGGTCGGGCCGTACAGGTTGTAGCCGTAGGTGCCGTCCGTGTCCCGGAGCCGGTTCCAGACGGTCTCCGTCACCGCCTCGCCGCCCAACAGCACCAGCGGCGGCCGGTGCCCCTCCAACAGGCCCTCCTCGATGAGCAGATGCGCGTACGTCGGGGTCACGTTGACGACGTCGACGCGATGGGCCTCGCAGTACGCGACCAGAGCGGTGGCGTCACGGCGCAGCTCCTCGTCGCAGACGTGCACCTCATGTCCCTCGACGAGCCACAGCAGTTCCTCCCACGACATGTCGAAGGCGAACGAGACGGTGTGCGCGATGCGCAGCCTGCGGCCGCCGGCCGAGGCGATCGCCGGAGCGAAGATCTCCGTCTGATGGTTGAGCTGCATGTTCGTCAGACCGCGATACGGGGTGACGACACCCTTCGGCCGGCCCGTGGAGCCGGAGGTGTAGATGACGTAGGCGGGGTGCTCCAGGCTGAAGCGGACGCCGACCGGACCGGCCGACTGCGCCGCCAGCTCGGCCACGGTCGCCGGATCGTCCAGGAGAACACGCGGGAGGTCCCCCTCCAGCGTTCCGGACACCGCGGCCGTCGACAGCAGCAACAGGGGCCGGGCGTCCTGAAGCATCAGCGCGAGCCGGTCGACCGGATGGTCCAGCTCCAGCGGCAGATACGCGGCACCGGTGCGCAGCACCGCGAACAGCGCCACGACCATGTCGATGGAGCGCGGCAGACCCAGCGCGACGATCCGCTCGGGACCGGCCCCACGGGCCAGGAGCAGCCGGGCCATCCGGTTGCAGCGCGCGTCGAGTTCGGCGTACGTGAGGGTCCGCGCGCCGAAGACGAGCGCCGTCGCGTCGGGAGTGCGGGCGGCCTGGGCGGCGAGCATGTCGGCGACGGTCTCGTGCGGCACCGGATCGCGGCCCACCGCGTCCGCCCGGGCGAGCGCGTCCCGTTCGGCGGGCAGCAGCGGATCGAGACCTCCGGTGCGGGCATCCGGGTCGTCGACCAGCCGGTCCAGCAGCAGGGTGAAGCGGTCGAGCAGCGTCCGCGCGTACGGGGCGGTGACCAGGTCCTGCCGGTAGGCCAGGGTGATCGCGACCCGCTCGCCCGGGGTGACCACCAGGCTGACCGGATAGTGGGTCGCGTCGACATTGGCCACGGCCGTGGCCCCGTGCCGCTCCCGCAGTCCGGCGAGCCGCTCCTGGGTGTCGGAGTTCCGCAGCACGAAAAGCGTGTCGAAGAGCCGCCGGTGCCCGGTCTCGGCCTGGAGCACACCCAGACCCAGATACTCGTGCGGCATCAGCGCCAGGCGCTCCGCCTGGATCCGGCGCAGCAGAGCGAGCACGGGCTCGTCAGGGTCGAAGGCGATCCGCGCGGGCACGGTGTTGAGGAACATGCCGATGACGCTCTCGACGTCCGGCACCTCGCTGGGCCGTCCCGCGACCGTGGTGCCGAAGACGACGTCGGTACGGCCCGTCGTGCTCGCCAGGGCAAGCCCCCAGGCGGCGTTCAGCACCGTGTTGAGCGTCAGGCCGTGCCGCCGCGCCGTGTCCCGCAGCCGTTCCCCGGTCGAGGCCGGCAGCACGGCGTCGAGACGCTCCGGGATGACGGGCTCGAGACCCCGGTCGGACACCGCGGGAACGAGCAGCGTCGGTTCGTCGAGACCGTCGAGCGCGGCGCGCCAGGCACGGGTGGCGTCACCGCTGTCCTGACGGTCCAGCCAGTGCAGGTAGTCCCGGTACGAGCCGGGCCTCGGCAGACCGTCCGGGTCGCCCCCGCTCTCGTACAGGGCGAACAGCTCATCGAGGAACAGCCACGCCGACCAGCCGTCCCAGAGGATGAGATGGCGCCCGATGACGAGCCGGTCGCCGCGCTCCTCACCGAGCCGCACGAGCAGCATCCGGAAGAGCAGCGGCCGGGTCAGATCGAAGCGTGAGGTGCGCTCCGCGTCCATCAACTCCGCCAGCCGGAGGTCCTGTTCGGCCGGGCTCAGGCCGGACAGGTCGGCCTCCTCCAGCGGGACCCGCGGGTCGCGCACGATGAACTGCACCGGCTGGCGGAGCCCTTCGCTGGTGAACCCGGCGCGCAGGCTCGGATTGCGCCTGAGCAGCGTCCGTGCGGCCGCGAGCAGCCGGTCGGCGTCGACACGCTCGGCGAAGTCGAAGGACTCGTGGACGGTGTAGACGTCCAGGGCGCCGTCGTCGTACGTGGAGTGGAAGAACAGGCCCTCCTGGAGCGGCGCCAGTGGCCAGACGTCCTCGATGCGGCCCGGTGCCAGCAACTCCACCCGCTCCCGCTCCTCCGGGGTGAGCACCGGTCCGGACGGCGTGTCGTGCTCCGGTCGCCGCTGCGTGGGCACGGTCGCGGCGGCCGCCGCCAGCGCGGCGGGGGTGCGGTGCTCGAAGACGTCCCGCGGACTCAGTTCCAGACCCGCCCGGCGGGCCCGTCCAGCGACCCCGATGGAGCTGATGCTGTCGCCGCCGAGCAGGAAGAAGTCGTCGTCGACGCCCGCGTCGTCGAGCTTGAGCACCGCGGCGAAGATCTCGGTGAGCAGCTGCTCGCGCGGATTCCTCGGCGCACGGGCCACCGCGCGGACGGCCCGCGGCGCCGGCAGCGCGGCACGGTCCAGCTTTCCGCTCGGCGTGAGCGGCAGCGCGTCCAGCGTGACATAGCCCGTGGGCACCATCGCGGCCGGCAGCGCGTCCGTGAGGGCGGCGCGCAGCGCGGCGGCCTCCGGCCGCGCGCCCCGGGCGGGCACGACGTACGCGACGAGGGCGTTCTCACGGACCGTCACCGCGGCCTGGGCGACCTCGGGGTGCGCCGCGAGCGCGGACTCGATCTCTCCCGGCTCGATGCGGTTGCCGCGCAGCTTGACCTGCCGATCGGTGCGGCCGAGGTACTCGACGCCGCCGTCCGCGCGCCGCCGCACCAGGTCCCCGGTCCGGTACATCCGGCTGCCGGGCGGCCCGTACGGATCCGCCGTGAACCGCTCGGCCGTCAGCGCGGCACGGCCGTGATAGCCCCGGGCCAGCTGGACCCCGGTGAGATACAACTCCCCGGGCACGCCCGCCGGTACCGGCCGCAGACAGGAGTCGAGCACCCGCAGCCCCGTGTTCCACACCGGGCGCCCGATCGGCACGGTGAGGCCGTCCTCGGTGCCGTCGTACGGGTGGTACGTGACGTCCACCGCGGCCTCGGTGGGACCGTACAGATTGTGCAGCGCCACTCCGGTCAGGGCGTGCCAGCGGCCCGCGGCCGCGCCGGTCAGCTCCTCACCGCTGCTGAACACCCGGCGCAGGGACACCGCCCACGCAAGATCCCCGGTCACCTCCTCGGCCTGCAGGAACGCTTCGAGCATCGACGGCACGAAATGCATCGTGGTGATGCGCTGTTCGCGCACCAGCCCGGCGAGGTAGGCCGGGTCGCGATGGCCGTCGGGCTTCGCGAGCACCACCGCCGCGCCCTCGACCAGCGGCCAGAAGAACTCCCACACGGACACGTCGAAGCTCGACGGCGTCTTCTGCAGCACCCGGTCGTCCGGAGTGAGTCCGTACTCGCCCTGCATCCACGCCAGCCGGTTGACGACGGCGCGATGACTGACGACGACCCCCTTGGGGCGGCCGGTCGAACCTGAGGTGTAGATGACGTACGCGGCGTCGTCGGGTTCCGCCGGGCCGTGCGTCCCCAGTTCCCGACCGGCTTCCCCCGGCCACCGGGCAGCATCCGGCACCGAGGCCCCGGACGCCTCCGGCGGGTCCAGGACGACGTGGCGCAGCCCTGCGACCTCGGGCAGCCGCCGCGCGGCCGACGACACGGTCACCACGACCGCCGCACCCGAGTCGCCCAGCATGTACGCGACCCGGTCGAGGGGATAGTCCACATCCACCGGGAGGTAGGCCGCCCCGGACTTCAGCACTCCGAGCAGTGCCACCATCAGCTCCGGCGACCGGGGCACGGCGACCGCGACGACCGAGCCCCGCCCGGTACCGCCCGCGCGCAACCGAGCGGCCAGCGCCTGCGCCCGGGCGTCGAGTTCCGCGTACGTCAGCGTCACGGCGCCGTGCACGACGGCGACCGCGTCCGGCGTCCGGGCGGCCTGCTCCGCGAAGGCGCGGGCGAGCGTCGTGGCCGGGACCTCGCGCCGGGCACCGTCGAGGCGTGCCTGCGTCAGCTCCCTCGGCGACAGCAGTCCGACCGCCGCGGCCGGCCGGCCGCAGTCCTCGGCGAACGCGTGAAGGACCCGCGACAGCCGTTCCCCGATCGCCCGGACGTCCCCGTCGTCCAGCCGTTCCGCGTGGTGCTTCAGCCGCAGATCGAGCCGGCGGCCCGGCTTCACGATCAGGGCGAGCGGATAGTGGACGGCGTCGTGGAACTCGTGCCCGGTGATCCGGACCGATCCGGACGCGTCGCGCAGATCCGCCTCCGCCGGGTAGTTCTCGAACACGACGAGTGTGTCGAAGAGTTCACCGCTGCCCGCCGGCCCGGCGATCCGTTGCACCTCGGCCAGCCCGAGATGCTGGTGGTCGAGGAGCCGGGCCTGCTCGTCCTGCAACCTCGTGAGCAGCCCGGACAACGGGTCGTCGGGCTTCCAGCGGAACCGGGTCGGCAGCGTGTTGATGAACAGCCCGACCATCGACTCGATGCCGTCGACCTCGCTGTCCCGTCCGGAGACCGTCGTACCGAACACCACGTCCTGCCGGCCGGTCAGCCGGCCGAGCAGCAGACCCCAGGCGGCCTGGACGACCGTGCCGAGAGTGACACCGAGTTCGCGCGCCCGGGCCGCCAGACGCGCGGTGGTCCGCTCGTCCAGTTCGACGCGGACCTGCCCCGGCCGCAGCGGCGCACCGTCCGCCGGGGCGTCGACCAGCCGCGTCGGCTCGTCGAGTCCGGCCAGCGCGGTCCGCCAGGCCTCGCGCGCGGCCTCCCGGTCCTGCCCGGCCACTCGGCGCAGGTACGAGCGGTACGGGGCGACCTCGGGCAGGGGCGAGCCCGCGTCCGCGCCGTACAGGGCCATCAGTTCACGGTGCAGCACGGGCAGCGACCAGCCGTCCGCCACGATGTGATGGAACGTCAGGACGAGCGAGCCACGCTCGCGCCCGTACCGCACGAACGCGCAGCGCAGCAGCGGTGGACGGGCCAGGTCGAAACCCTGGGCGCGCTCGTCGTCGGCGAGGGCCGCCGCGAGCGCCTCGTGCGCCGAAGGCTCCTCGGTGGACAGATCCAGCTCACGCCACGGCAGCGCCACACCGCGGGTGACGAGCTGCACGGGACCGCTCTCGGCGCGCTCCCGGAAGATCGCACGCAGCGGGGCGTGCCGGTCGAGCAGCGACTGTGCGGCACGCCGCAGCGCCTCGCCGTCCACGGGTCCGGCGAACTCGATGACCTGCTGCACGACATACGCGTCGGCGTCGCTACGGGCGAGGAGCGAATGGAAGAAGAAGCCCTCCTGGAGCGGGGAGAGCGGCAGCACGTCCTCGACGGTGAGCGGGTCGCCGCCCACGATCCGCTCCAGTTCCCCGTCGGCCAGCCGCACGAGCGGCTCGCCGTCCTCGCCCGTGCCGGTGAGCGAGCGGTCGACGGCGACGTCCGCGAGGGCGGCGACCGTGCGGTGCCGGAACACATCTCGCGGAGTGAGCCGCACCCCGGCCTTCCTGGCCAGGATCAGCAGCTGGATCGCGCTGATGCTGTCGCCGCCGAGAGCGAGGAAGTCGTCGTCCACGGTGACCGACCGCAGCCCGAGTACCTCGGCGTACAGCCCGCAGAGGAGCTTCTCGCGGTCGTTGCGCGGAGCCCGGCCGGAGCTGAGTGCCCCGTAGTCCGGCACGGGCAGCGCCTTCACGTCGAGTTTGCCGCTCGGGGTGACCGGGAGGGTGCCGAGCGGTACCAGGGCCGACGGCACCATGTACTCGGGCAGCCACTCGCCGGCGTGCGCGCGCAGGTTCTTCATCAGCGCGGTGATGTCGCGGAACGGTGCGGGCCGGTTGGCGTACGGGAATCCCGGGCCCGGCCGGTACACGGCGCCGAGGGGTTCCTCACCGTCGTCGAGGACGACGTCGAAGGCGCCGTCGTCCGCGTGCCCGTTCCAAGTGACGGCGACCCGGTATCCGTGCTCGGCGCCGAGGACGTGGAACACCTCCGGATCGACTCCCTCGACGGCGGGCCGGTCGGTGTCCTCCAGGCCCCGCAGAGCCGCGAGGTCCTCGGCGAGACGGCCGTTGGGCACGCCGACGACCCGTACCCGCCGCGGCCGTTCGGCGAGCACCCGGCCGAGGCCGGCGGCGTCGGTCCAGCGGACCTCCCTGGCCGGTACCCGGGCATGCCCGCCCGCGGACGCGGACGCCGATGTCGATGTCGATGCCGACGCGGACGCGGACGCCGGAGCCGGCACCGACCGGGGACGCAGCACCACGTCGTACCGGTACCGGCTCAGCTCGTTGTGGAACACCGCGCGCTTCACCCGGATGTCCGCGTCGAAGTCCGTCAGACCGGCGAAGAAGTCGGGGTCGAGCAACAGCTCGCCCTCCCAGCGCACCGACTGCTCCACCGCAGCCCTCAGCGCGGCCTTCTCGGGTTCGCCGCCGTCCGCGTCCGCCTCGGCCCTCCGGGTCTCCACGGCGGCCCGCAGCACCCGCAGCAGCCGCAGGTTGCGGACGTCGCCGACGAACACGCGGCCGCCCGGGGCGAGCAGCCCGGACACCTTGCGCAGCACGTCGGCGAGATACTCCGCGCTGGGGAAGTACTGCGCCACGGAGTTGATGACGACCGTGTCGAACCAGCCCTCGGGCAGCCCGCTGACGTCATGCGCGGGCAGGGTGCGCAGTTCGACGCGGTCCGCCGTCCCGGGCACCGCCGCGACCTGGGCGCGCAGCGCCCGCACCGCCTCCTCCGAGACGTCCGTGCCCCAGTACGCCTCGCAGCCGGGCGCGATCCGGGACAGGATGAGTCCACTGCCCACACCGATCTCCAGCACCCGCCCGGCGTCGCCCAGTTCGCGGATGCGGTCGACCGTGGCGTTGCGCCACTCGCGCATCTCCTCGACGGGAATGGGCCGGCCGTCGTACATGCTGTTCCAGCCGGCGAAGTTCTCCCGGAACCCGTCGGACCCGGCCGCGCTGTAGAGCAGTTCGTGCAGTTCCTTCCACTCCTCGACCTGCCCCGTCCCGTCGTGGCCGGAGCCGGGGTCGAGCGAGGGGACGACGTAGGCGGCGAGGCGCCGGTCGCCGGGCCGGTCCTCGCGGGCGACGACGGTGACCTGCTCCACGGCCGGATGCCGACGCAGGACGGACTCGATCTCACCCGGTTCGATACGGAAGCCGCGGATCTTGACCTGGCTGTCGGCGCGGCCGAGGAACTCCAGCCTGCCGTCCGCCTTCCAGCGGACCAGGTCGCCGGTGCGGTACAGCCGCTCGCCCGGTGTGCCGAAGGGGTCGGCGACGAAGCGTTCCGCGGTCAGTCCGGGCCGTCCGAGGTAGCCGCGCGCCAGCCCCGCGCCGCCCAGATACAGCTCGCCGGGCACGCCCACGGGCACCGGCCGCAGCCGCGCGTCGAGGACGTAGGCCCGGGTGCCCGGGTCGGGGCCGCCGATCGGGACGACGGCGCCCGCCGGGGTGTCCGGATCGCACAGCCCGAGCGTGGAGTTGGTGGTCGCCTCGGTCGGACCGTACGCGTTGAACATCATCCGGCCGCGCGCGTAGCGGCCGACGAGCTCGGGGGAGACCCGCTCGGTTCCGGCCAGCAGCGTTGCCGCGGGCGGAAGTCGCACGTCGTCGGGCATGGCCGCGAGCAGCGCGGGCGGCAGGATCATGAACGTGATGCCGTGCGCGTTCGCGTAGTCCGCGAGCGGTGCGCCGGGCACCCGCCGCTCGGACGGCACGACGACGAGTCGGCCGCCGGAGAGCAGCCCCAGGCACAGGTCCCAGAACGCCACGTCGAAGCTCGGCGAGGCGAACTGCAGGACCCGGCTGTGCGCTCCGATGCCGAAGCGCTCGGTCTGGGTGGCGACGAGCTTGGCCACGCCGCTGTGCGCGAGGACGACGCCCTTGGGCCGCCCGGTGGACCCGGAGGTGTAGATGACGTACGCGGCGCTCAGGACGCCGAGCGGAGCGCCGCGGTCGGTGTCGGTGGGGTCGTGGACGGGCCGGGCGGCCAACTCGGCCGCGGTCTCCGCCGTGTCCAGCAGGACACGTGCCGTCCCGTCGCGGGCCGGCAACTCCTCGGCCGTCTCGGCCGTCGTGACCAGACAGACCGGACCGGCGTCCGCCAGCATGTACGCGATCCGGTCCGCCGGATAGTCGTGGTCGATCGGCAGATAGGCGGCGCCCGCCTTCAGCACGGCGACCTCGGCCACGATCAGCTCGGCCGAACGAGGCAGCGCGAGGGCGACGATCCGCTCGGGACCGGCGCCGCGCGCGAGGAGCGCATGGGCGAGCCTGTTGGCACGGGCGTCGAGTTCGGCGTACGTCAGCCGCTCGTCCTCGAAGACCAGCGCGATCGCGTCGGGGCGCGCGCGGACCTGCTCGGCGAACATCGCGGGCCAGGTGGCGAGGGGTACGGAGTGCCCGGTCGCGTTCCACTCCGCCACGACGCGGCGGTGCTCCTGCGCCGTCATCAACTCCAGCGCGCCGACGGGCACGTCCGGCCGTGCCAGGCCATCGGCGAGGAGGGTCGCATAGTGGCCGAGGAGCCGGTCGACGGTCGCCGTCTCGAAGAGGTCGCAGCGGTACGTCGCCCGCACCTCGCCGTCGGGGGAGACCTCCAGCACCAGATCGAGCGGACCTGGCGCGTCCCCGGCCGGCCTGGCGGCGGTGCCGAACGCGGTGTTGAAGAACAGCCCGCCGCCCCGGGTCGCTTCCGGCTCCAGCGCCTCCACCAGCTCGGCCGGTGGGATCCCGTGCGCGCGTGCGCCGTCGCAGGCGTCCGTGACCTCGCGTACCAGTTCGCCGAAGGTGGGTTCCGCGGCGAAGTCGACGCGCACGGGCAGCGATTCATGCCCGACGGTGATCTCCGGCGCTCCGCTGCAGCGGTGCAGCACGGCCGCGTACGCCGCGAGCAGTGCCTCGTCCGTGGCGGTCTCGGCCGGCGTGATGCGGCCGATGCGTACCGACCGTTCCCCGGCCGGTCCGACCGGATACGGACGGTCCGTCGGCAACGCCGTCTCTTGGGGCAGCGGGTCGAGCACTTCCCGCCAGTACGACACGACTTCTTCGGAACCGGACACGGTGGCCGAGCCTCCCCAGTCTGTCGGAGCCGGCTCGCAGGAGCCGGGGTCGGCGCCATAGTAAGGTAAGGGTTACCTAATCCAATAGGGGATCTCGCGCGAGATCCCCGAGGGCTTTGTCCGTCGGTGGGCAGCGCGCTGGTCACTGCACTACAGTTAAGGGCTGCCTAACCTAAGGAAGTTGACGTGGAGAGCTCGGTGATCCGGGCGCGACGCCCACGCGCGGTGCTCCTCGTGGGCCTGCCGGGCGCCGCCCTTCTCGCCCTGTGCGTCCTGTCCATGGTCTCCGGAGCTCTGAGCGTGCCCCTCACCCAGGTGTGGGACACGCTCTTCGGCCATGCGCCGAGCACCCGGATCGAGAACGTCATCTGGTCCGTGCGTATCCCGCGGACCGTGCTCGGGCTGGCCGCGGGCGCGGCGCTCGGACTGTCCGGATCGCTCATGCAGGCGCTCACCCGCAATCCACTGGCCGACCCCGGTGTGCTGGGCGTCACCGCTGGGGCGGCCTTCGCCATCGTGTTCGCCGTCGGTGTCCTCGGGCTCGGCTCGGTCTACAGCTACATCTGGTTCGCCTTCGCCGGAGCGTTCGCCGCGAGCGTGCTCGTCTATCTGCTCGGCGGACTGGGCCGCTCCGGTACGACGCCGGTCAAGCTCGCGCTCGCCGGAGTCGCCGTCACCTCCCTGCTGTTCTCGCTGACGAGCGCCGTCGCCCTGACCGACCCGGACGCGCTGAACCGCTACCGCTTCTGGTCCGCCGGCTCGCTCGCCGGCCAGAGCGACCACGTCCTCGGCCAGGTCCTGCCGTTCCTCGCCGTCGGCGCCGTGCTCGCCCTCGCCTGTGCGCCCGCCCTCAACAGCCTGGCCCTCGGCGACGACGTGGCCGCCTCACTGGGTCTGCGCACCGGCCTGGTCCGCGTCCAGGGCGTCCTCGCGGTCACCCTGCTCACTGGCGGAGCCGTCGCCGTCATCGGCCCCGTGGTCTTCGTCGGCCTGGTCGTCCCTCATCTCGCCCGGATCCTCGCCCAGTACGCCGGAGTCGGCCCGGACCACCGCTGGTTGCTGCCGCTCTCCGCCGTGCTCGCCCCGAGTCTGCTGCTGGCCGCGGACATCGTCGGACGGCTCCTCGCCCGCCCGGTGGAGATCCAGGCCGGCATCCTCGTCGCCTTCATCGGCGGCCCGTTCTTCATCGCGATGGTCCGCCGCCGACGACTCGCGGAGCTGTGAGCATGACCGATCTGCTGCCTGCCGAATCGTCCGGCCCCGCATCGGGCCCCGCCCCCGGGCGGACGTCCGCGCGGACCCCTGGGCGGATCACGTTCCGGCTGTCCGTCCCGCCCGTCTCCGGTGTGCTGCGACCCCGGCTGGTCGTGGTGTCCCTCGTCCTCGCCGCCGCCGGCTTCCTGGCGTTCTGCTTCGGCATGACCTTCGGCGACATCCCGTTCACCGTGACGGAGGTGATGCAGGCCGTCGTGGGCACGGGCGATCCCGGAACCGTCCTCATCGTCGAGGAGTTGCGGCTGCCCCGCGCAACGGCCGCACTGCTCGTCGGGATCGCCTTCGGCATCTCTGGTGCGCTGTTCCAGACGATGACGCTCAATCCGCTGGCCAGCCCCGACATGATCGGCATCACGCAGGGTGCGGGCGCCGCCGTCGTCGCCGGGATCGTGCTCGGCCAGGACGCGGGACTCAGCACCCAGACCCTCGGCCTGCTCGGCGCGCTCGCCGCCGCGCTGCTGGTGTACGCGCTGGCCTGGAAACGCGGGACGACGGGCTACCGGATCGTCCTCGTCGGCATCGGCGTCGCCTGGATCTGCACCAGCATCACGGACTACCTCATGGCCAGGGGCGGGCAGTTCCAGGCCCAGGCCGCCCTCGGCTGGCTCGTCGGCAATCTCAACGGCCGCGGCTGGGACCAGGTCGGCCCGCTCGCCGCGGCCATGGCCGTGCTGGTGCCCGCCTCGCTGCTGCTCGGCCGCCGGCTGCGCACCCTGCAACTCGGCGACGACGTCGCCAGGGGCCTCGGGACGGCCGTCCAGCCGGTCCGGCTGGCCGTGCTGCTGACCGGTGTCGGACTGGTCGCCTTCGGCACCGCGGCGGCCGGCCCGGTCGCGTTCGTGGCGCTCGCCGCGCCGCAGATCGCGCAACGACTCGCCCGCACCGCCTGGCCGCCGCCCGTCGCCTCGGGGCTCACCGGAGCGCTGATCGTGCTCGTCGCCGACCTGATCGCACGGAAACTGATCTCCGGTACGGAGCTTCCCGTCGGAATCGTCACCGGAGTGCTCGGCGCTCCGGTCCTGCTCTGGCTGCTCGTCCGCGCCAACCGCGCCGGCTCAGGAGGGTGAACACATGTCATCGGACACCACCAACGCGGTCCACCCGGCCGGCCCCCTCGGCCCCGCCGTCCTCGACGGGGCCGGGCCCGATCTGCGCGCCGAGGGACTGCGGCTCGCCTACGACAGCCGAGTGGTCGTCGACGGCCTCGACGTGGCCATACCACCGGGCCGGATCACCGCGATCGTCGGCGCCAACGCATGTGGCAAGTCGACGCTGCTGAGGGCCCTGGCCCGGCTGCTGGCGCCGCGCGCCGGCACCGTACGGCTCGACGGCCGCTCGGTGCAGTCCATCCCGACCCGTGAACTGGCCCGGCGCCTCGGCATCCTGCCGCAGTCACCGGTCGCGCCCGAGGGCCTGACCGTCATCGACCTCGTCGGCCGGGGCCGTTCGCCGCACCAGACCTGGTGGCGGCAGTGGTCCACCTCCGACGAACAGGCGGTCCACGAGGCGCTGCGCGCCACGGCCATGACGGACCTCGCCCACCGCGCCGTCGACGAACTCTCCGGCGGCCAGCGGCAACGGGCCTGGATCGCCATGGCCGTGGCCCAGGAGACTCCGGTCCTGCTGCTGGACGAGCCGACGACCTATCTCGACCTGGCCCATCAGATCGACGTCCTCGACCTCATCACCGATCTCAACCGGCACGAGAACCGCACGGTCGTGATGGTGCTGCACGACCTCAACCAGGCTTGCCGGTACGCCGATCACGTCATCGCGATGAAGTCCGGCAGGATCGTCGCGCAGGGCGGCCCGGGGGACGTCATCACGGCACGGACGGTGGAGGAGGTCTTCGGCCTCCGCTGTCAGGTCGCCAAGGACCCGGTCAGCGGCACACCGATGATCATCCCCATCGGACGGCATCACGACGATGCCTCGGAACCGGTCGCGGCCACCGGGACGGCGGGCTGACCGCGACCGGCCCCGAGGGGCTCAGGGGGCTCGGAGGGCTCAGGGGCGGGGCGTCAAGTACCCGCCCATGGTGCGGAAGTAGTCCGTCGCGGCGTGCTCCTCGCCGTCCTCGGTGCGCACCTTCTCGACCACCAGGCCGTGGCGGCGGCCCGACCTCGCGTCCGTTCCGGCGACGATGACGACCCCGTCGCCCTCGCGGATGAAGATCCGGCCCGGTGTGCCGCCGTAACGGCCCTGTGAGACGGCTGCGGAGACGATCCGTATGCGCTCTCCGCGGTGATGGGTGAAGGCGTTGGGGTACGGGTCGGACTGGGCGCGGACGAAGCGCTCCAGATCCTCCGCCGGCCAGGTCCAGTCGATCCTGCTGTCCTCGATCGACCGCTTGTGGAAGAAGCTGGCCCGGCTGCGGTCCTGCGGCGTCCAGACCGCCGTACCGGACTCGATCCGTTCCAGGGCGTCGACCACGATCGGGCCGATGAGGTCGACCGTCCGGTGGAAGAGGTCGGTCGCGGTGTCCCGGGGCCCGACGGGGACGGAGCGCTGCAGCACGATGTCGCCCATGTCCAGGTCGGCGTCCATGCGGTGGGCCGTGACACCGACCTCCTTCTCGCCGTTGATCAGCGCCCAGATCAGGGGGGAGAAGCCCGCGTACGACGGGAGCAGCGAGTCGTGGACGTTGAGGGTGCCGTGCGGCGGCAGATCGAAGATCTCCGGAGGCAGCCAGGTCCGCCAGTTGTTCGCCACGATGATGTCGGGCGCCACATCCCGCAGCACACGCAGGAGTTCGTCGTCACCCGGCCGGTTGCGCAGCAGCACCGGCACTCCGTGCTTCTCGGCGAGATCGGCCACCGAGTCGTCCCAGATCTTCTCGTAGGCGTGGTCGCTCTTCGGGTGGGTGACGACGGACACGACTTCGTGCTCGGAGTCCAGCAGAGCCTGCAGCGTGCGATGACCCCAGGTCTGGTAGCCGAACATGACGACCCGCATGGAACCCTCCTCAGACATTGCAAGGTAAGGCTAACCTTATCTAACATGTGCCTGCTTAGGGAGGCGATGACGCGGTGAAGACACTGCAGAGTGGGCCCGGCAGCATCTACGACGTCCTTGGTATCGGCTTCGGGCCGTCAAATCTGGCCCTGGCCATAGCCATTCAGGAGCACAACGCGCAAGTCCCCGACGGTGACCGGCTCGTGGCGGGGTTCCTCGAGAAGCAGCCACGGTTCGGCTGGCACCGGGGCATGCTCATCGACGACGCGACGATGCAGGTCTCCTTCCTCAAGGACCTGGTCACCATGCGCGATCCGACCAGCGACTTCAGCTTCCTCTGCTATCTGCGGGAGCGGGGCAGGCTGGTGGACTTCCTCAACCAGAAGACCCTGTTCCCCCTGCGCATCGAGTTCCACGACTACTTCGAATGGGCCGCCGCCCGCGTCGAGGGACTCGTGCAGTACTCCGCCGAGGTCGTCGCCGTGAAACCGGTGACGCGGGACGGTGAGGTGTGCTGGTTCGACGTCCACAGCCGGGACCCCGAACACCCCGGGCGGCTGATCGTCCGCCGCGCCCGCAACCTCTGCGTGGCCACCGGCATGGAGCCCCACCTTCCGCACGGCACCGTGCTCTCCGACCGCGTCTGGCACACCAGCGAATTGATCCCGAGGGTCGCCGAACTGCTCGGCAACGGAACCCGGGTGCGCCGGGCCGTGGTCCTCGGCGCCGGCCAGAGCGCGGCCGAAGCAGTCGACTATCTGCACCGCAGCTTCCCCGGGGCCGAGATCTGCTCCGTCTTCGCCAAGTACGGCTACACCCCGGCCGACGACAGCCCGTTCGCCAACCGCATCTTCGACCCCGAAGCCGTCGACATCTACTACCACGCCCCGCGCGACGTGAAGCAGTCGCTCTTCGACTACCACCGCGGTACCAACTACTCCGTGGTGGACATGGAGTTGATCGAGGCCCTCTCCCGCACCATGTACCAGGAGAAGGTCCAGGGCACGCAGCGGCTGCGCATGCTGAACGTCTCCCGCATCCGTGAGGTCGGGCACCGGGGGGACCGGCTGGACGTCACCGTCGAGTACCTGCCGACCGGCGAACGGGACGTCCTCACCGCCGACCTGCTCGTCCACGCGACCGGCTACCGGCCCCAGGACATGGGCGAGCGCCTCGGCGAGGTCGGCAAGCTCTGTCTGCGCGACGAAGAGGACGCCCTCCTCGTCGGCCGGGACCACCGTGTCCTGACCACCCCGAACGTCGTCTCCGACATCTATCTGCAGGGAGGCACCGAGCACACCCACGGCATCACCTCCACCCTGCTCTCCCACACCGCGGTCCGGGCCGGCGAGATCCACGCCTCACTCGTCGCCCGGCGCCTGACCGCCGCCGCCCCCAGCGACGCCGCCGGCCGCTGAGCGGGCATCGCGGGGACAGTGATCGTCCTCGGCCCGGTCCGGAGCCGGCCGTGAAGGGATCCCCCCGCGTCCCGGCAGCCCGGGTGGCGGTGGGTCAGGTGAGCTTGAAGAAGAGCGTGTCCTGGGTGTACCAGCCGACATGCTTCGTGGCGTACTCCCACTCGCCGTGCTCGAAGTCGAGTTTGGTGATGAGTTCCTGAACGTCGTACCGGAAGTCCGGGTCCATCCGGTCGAGGACGGCGCGGTAGGCGTCAGCGGCGGGCTTGGTCCTGGCCAGCGGCAAGTGGCCGATGGCCGGGTAGCCGTCCAACGAGTGGGGGATGTACGGGAAGTCGTCGGGCGGCCCGCCGTAGAGGTAGCCGTGCGGCAGGAGGTCGGCGGGCACGCCGAGACGGCGCATCTCGTCGTCCACCAGGCCGAAGAACGTCGAGGGCTTCGAGTAGGTGCCGAGATGGGACGGGTCGGACGCGTTGCGGTCGATGATGATCTGCAACGCGGTGTGGTAGGCGTTCCCCGCACAGCGCGAGTCCGAATCGGTCCGCCCGTCGATGAGCTGATCGAGCGCCTCGGGTATGGACAGGCCCCAGTCGAGCCCCTGGTGATCGAGGTCGTCCTGGTGCGCCTGTGCGAGCTTGCGCATGTTCGCGTGGCGGCGCAGCTGATCCGTCGTCAGGTTTCCCTTGCTGCCCAGAAAGGCCAGGACGTCGGCCTTGTCCGCGGTGGAGTACGCGATGTTGTGACTCATGATCGCCATGATGCCAAGCACCACTGACATCCGGTGTGCGGGCCCTGACTCCAGGGGTGCTGACCCTCGATCAGGGATCCGGACAGGCCCTAGGCGCAGGAGGGGCACAGTCCGCGGTAGACGACCTGGACCTCGGACACGGTGAAGCCGAAGCGTGCTTCCGGCGGGAGGCCGGTCAGCGGGTCGCCGGTCGGGTGGACGTCGCGGATGGTGCCGCAGCCGGAGCACACCAAGTGCTGGTGCGGATGGTGTGCGTTGGGGTCGTAGCGCTTGGCGCGGCCGTCGGTGGAGACCTCCATGACCTCGCCGAGGGAGACCAGTTCGCCCAGGGTGTTGTAGACGGTCGCCCGGGAGATCTCCGGCAGCCGCAGGGCCGCGCGGGCGTGCACCTCGTCGGCCGTGAGATGCACGTGGTCGCCGTCGAGGACCTCCGCGACGACACGCCGCTGGGAGGTCACCCGCCAGCCACGCTCTCGCAGTCGCTGCAGCAGGTCACTCATGTCGGTTCACCTGTTCAGGCTCGGTGGGATACCCGAAGTTTACTGATCGATGTCCGGGATCCGATGACATATGGATTCGGCGAGCTTCTTGACCTGGACTCTGTCCATCGTAGGATCGGATCCGGCGATAGCCAAGGGAGCAGAAGCCTCCGATGCGGCAGGAGAACGAGGCATGACGGGGTGCGGGACCCGCAGGCCGCCTGACCCTCCGAGCGGGGCCCGTGCTCCGACCGTTCCACCGCCCTGCTCCACCGCCGGCAATCTCTGAGCACCATGATCCGTCAGCCCGGAAGGATTCCCATGGCCGAGAACCCCGATGCAATCGTCACGGACGCCAAGTCGGAGGGCGGAGGTGGCTGCCCGGTCGCGCACGGGCGCGCCCCGCACCCGACCCAGGGCGGCGGAAACCGCCAGTGGTGGTCGGATCGCCTCAATGTGAAGATCCTCGCCAAGAACCCCGCCGTGGCCAACCCGCTGGGCGAGGACTTCGACTACGCCGCGGCGTTCACCGCCCTCGACCTCCCGGCCGTGAAGCGGGACATCGCGGAGGTGCTGACGACCTCGCAGGACTGGTGGCCCGCCGACTTCGGCCACTACGGCCCGTTCATCATCCGGATGGCCTGGCACAGCGCGGGCACCTACCGGATCAGCGACGGCCGCGGCGGGGCCGGGGCCGGTCAGCAGCGCTTCGCCCCCCTCAACAGCTGGCCCGACAACGGGAACCTCGACAAGGCCCGCCGCCTGCTGTGGCCGGTCAAGAAGAAGTACGGCCAGGCGCTGTCGTGGGCCGACCTCATGATCCTCTCCGGCAACGTCGCCCTGGAGTCGATGGGCTTCGAGACTTTCGGCTTCGCCGGCGGTCGTGAGGATGTGTGGGAGCCCGAGGAGGACGTCTACTGGGGTCCCGAGACCACCTGGCTCGGCGACGAGCGCTACAGCGGCGACCGCGAGCTGGAGAACCCTCTCGGCGCGGTCCAGATGGGCCTCATCTACGTCAACCCGGAGGGCCCGAACGGCAACCCGGACCCACTCGCCGCGGCCCGCGACATCCGGGAGACCTTCCGCCGGATGGCGATGAACGACGAGGAGACCGTCGCCCTGATCGCGGGCGGCCACACCTTCGGAAAGACCCATGGCGCGGGCCCGGCGGACGCTGTGGGCCCCGACCCCGAGGCCGCCCCCATCGAGGAGCAGGGCTTCGGCTGGCGGAACAGCCACGGCACGGGCAAGGGCGGCGACGCGATCACCAGCGGTCTCGAGGGCATCTGGACGAACACGCCGATCACCTGGGACAACACCTTCCTGGAGATCCTCTTCGGCTACGAGTGGGAGCTGTTCAAGAGCCCCGCCGGCGCCAACCAGTGGCGGCCGAAGGACGGGGCGGGAGCCGGCAGCGTCCCCGACGCCCACGACCCGTCGAAGAGCCACGCGCCGACGATGCTGACGACCGACCTCTCGCTCCGGTTCGACCCGGCCTACGAGCAGATCTCGCGGCGTTTCCTCGAGCACCCCGACGAGTTCGCGGACGCCTTCGCCCGCGCCTGGTACAAGCTGACCCACCGCGACATGGGCCCGATCGTGCGCTACCTCGGCCCGGAGGTCCCGGCCGAGACACTGCTGTGGCAGGACCCGCTCCCCGAGGTGACGCACGACCTCGTCGACGCCGCCGACATCGCCTCCCTCAAGGACCAGATCCTCGGCCAGGGCCTGTCGGTGTCCCAGCTGGTGTCGACCGCGTGGGCCTCGGCCTCGACCTTCCGCGGCAGCGACAAGCGCGGCGGCGCCAACGGTGCGCGCGTCCGCCTCCAGCCGCAGAGCGGATGGGACGTCAACGACCCCGACGAGCTGGCGACGGTGCTGCGCGCCCTGGAGGGGATCCAGCAGTCCTTCAACGCCGCCCGGACCGGCGGCAAGCAGGTCTCGCTGGCCGACGTGATCGTGCTC
This sequence comes from Streptomyces sp. NPDC091376, assembly GCF_044757085.1. NCBI lineage: Bacteria > Bacillati > Actinomycetota > Actinomycetes > Kitasatosporales > Streptomycetaceae > Streptomyces > Streptomyces sp. NPDC091376. The sequence continues at coordinate 442,017 of NZ_JBIVUF010000006.1, read as the reverse complement.
GCCGGCGCCGCGGGCGTCGAGAAGGCGGCCAAGGACGCCGGTTTCGACGTCGAGGTCCCCTTCACGCCGGGCCGCGCCGACGCGTCGCAGGAGCAGACCGACGTGGAGTCGTTCGCCGCGCTGGAGCCCACCGCCGACGGATTCCGCAACTACCTCGGGAAGGGCAACCGGCTGCCGGCCGAGTACCTGCTCATCGACCGGGCGAACCTGCTGACCCTGAGCGCCCCCGAGCTGACGGTCCTCGTCGGCGGCCTGCGTGTCCTGGGCGCGAACCACCAGCAGTCGCCGCACGGCGTCCTCACCACGACGCCCGGGTCGCTGACCAACGACTTCTTCGTCAACCTGCTCGACCTGGGTACGACGTGGACGGCGACGTCCGGCGACGCGAACACGTTCGAGGGCCGCGACACCGCCACGGGCGAGGTCAAGTGGACCGGCACCCGGGCCGACCTCGTCTTCGGGTCGAACTCCGAGCTGCGCGCACTCGCGGAGGTGTACGCGAGCGACGACGCCAAGAAGAAGTTCGTGAACGACTTCGTCGCGGCGTGGAGCAAGGTGATGGACCTCGACCGGTTCGACCTCGTCTGACCACCGCGACCACCGCGACCACCGCGTTCACTGGGACCACCGCGACCGCTCCGACCGATCATCCGGTCATTCACGGTCGTCACGGTCGTTCCGGTCAGGACTGTCCAGGCCGGCCCTCGTCGGCCGGCCTGGACGTCCGCGGTCCGAAGGACCGCCACATCCCCGCCCTCGGTGCCCGGGCGCCCGTTCGCACCCGTCCTCACCTGACCGGCCCACCACCGTTCGCGCGCCCCTCTTCACCGGGTTCTGCTGTTGTCAGCCTGCCCGACAGCGGAGGAGAGCGGCATGCCGGACGGAACCACCGGCTCCGAGGGACGTGAACTGGAGCAGCTGAGGGCACGCATCGCGGCACTGGAAGCGCAGAAGCCGGCGCCACGCGCCCCCCGGCACCGGCTGCGCTCGACCCTGGCCGCGCTGCTCATCGTCATCGGTTGCCTGCTCGCACCCCTGAGCGTCGTCGCCCGATGGACCCACAGCGAGATCGGCGACACCGACCGGTACGTCCAGACCGTCGCGCCGCTCGCCTCCGACAAGGACGTCCAGGCCGCGGTCTCGGCCCGCGTCACCAACGTCGTGATGGAACACATCGACCTGACCAAGCTGTTGGAGGAGGTCGCGCCGGCCGACCGGCCCAGGCTGGACCAGCTGATCGGCGGGCTCGGAGGCGCCCTGGAGAACGCCGTCCGCAGCTTCGTCCAGGCCAGGACGCAGGACATCGTGGCGTCCAACGCGTTCAAGACCATCTGGACCGACGCGAACCGCATGATCCATGCCGCGGTCGACAAGGCACTCACCGGCAGCGGCGGAGGCGCCATCGAACTCACCGACGACGCCGTGCAGATCGACCTCGCCCCCGTGATCGACCAGGTGAAGCAGCGGCTGGTGGGCGACGGGCTGACGATCGCGCAGAAGATCCCCGAGATCCACACCAGCTTCACCGTCTTCCAGTCGGAGGACATCGGCAAGGTCAAGACCGGCTTCCGGCTTCTCGAACTCGCGGCCACGTGGCTGCCGATCGTCGGCATCGTCTTCATCGCGGCGGGAGTCCTGCTCTGCGCCCACCGCCGCAAGGCCCTGGTCGCCGCCGCCCTGGGCGTCGCGTTCGCGACACTGCTGCTCGGCGTGGCACTGACCGTCTTCCGCGTGGTCTACCTGGACTCCCTGCCCCAGGGCGTGTCGCAGCCGGCCGCCGAAACCGTGTACGACACGCTGATCCGTTTCCTGCGCACCGCCGTCCGCAACGTCGTGGCACTCGGTGTGGTGGTCGCGCTCGCCGCCTGGCTCTCCGGCCCCGGGCGGTACGCCGGCCTCGCACGCGGGCTGTGGACGTCCGGAATCACGGCGACCCGCACCACCGCGAACCGCGCGGGTCTGCGCACCGGGCCCGTCGGCCCCTGGGTACGCCGCTACCGGACATGGATCACCTGGGTACTGGTGGCCGCCGCCGTGCTGGCGTACCTGCTGTGGTCGTTCCCCACCGGCTGGGTCGTCCTCGGACTCGCGCTCGCCCTGCTCTTCGCCCTCGCGATCGTCGAGTTCCTGGCGCAGGACGACGAAGGTCCCGCCCCCGACCCTGCCGAGCCCCGGGGCGCACATCCACCGGCCGTGTGACGCCGGACCCATGGCCAGGGCAAACGAAGAGATCGAGGCGCTCCTCCAGGAGTACGCCGACCTCATCGCCATCACCGGCGGTGACGCCTTCCGGGCGCGCTCCTACGAGAAGGCCGCACGCGCGATCGGCGGACACCCCACCGATGTGTCCACGCTCGACGCCAAAGGTCTGCGGGAGATCCCCAACGTCGGCAAGTCCATCGCCGACAAGATCACGGAGTATCTGACCTCCGGACAGATCTCCGTCGTGGAGGAGCGACGTCAGTCCATCCCCGCCGGCGTCCGTGAGCTGATGGCCATCCCCATGCTCGGACCGAAGAAGGCCCTGGTGCTCTACGAGGAGCTGGGGATCTCCTCCGTGGACCAGCTCCTCGACGCCATCCACGAGGAGCGGCTGCGCGATCTCAAGGGCTTCGGCGAGAAGACCGAGGAGAACCTCCTCCACGGCATCGCCCTGATGCAGAAGGCCGGCAGCCGGATCCTCCTGAACGCCGCCATGGACTCCGCCGAGCAGATCGTCGCCGAGCTGTCGCGGATCAAGGGCTGCGAGGGCTGCACCTACGCGGGATCGCTGCGCCGGATGCGGGAAACCATCGGCGACATCGACATCCTCGTCGCCGCCGACGACTCCGCCCCGTTCATGGCGGCGCTCGGGGCACTCCCGTACACCGCGGAGGTCATCGCACACGGCCGGAAGAAGACGTCCATCCGCACCACCAAGGGCCTCCAGGTCGATCTGCGGGTCCTGCCCCCGGACTCCTGGGGCGCGGGACTGCAGTACTTCACCGGCTCCAAGGCGCACAACATCCGCACCCGCGAGATCGCCGTACGGCTGGGGCTCAAGCTCTCCGAGTACGGGCTCTTCGACGCCGAGAGCGGCGAGCGGATCACCTCGGCGACCGAGGAGGAGATCTACGAACGGTTCGGCCTGCCCTGGATCCCGCCGACCCTGCGCGAGGACCGCGGCGAGATCGCGGCCGGGCTCCGCGGCGAACTCCCCGACCTGGTGACCGAGGACGACATCCGGGGCGATCTGCACACCCACACCGACCTCACCGACGGTCTCGCCCCGCTGGAGGAGATGATCGCCCGGGCGGCCGCGCGCGGATACTCCTACTACGCGGTCACCGACCACGCACCGGATCTCGCCATGCAGCGCATGACGAAGGAGAAGATGCTCGCCCAGCGCGAGCGCGTCCGCGCGCTGGACCGCAAACACCGCGGAATGCGGCTGCTGCACGGTACGGAACTCAACATCGGGCCCGAAGGCGAGGTGGACTGGCCGGGCGACTTCCTCGCGGACTTCGACATCTGTGTGGCCTCCGTGCACTCCCACTTCAACCAGAGCCGCCACGCGCTCACCCGCCGACTCGTCCGCGCCTGCGAGAACCCGTACGTGTCCGTCATCGGCCACCCCACCACCCGCAAGATCGGCAAACGTCCGGGCATCGACGCCGACTTCGACGCGGTCTTCGAAGCCTGCGCCAGAACCGGCACCGCCCTGGAGATCAACGCCCACCCCGAGCGGCTCGACCTCGGCGACGAGGACATCCTGCGGGCGAAGCGCCACGGCGTGAAGTTCGCCGTGAACTCGGACGCCCACTCCACCACGCATCTTCCGTACATGCGCTACGGAGTGGCCACCGCCCAGCGCGGCTGGCTCACCAAGGACGACATCATCAACACCTGGACCCTGACGAAGCTGAGGCGTTTCCTGCGCCCCGGGAGCTGACCGCGCCGGTCAGCACGGCTGGCGCCACCCGTCCAGTTCCAGCCGCTTCCGCATCGAGGACAGCCCCAGACTGCGGGCCTGCGCACAGAAGTCCCGCGTGGCCAGCGCGTATTCGACATGGAAGACGGCCTTCCCCGCCCTGACGAAGGGAGTGAGCCTCCCGCACTCGCCGTACTGGGCGCACTCCTCGTTGACCGCGAAGTCGAAGTCGCGCACCAGCTCGGGGATCTGCGGCAGATCGTTCTTCAGCCCCACGGACAGACCGCGGTCATGGGCGATGCGGGCGATCATGCGGTTGTAGGCGAGCTGATGCCCGGCGGTCAGCGGGAAGCCGGTCTCGTTGAGATAGGCGTCGAGCAGATCCGGTTCGACCGCGTCGAAGCCCTTGTCGCGGCACATGTCGAACCGCTTCTCCATGAGAGGGCGGAGCACGTCCAGCCGGCGGATGTCGAGCCAGCGCTCACCGTGCCAGCCGTTGGGGGCGCCGCGCACGGCCGCCGGGAAGCCGGCCTGGTCGGGGCGGAAGCTCTCCCACGCCCCGGCGTTGATGTAGCAGATGACCTTGCGGCCGTCCCGGTGGAGCCGCTCGACATCGTCCGCCGAGTTCTCGAAGCCGTCGATGTCGTACACGGGAACGTCCGCGGACGCGGGGTCGGCGCGGCCGTCGAGCTGCCACTGCCAGGCTGTGCCGGGCCGCGGCTGCCACCGGGACGGGGCGGGGGACGGAGGGCCGCCGGAGCAGCCCGCGATGAGCAGCGCGGCGAGCAGTGCGCACAGCAGCGGACGGCGGGCACGGGTCATGGCATGTCTCCGAGCAGGGCGGGCGGCGGCGCCGACCAGGGATTGGGCAGGCTCTCCGCGACCGCGCAGGACACCGCCGCACCGCGCTCCTCGGCCGCCCGTGCGGCGATCGCCGCCAGCGCGGGCGGGACTTCGTACACCAGGTGGCAGAACCGCTCGGCCGGATGACGGGCCGTCCAGCGCGGGCGGGTGAAGGACGACAGATAGACCGTCCAGGGGCCTTCGAACGTCACCAGGACGTCGGCGAGGCGGGCGTAGCCGGGCGCCGGATGCACGCCGTGGTTGAGCACGACCGTACCGGCGCCGCGCTGCCGCGCCGCGCGCACCAGACGGCGGCAGCCGGGCAGGGCGGACCGGTCGGCCGGCACCTGGTCGAAGAAGCAGCCGTCGGTGTCGTACCACTCACGGTGCCGGTCCAGATCGCGGATCACCGCGGAGCCGGGCCGTACTCCGTAGTCCAGATCGACGTAGCCGAGGACGCGGGTGCCCGCCGCCCGCAGCGCGCGGGCGGCGGAGACGAACGCCGGGTCCGGAGCGGTGCCCGGACCGTCCGCCGCGTTCAGCACCACGCCGTAGACCCGGTCCCCGGCGGCCGCGAGCAGCCGCCAGGCGTCCGGGTCCCGTGCGGGGTGCACGTAGAGGGGCACGAGCAGGGTCACGGCACCGGGTCCGGTTCCTCGGCGGCGCCGACCGAGGCCCACAGGGCGACGAGCGCGTCCGTCAGCGTGAAACGGGGCTCCCAGCCGAGGGCCGCCCGGGCGGCCGAGATGTCGGAGCACTGCCAGGCCACCCCCGCGGAGCGTGCGGAGCCGACTCCGGCCTCGTCGATCCGGCCCCGGAACCCCGCCACGCCCACCAGCCCGTGCACCAGGTCCCGGATGGGGACGGCCCGGCCCCCGCCGACGTTGAGGACGCGCGGCAGCGGCCCGGACGCCGTCGCCGCCAGCACGGCCGCCCTGGCCAGGTCCCGTACGTCGACGAAGTCGCGGTGGGCGGAGAGATCGCCGAAGCGTACGACCGCGTCCGGATCCGTGCCCGCCCGGCGCAGCCGCAGGGCCGTGCCGCCGGGCAGGCTCAGCGGCCCCGCACCCGGCCCGACCGGATTGCCCACGCGCAGCACGACCGCGTCGAGCCCCGACGAGACGACGGCGACCGTGCCCGCCAGCTTGGTCGCCCCGTAGGAGGTGAGCGGGCGGGTCGGGGCGTCCTCGGTGACCCGTACGCCGTGCTCACCCGCCCCGTACTCCGCGGCCGAGCCGAGATGGACCAGCCGGGCCGTCGGCGCGGCCTTTCGCAGTGCCGCGCACAGCACGGCCGGCCCCCGGGCGTTGACCTCGGCGTCCGTCACCGGGTCGGCGCCGAGTGCACCCGCGCAGTTGACGACCGCGTCGGGGGAGAGGTCCGCGAGGGCCTCGGCCAGCCGCCCCGTGTCGGCCGTGGCGAGGTCCACGCGGAGATCGGAGGCCGGATCACGGCCGGCACCGAACAGCCGCACGCCGCCCAGCGCGCGGAACTGCTCGGCGATGTGTCTTCCCAGGTACCCGGTGTGGCCCAGGACGAGGATGCGCATGGGGTGTTCAGGCTCCCTTGAGCAGCAGTGACTGATGGGTGGTGAACTCGGCGTTGGCCCGGTCGTAGTCGTCGGGCCGGCCGATGTCCAGCCAGTAGCCGTCGAACTCATGGGCGTGCGGCGGGTTTCCCGACTCGAGCAGATCGAGGACGAGTTCGTCGAAGCCGAGGGGCAGCCCCGGGGTGTATCCGTCGAGCGTGTCGCGGGAGAGTCCGTACACGCCCATCGACACGCGGTAGTCCATGCTGGGCTTCTCGGCGAAGCCGACCACCTTGCCCGCGTCCGTGGTCAGGACTCCGAAGTCGATGTGCACCTTGCGGGCGTAGGTGGCGATCGTCAGCGCGGCGCCGCTGCCGCGGTGCTGTCGCAGCACCTCCGCGTAGTCGAGATCGGTGAGGATGTCCCCGTTCATCACGAGGAAGGTCTCGGGCAGCCGGTCGCGCATGGTCAGGAGCGGGCCCATGGTGCCCAGCGGATTGTCCTCGGTCGCGTAGTCGATGCTCAGGCCCCATCGCGAACCACTGCCGACATAGGCGCGGATGATCTGGCCGAGATGGCCGACGGCGATGGTGCAGCTCGTGAATCCGCAGCCCGCGAGCTGGCGCAGCACGATCTCCAGGATCGCGTGCTGGTCGCCGATCGGGACGAGCGGTTTGGGCAGCGCCGTGGTGTACGGACGCAGCCGGATGCCCTTGCCTCCGGCGAGAATCACTGCGTGCATGGGAGCCCCCTGTGGGTACGGCGGTCGGTGGTGCGGCGGGTCAGATGTTGTAGATGCCGGTCTTGTACCGGGCGAGGTTCGCGGGATCACGGAAGAACTCCGCCGTGTGCGCGAGGCCCTGCTCCAGGTCGTGGCGCGGCGCCCAGCCGGTCGCCTCGCGCAGCCGGGTCGCGTCGGCGACCAGCCGCATCACCTCCGAGCCCGCCGGCCGGATGCGCTGCTCGTCCTCCCGTACGTCGAGGTCGGCGGCCATCACCTTGCCGATGAGCCGCACCAGCTCACCGACGGAGATCTCGCCGCCCGTACCGGCGTTGAAGGTCCGGCCCACGACGGCCTCTGCCGGGGCGGTACCGACGGCCAGGAAGGCGGCGGCGGTGTCCGTGACGTAGGTGAAGTCGCGGGTGGGCCGGAGATCGCCGAGGGTGATGGTGCGCTCGCCCGCGGCGACCTGCCCGATGACGGTCGGGATCACGGCCCGCATCGACTGGCGGGGGCCGAAGGTGTTGAAGGGCCGCAGTGTCACCACGGGCGTGTCGAAGCTCGCGAAGTAGCTGTCCGCGAGCCGGTCCCCGCCCGCCTTCGACGCCGCGTACGGGGACTGGGTGTGGATGGGGTGGTCCTCGCTGATGGGCACGGTCCGCGCGGTGCCGTACGTCTCGCTGGTGGAGGTGTGCACCAGCCGCGGGATGTCCAGGGCCCGGACCGCCTCCAGCACGTTGAGGGTGCCGGTGACATTGGTGTCCACATAGCTGTGGGGCGCCTGGTACGAGTACGGGATCGCGATGAGTGCCGCCAAGTGGTAGACGGCGTCGGCGCCTTCGACCAGGCCGCGGACGGAACCGGGGTCGCGGACATCGCCCAGCACGATCTCGACCTGGTCGAGCACATCCCTCGGCAGCGTCTCCAGCCAGCCGTAGGAGGAGAAGGAGTTGTACTGCGCCATGGCGCGGACCCGGTGGCCCGAGGCGACGAGTGCCTCGGTCAGATGGGAGCCGATGAAGCCCTCGGCCCCGGTGACGGCGGCGAGCGGTGCGGAAGTCAACGAATGGTCCTCTCGGGAGAGTTCGTCAGTGGAGGTCAGCGGACGTCTGTCGATGTCTGTGGATGTCGGTGGTGTCTTCGGTCGGTGCGGATCGGGTCGCGGAGGAAGCGGAGGAAGAGGTCAGGCGTGGGCTGTCGGCCGCCCCAGCAGCCAGAGCACACCGGCGACGAGCGCTCCCGCGGCGGTCCCGCAGCAGAGGAGCAGCAACGCGGCGCCGGGTGGGGGGCCGAGAAGCGTGGCGAGGCCCGCCGCCGACGCGGCCGCGAGCGTCGCCGCCGCCGGCGGCCAGGCGATCCCGAACGCCTGGAGCAGCAGCGCGGCCCACAGCAGCGCCGCGAGAGCGACCAGCGGCGCCGGTTCGGTACCGGTGAGCAGCGCCGCCGGGACCAGCGGCAGCAGATACCCGCCCAGACAGACAGCCAGGGTGCGGGCGGACCGCAGCCGGAACCCGGTCTCGTCCGCCGTCGCGCGCAGCGCCGCCACGGAGAGTCCCCGGTACCGGTAGAGCAGCCACTCGGCGGGGCCCATGCTGACGGTCAGCACGATCACGGCCCATGGATGCCGCTGTCCCATCAGCATCACCAGCGCCCCCGCGGACAGGCCGAACAGCCCGTACGGCAGCGAGGCGAGGAGCGTCGGCCGCGCGGCGCCGGCGGCGGCCTCCGCGCGGAGCATGCCCCGGACGGCCCGGCCCGCGACGACGATGCTCAACACCACGGTCAGCAGCGGAAGTCCGGCACGCACCAGCGGTCCCGGCTCCCACCAGGGCAGCACCGCCGCGCCCGCGATCAGCGGAGTGAGCGTCGCCAGCAGCAGGCGTTCCTTCCCGCACACCAGCAGCACCCCTGCCGCGGCGAGATACAGCGACTGCCCGAGCGCGAACAGCGCGGCGGGCCCCGGACCCGCGACGGCGAGTCCGGCACCCGAGGCCAGCAGCGCACCGGCCGGGGCGCCGAGCGACAGCGTCCTGCCCGCCTCACGCCGCCCGGAGGCCAGCCGCAGATACGCGCGATGGCTGAGGCCCTGCCCCCACGCCCAGGACAGCAGCCCCGCGACGACCAGTGCGTACACCGCGTGCGGCGCGTGCCACAGCCGGCCGGTCAGCAGATACGCCAGCCCCGGCAGGGCGAACAGCGCCCCGCGCAGCGCACACCGGACGTGGTCGGGCGCCCATGGGTCCGCCCCGGCCGGGGGTTCCGGGAAGCTCCTCGGCACTCGTCCGTAGAGGTCGGCGGCGAGCGAGAACAGATCGGGACGTCCGTAGCGCTCCTGGATCTGCTCGCCGGTCAGCCCCTCCGATTCCAGCAGCGCGGCCACCTCGTACGCGTGGACCGCGGGCCCGATCCGGTCCGCCAGCTCGGCGGCCAGCAGGTCCACCGGGTCGTCGGCGGGCCGCTTCCGCCACGGCATGCGCAGCGACAGCGTCGCGTCGGGGGCGGCCAGCCGCAGGGCGAGCGTGTCGCCCCGGCCGTCGTCGGGTTCGAGGGCCATGGGTCCGCTCATCCGGCCACGCTCCCCAGGGCCGCCTCGTCGGTGAGGGAACCGCTCCAGGGATCGGCGAGGCGCACCGTGCCACGGACGGCCAGTTCGAGGTAGATGGCCCGGAAGGTGTCGATGGTCTGACGGAGTGTGAACTGCTCGATCACCCGCAGTCGGGCCGCCTCGCCCATCGCCGCCCGGCGCGGCGGATCGGCCAGCAGCTCCAGCGCGGCCGCGGCCATGGCGGCGGGATCACGCGGCGGGACGACCAGCCCGGTGTCGCCGACCGCCTCCCGTACTCCGCCCACATCGGTGGAGACGGTGGCCCTGCCGCACGACATCGCCTCGATCAGGGTGAAGGGGAAGCCCTCGCTGATGCTGGACAGCATCACGACGTTGCCCGCCGCGTACGCGTCCCTGATGTCGTCGACCCGGCCCTCGAAGGTGACCGCGTCGGCGTGGCCGAGCGACGCGGCGAGCGTCTCGCACCGCTCGCGGTAGGCCTCGCCGCCGCGTGGCGTACCGCCGAACAGCCGCAGCGTGGCCTCCGGGAGCGTCCCGCGGACCTGTGCGAACGCCCGGATCAGGGTCTCCAGGTCCTTGATCGGGTCCACCCGGCCGGCCCAGCTGAGTGTCGGCACCTGCGGTTCGGGACCCGCGGGCGGAAAGGCCGCGGGATCGACTCCGTTGTAGACCGTGCGGATCAGGTCGGGATCGGCGCCGCCCTGTTCCTCCCACAGCCGGTTGTAGCGGTTGCCCGGGGTGATCAGCGCCGCGCGCCGGTAGCTCTCCTCCGCCAGCAGCCGGAAGAACCCGAGCAGCACCGCCTTCACCGGCCACCGGTACGGCGCCGTCCGGTACCCGAGGTAGCGTTCCCGCAGATAGACCCCGTGCTCGGTCAACAGCAGCGGAACACCGTGGAGTTCGAGCGCCGCGAGCCCCGGCAGGACGGCGACGCCTCCGCTGACCGCGTGGGCCACACCACGCTCCGGAGGGCGGGCGGCGAGCGGCCGCAGCGCGTGCTCCAGCAGGCCGGTCGCCGTGACGGCGTCGTGCAGGCTGGGCCGTGCCTCCCGCACGGTCAGCCCCGGCCGGTTCCACACCCCGGTCAGCACCCGCAGGGCACGGTCCGTGCGCAGCGCCGGGCCGAGCAGTCCGTCGCGTGCCGCGTGCGCCATCTCGTACAGCGCGGGAGCGAAGCCGTCCTCGGCGCCGGGGTCGAGCAACGCCGTGAGGAACCGCTCGTACGCGGCCATCAGCCGGCGCTCGCGGCGGCCGCGCGGCGGTGAACCGGTGGGCGCCGGGCCCCACATGGGAACGGTGAGCGGCTCGGCCACGTGCGGCGGCAGCTCCCACACGACGGCCTCACGGCCGGTTCCGGTCACCGCGATGATGTCGAAGTCGATGTCGGGCATGCCGCCGACGAGCTGGTCGCACCAGACACTCACACCGCCGTGACTGTGCGGATAGGTACCTTCGGTGAGCAGGGTGACGCGCGCCGCGCCTCGGCGCGGCGCACGGTGCGATACGTGCATGGATGGGCTCCACGGGACGGGTGCGAAGGGCGCGCGGTGGCCGGGCGCGTCGCCTGACGGCGTACGGGGTCCGGAACCCGCGCTGCCTCGCTCGTGGTGAGCTGGTGCGGTCGGGCCGGGGCCGGTCCTCCGGATCCGGCCGGGCTCGTGTGCGCCGGGGCGCACGCTCGCCGGTCCGGACGGACCCGGAGGACGGCTCTAGTGCTCGGTTCCGGGAGCCACGGGCCGTGTGACGCCGGCGGGCAGCGGGGCCCGCGGTGCGGGAGCCGTGCCGTGCCCGCTGCCGCCGGTGGTACCTCCGGCCGCCGGGGCCGTGGGCAGCGACAGCGTCACCCCGTTCCGGCCCGTGCCCGGTGACACCCGGCCCGAGACGGTTCCCGCGTACGGCTCACCGAAGGCGGCCGTTCCGTCCGGCAGCGTCCGGACGGTGCCCGACGGCATGGTCGCCGGCACCGCGATGCCTTCGGGTGCCGTGACCGTCACCGTGTCGCCGATCCGGTAGCCGGTGACCTGACCGGCCTTCACCGCACTGTTCCAGGCGGCGCGTTCGCGCAGCTCGGCCCCGATGTCCTTCATCCGGAGGTTCACCAGCGGGGCGTTGTCCGCGTACAGGGCGGCGTACTGGTCGAGGATCCGGTCCAGGACCGGGTAGGCGATACGGTCCTCGGCGAGGTTCGACTGGTGGATGAAGTGCGGCCGGGGGTCGCCCGCGAGGACGTGGCCCAGCGCGATCTGTGCCTCCAGCGGCACGATGTAGCCGGTGTAGCCGGTCGCGGTGTCGAGCGGTGCGTCGAGGCAGGTGGTGGTGGCCGAGCCCTCGCAGATTCCGCTGCCGCCCTGCGCCCTGCTGGTGTAGATCCAGTTGTACTCGTCGACCTGCTCCGCCGCCCGGCCCACGTTGTAGAACACGTTCATCGGGTAGCGGGACACGGTGAGCGCGGGCCCGACCTGACGCTGCGCGGGGTCACGGGAGTTGTCCGAGCCGAGCCACGCGACGCCGTTGTCCGCGAGGGCCGGGGCGAGGTTCGGATTGTCCTCGGGCTGCTGCGGCAGCAGTTTGAGACCGGAGTGCTCCCCGGTCACCAGCTCACCGGCCGCCAGCGGCAGCCCGGCGCGCTCGGCCCATTGACGGTTGTCGGCGATCTGCCGGGATATCTCGGCCCGGGTGACGTAGCGCGTGCTGCCGTCCGGGTTGGTCGCGCACTTCCACGGGACGATGCTGACGTCCTGCTCGCAGCCCAGATACGGGTGGTCGTAGGTGTGGTTCACCCAGCGGAACGCGTCGCGGTCCGCGGTCAGCCGGTCCGCCAGCGGGTCGGCTCCGCCGTGCTCCTCCCGGTACTCGACGCTGCCGCCGCCGTTGTAGGCCAGGTCGAGGGTGAAGCCGCGGGAGCGGGACCACTGCGTCGCGTGCTCGACGTCGTCCGGCGTCATCCGGATCGGGTTCGGCGTGCCCTGGCCGGGCTGGCAGTCGACGTCGCCGGGGGTGCAGTTGAGCTCGGTGTCCCAGCGGTCGTCGCTGGCGAAGACGTCGTCGACGTGGACCGAGAAGTAGTTCCGCGAGGAGCCCAGTCGCACACCCTGGGTCATCCAGTCGACGATGCCGCGGGCCAGCAGCCGGAACTGCCGCTGGTACTGGTTGGAGACGAAGGTGACCACCAGTTCGCGGCGGCCGTCGTGCCGGTACTCGCCGACGAGCGTGCCCCGGCCCGTCCCGCCGGGGAGCGGCGCGTCGACGTACGTCGTGAAGTCCGCGCCCGTCCGGGGCCGGGAGAGGAAGCCCCAGCTCTCGTCCACGGCCGGATCGTTGTCCTCGAAGGCGAAGGCGCCGTCGAGGTAGCCGAAGGGCCCGGCCTGGCCGGCCGCGGTCACCCGGGCGGCGATTCCGTCGACCGGACCCGCGTAGCCGCCGTCGACCGGGTACTCCAGGCCGGCCTGTGGCCGGGCGTAGGTGTAGGCGTCGACCTGCGGGATTCCGTAGGCCTTCTCGTAGGCGACGAGGGCGGCCATCTCCGGTGAACCGGAGGGGAACGGATTGTCGTTGGGCAGCACGACGGCCTGGTACTTGGCGCGTGGGCGGCCGTCGGCGCTGTCGGCAAGGAAGGCCGTGTCGATGACGGGCCGGCCGGTGTCCGCGAGTTCGACCACGGTGTACGGGGTGCCCGCACCGTCCAGTTCCGCGGCGATGGCGCTTGTCGCGGGGCCGCCGTCGGAGACGACGAGCACCCTCAGATCGACCCGGACCGCCGGTTCCTCCGCCCGGACCGGATTCGCCGGCAGTACGCCGAGCGAGATGAAGAGCGCTCCTGCGGTGAGCGCGGCCGTACGCATGGTCCGCCTGACGCGGGTCCGCTTCATGCGGTGAAGTCCCTCCCCGTAACCCCCCAGCACAACGGCGCGGCTCCCCCCGGGGCGCAGGCCGTCGTGCCCTGTCCTGTCACATGGTGGAGGGTCCGTGTGAGATATGTGGGCCTGACGTGAAAGTTGACGAAAAAGCGCAGGCCTCGGGACGGATCAGGCGAGGGGCGGCGGCCACCCGTACGCGACGGGGCCAAGCGGGCGCGGAGGGTAAACGCTTACAGGCGTCATCGGTCCGGACGTGATGCGGGCGAGGACGCATGAGCGTTTTCGGCCAGGAGATGGGCCGGGAACGCCGACGGCGGCCGCCGGCGCGTATGCGCTCGGTCGGCCGCCGCGGCGTCACGGGGTGGTCGGGTGGCTTCCGGTGGTGCGGGCCGGCTGGTCAGGCCGGCCGGCGGTCGTGCCCGCGGTGCGTCAGGACGTGGCCGGTGTGGTGGGCGCGCACGCCACCCGGGTCTCCGGGGTGTTGTGGATGCCGTCCTTCGTGCTCTGCCCGTTGTTGTACTCGTAGTACAGGTACGAGTAGAAGGCGATGGTGCCGTTGCAGCCCGAGTCGGCGGCTATCTGGTACGTCAGGGTGACCGTGCGGGAGGTGCCCGGGGCGAGCGGGATCTCGTAGTCGACGCCGAGGCCGGTCGTGCCCGTGCCCGTGCACGCGGCGCCCTGGGCGGTGCACGAGACGAAGCTGTACTTGAGGTCCTTGCGCTGCGTCGTCATCCAGGTCGGCTGGACGGACTGGTACACGAACCAGACGTCGGTGGACTGGTTGTTGGTGAGGGTCATCGTCAGCGACACCGTCGAGCCCGGCGTGGCCACCGGCTGGTCGACGGTGAAGCTCAGATCGGGGGTGTCCGCGCCGGCCGGCTGCGCCATGCCGAAGCAGGCGAGGGCGAAGGCGAGGACCGCGGAGAGAGCGAAGCGTCTCAGATGTGTGATGCGCATGGGCCGGGAGGCTAGGAGAGGGCGCCTCGTGGCGTCTGCCCCGGTCCGCCCCCACGGTGGCCCGCGCGGCGCGAAACCGTCGTGCCCGCCCGGTACCGCCGCCTGTCCCGCCCCGCACGCCGCAGCGCGCATATGCGCCGGACAATGCCGGTGCGCGTCCCTCGCGCCACATCCGTCGCCCAGCGTGTGCGGGGCGTCACACAGGGGCACGCGACAATGGCCGGTTCCGCGTCCATGATGACCGCTCACCCACCCGGGCCCGGCGGGTCCGAGGCCCGCGCGCCGCCGAGCCGTCCCCGGCGTGCGACCCGCCCGACGCGGACGGACGATGAAGCCGACGAGCGGAGCGGCCGTGCGCGAGGAACCCTTCACACCGGGCATGACGAGCAGCGCCCTGGTCGAGCTGCGCCATGTGGAGAAGCACTTCGGCACGCTCCATGTGCTCCAGGACATCAACCTGACCATCGACCGCGGCGAGGTCGTCGTGGTCATCGGGCCGTCCGGCGGCGGCAAGTCCACGCTCTGCCGCGCCATCAACCGGCTGGAGACCATCGACTCGGGCGAGATCGCCATCGACGGGAAGCCACTGCCCGAGGAGGGCGGGGAGCTGGCACGGCTGCGCGCCGACGTCGGCATGGTCTTCCAGTCCTTCAACCTCTTCGCACACAAGACCGTGCTGCAGAACGTGACACTGGGCCAGATCAAGGTCCGCGGGACGGACAAGAGGTCCGCCGAGGTCCGGGCGCGCACGCTGCTCGACCGGGTGGGCGTCGGCTCACAGGCCGACAAGTACCCGGCGCAGCTCTCCGGCGGTCAGCAGCAGCGCGTCGCCATCGCCAGAGCACTGGCCATGGACCCGAAGGTCATGCTGTTCGACGAGCCGACCTCCGCGCTCGACCCCGAGATGGTCAACGAGGTCCTGGAGGTCATGCGGCAGCTCGCCCGGGACGGCATGACGATGGTCGTGGTCACCCACGAGATGGGCTTCGCCCGTTCGGCCGCCAACCGGGTGGTCTTCATGGCCGACGGCAGGATCGTGGAGGAGACGGCACCCGACGAGTTCTTCAGCAACCCCCGCACCGAACGCGCCAAGGACTTCCTCTCGAAGATCCTGCACCACTGAGGCCGCGGCACGCGCGTGCACGGCCGCCCCGGACCCATGCACCATCCGGCTGTCGCCTATCCCCAGGGAAGATCACGATGAAGCTTCGCAAGATCCCCGCCGCGGCCGCCGTGGCGCTCGCGCTCTCACTCGCCCTCACGGCATGCGGATCCGAAGGCGGCGGCAGCGGTACGGACGACGGGAAGAAGAAGATCACCATCGGCATCAAGATCGACCAGCCCGGCATCGGCCTCAAGACCCCGGACGGCACGTACGAGGGCTTCGACGTCGACGTGGCGACGTACGTGGCCGGGCAGCTCGGCTACAAGCCCTCCGACATCGTGTGGAAGGAGGCCAAGAGCGCCGACCGCGAGACGCTGCTCCAGCGCGGCGACGTCGACTTCGTCGTGGCCTCGTACTCGATCAACGACGAACGGCGCAAGAAGGTCGACTTCGCGGGTCCGTACCTGCTGGCCCACCAGGACGTCCTCGTCCGCGCCGACGACGACTCCATCACCGAGCCGGCCGACCTGAACCACAAGAAGCTCTGCTCGGTCACCGGCTCCACCTCGGCCCAGAACGTCAGGACGAAGCTCGCGCCGCAGGCTCAGCTCCAGGAGTTCGGCGGCTACTCCGAATGCCTCACCGGCCTGGAGAACAAGACCGTCGACGCTCTCACCACGGACGACTCGATCCTCGCCGGCTACGCCGCGCAGGAGTCCTTCAAGGGAAAGTTCAAGCTCGCCGGCTTCAGACTGAGCAACGAGAACTACGGCATCGGGGTGCGCAAGGGCGACACCGAGCTCAAGAACGAGATCAACGCGGCGCTCGAGAAGATGGTCGCCGACGGGTCCTGGAAGAAGGCCGTGGAAGCCAACTTCGGTCCCGCCGGCTACCGGAACGAACCCCCGCCCAAGATCGGCGTGATCGTCGGCTGAATCCACGTCGGCTTCCGGGGCGGGCGCCGGCCACGGGCGCTCCGCACCGGCAGCGCACCATGGCAAGGCGACACGCGCCGCGCCCGCCTCCGCCGCCCCATCGGGGCTTCCTGCTGCTCCACATGACCGCCGGGCGGTTGAGCGGTGCGGGAAGCGTGCAACTAGTGACGGACATGGCCGTCGGCGCATCACGCATGACCACCCCGCAGGAACCGGATGAACCCTCCGGGCCGCCCGGGCGGGGCAAGGGCGGCGGACGGGGGCTCCCGTCGCGCGCCACCGTCTGCGCCGTGCTCCTCGCCGCGCTGCCCCTCGGGCTGCTGGCGGTCGCCGCATGGCTGGGCCGCCACGTCCGGCCCAGCGCCGACGAGTGGTGCTTCCTGCCGGTGGTGCGCGACCACGGCGTCGCCGGTCTCGTCGGGAAGTTCTACGTCACCGACAACGGCCGCGTCGGCAATGCCCTCCTCGTCGGTCTCTACGCCGAGTTCCCGGTCGCCGGTCATCAGTGGTACGCGCTGATCAGCGGGCTGCTCACCCTGCTCGTGCTGTGGACCCTGACCGTCCTGCTGCTGCGCCGGGCGGGGCAGCGGGCGCCGCGCGGGATCCCGCTGCTCGTGGCCGCCACGGCCACCGCGGTGTTCCTGCTCGCGACGCCCAACACGTACAAGACGCTCTACTGGCCCGCGGGCTCCGTCTCCCACACCCTGGCGCCCGTGCTCGCCTGCGCCGCCGTCGTTCCGGCCCTGTGCGCGCGCGGCAGGCGGGGCCGTACCGCCGCCCTCGTCACGGTCGTGCTCGCGGGGATCCTCATCGGCACGCTCTCGGAGGAGACCTCGATCGTGGCCCTGGTGGTCCTCTCGGGGCTGCTGCTGACCGGCCGACGGCTCGTCACCGAGCGGGCGTGGCCCGCCCTCAGGACCTGGGCGCTGCTCGGGGCGGCCGGGATCGCCATCGGCACCGCCGTTCTGATGACGTCACCCGGCTCACGCCGCCGGCGGACCCGCTTCGGCGCGGAGACCGGCTCGATGATCTCCCCCGAGTCCCTGGCGGCCTCGGCACGGGGCTTCGCACGGATCGTGGAAACCGTCCTCACGACCTGGCCGTACGCGGGAGCGGTCGCCGCCGGACTGCTGCTGGGCCTGCTGGCGCGGCCCGGCGGCACCGGATCCGTTCTGCGCCGGCCGTGCAGACCGCTTCCGCTCGCCGCCTGCGGTGCGCTTGCCCTCCTCGTCGCCGGATACCTGTGCACCGTCGTCACGTATCCCGTCTTCGGCGCGCGCGTCTCGACCGCGGCCCGTACCTGGAACGACTATCTGCTGCTGTACGTGCTGCTGCTCGTCGCCGTCGGCGCCCTCCTGGGCCGCGCCCTGCGCACCCGGATGCCGCGGCCGTGGGCGGCGGTGGCGGCGGCCGTGGCCGCGACGGTCCTCGCCGTGTCCGTCGTCGGGCTTGCCCGGCCGCTCCACCAGCTCGGGCAGGACATGCGCGTACGGGCCGGGCAGTGGGACCGCCAGGACGCGCGGCTGCGCGCGGGGGCGGCGAGCGGCGCGAAGGTCCTCCCGTACACACCGCTCCCGGTCGCCGGGATGCTCGAACCGTTCCGCGACCGGGGCCGCATCGGGTGGCCGGCCCGGTGCGTCGCCGACTACTACCGTCTGGACGCGGTCACTTACTCGACGCGGCTTCCGTGACCGGCTTCCTGGCGCCGGAGGTGATCGCCCACCGTGCGACGAGGAACGACAGCGGGGTGACCAGCACCCCGGCCGCGAGGGCGGCGACATGCTCGTCCGCGCCCAGCTCGCGCACGGCGAGATGGAGCAGCACACCGCTGCCGACGAGACCGGCCACTCCCGAGAGGGGATAGCGGACGAACCCGCGCCAGGTGGGCCGGGTGCGCAGAGTGACGTACGAGTTGAGCAGGAACGATCCGGTGATGCCCACGGCGTAGGCCAGCGCGTGGGCGGCGAGATAGGGCAGCCAGAGGTTGAGTACGGCGTACACGGCGTAGTACACGCAGGTGTTGACGGCCCCGATCACGGCGAAGACGGCGAACTGCCGCATGCCGGTGGCGTTCATGACCGCTGCCGTGACTGTCCGGCGGTCGCGGACGGCGCTCCGCAGCGGTGCGGCGCGGACGCGTCCGTCTCCCGCACCACATACGGGGGCCGCCGCTTCGCCTCGTGGTAGATCCGGCCGACGTACTCCCCGATGACGCCGAGCGTGGCGAGCTGGACCCCGCTGAGTCCGACGATGGCGGTGATCAGCGTCGCGTACCCGGGGGTCTCGACGCCGTTCAGTACGGCGTTCGCGACGATCCACAGCGCGTAGCCGAGGGCGGAGAGGAAGAGCCACAGCCCGGTGTGGATCGCCAGCCGCAGCGGACGGGTGTTGAAGGAGAGCAGCCCGTCGATCCCGTACTCCAGCAGCCGCCTGCCGCCCCATTTGGACCGGCCGGCGGCCCGCCGGACATTGCGGTACGGGAAGCTGACCGTGTCGAAGCCGATCCACGAGAAGAGGCCCTTGGAGAAGCGATTGCTCTCGGGGAGCGACAGCACGGCGTCGACCGCCCGGCGTGACAGCAGCCGGAAGTCGCCCGCACCGTCGGCGATCTCGACATCCATGAAGTGGCGCACCAGGCGGTAGTAGGCCCGGCTCAGCGCGGAGCGCAGCGCGCCTTCGCCCGTGCGGTCGCGCCGGGCGACGACCTGGTCGTAGCCGTGCCGGTGCAGCTCCAGCATCCGCGGGACCAACTCGGGGGGATGCTGCAGATCGGCGTCCATGAGGACGACGGCGGCGCCCCGGGACATCCGCATCCCGGCCAGCAGGGCGGCCTCCTTGCCGAAGTTGCGGCTGAACGAGGTGAAGCGCACCTCTGGCGCCGACGCCGCGATCGCCCTCAGGCGCTCGGCGGTCCCGTCGCTGCTTCCGTCGTCGACGTAGCAGATCTCGAAGCGATCCCCGGTCGGCTCCAGCGCGGTGCTCAGCGCCGTGTGAAAGGTGTCGATCACCTCGCTCTCGTTGAAGCACGGGACGACGACCGACAACTGCACCTGTGGCATCCCCCCAGTGGAACGCGGACAGGGGCCCTGGCCGCGCTCCCTACTCCGCACGAGTGTGTCGCGCACAATGGTTAAGCGTTCACCTATATACGCGACGGGTGGCATGGTCCGGCACCCCTGCGCGAGGTCGACGACTGGCTCGACCGGTTCCGCGGCTTCTGGGAGCAGCGGCCGGACGCGCTCGGCATGACGGCCTTCCACGCCCCGCCCGAGCCGGAGAGCTGACCCGCGCCGTCCCCCGCCGCGGGCGCCGCCCGCGACCGCTGTGGGCGCGGGCGATCCTCGCACGGGATCCCGTACGCCGACCGCCACGCGCCCACTCGTGGCCGGGAGCCGGGGCTCATTTCACCGAGCCCGCCATCACGCCCTGGACGAAGTGCCGTTGGAAGGCGAAGAACACCACCACCGGCACGATCAGCGACAGGAACGCCCCGGGCGCGAGGACGTCGATGTTGCTGCCGAACTGCCGTACCTGGGACTGGAGTTCCACCGTGAGCGGCTGCGAGGAGCTGTCCGCGAAGAGCAGTGCCACGAGCATGTCGTTCCACACCCACAGGAACTGGAAGATCGCCAGACTCGCGATCGCCGGCCGTCCCACCGGGAGCACCAGGCGGGTGAAGATCCGCCACTCGCTGCCGCCGTCCATCCGCGCCGCCTCCAGCATCTCGCGCGGGATGTCGGCGAAGTAGTTCCGCAGCAGGAAGATGGCGAACGGCAGCCCGTAGGCGACATGGAAGAGCACCACGCCCGGGATCGTGCCGAACAGCCCCAGCTGGCCGAAGAGTTTGGCGACCGGCAGCAGACCGACCTGGACCGGCACCACCAGCAGCGCCACCACCAGCAGGAAGAGCCAGTCCCGGCCGGGGAACTCCAGCCAGGCGAAGGCGTAGCCGGCCAGCGCCGCGATGGCGATCACCAGAGTGGTGGCGGGCACCGAGATCAGCACGGTGTTCCAGAAGGCCTGGGTGATCCCGGCGTTGCCGAGCAGCTCCGCGTAGTTGTCGAACGACAGCTGCCCGGGGCTGGTGAACGTGCTCCACCAGCCGCTGCTCGCGTTGTCCTCGGGCGAGCGCAGCGAGGAGAGGAGCAGACCGGCGAGCGGCGTGACCCACACGAGGCCGATCACCACCAGGAACGCCTGGACCACTCCGCTGCCGAGCCGGCGTCCGAGCCGGCCCCCCGGCCGGCGGCGCACCGGCCCGGCAGGGACCTGCGGTTCCTTCGCGACGGCAGGGTCGGTGACGGTCGCGCTCATGACTGACTCCTGCGGAAACGGCGGACGTTGAAGACCATGGCGGGGATCACCAGCAGCAGCAGCAGCACGCCGAGCGCGCTGCCGAGCCCCTGGTTGTTGCCGCCGCCGAAGGAGACCAGCCACATCTGGGTCGCCAGTACCGTGGCGTCCTCCTGCACCGGTCCCGGCGCGATGATGTAGACGAGGTCGAAGACCTTCATCACATTGATCACCAGGGTCACGAAGACCACGGTCAGGATGGGCGCGAGCAGCGGCACGGTGATCCTGCGGAACACCTGCCACTCGTTGGCACCGTCCATCCGGGCGGCTTCGAGCGTGTCACGCGGCAGCGAGGACAGCCCGGCCCCGATGAGCACCATCGCGAAGCCCGTCCAGATCCACAGATACGCGCCGATGATGGCCGGGGTGACGAGGGCGGGGCCGAGCCAGGAGACGCCCTCGTACGGCTGGGCGAAGTTGCTCGCGGGCAGCCGGACCGTGTACGAGCCGGGATCCAGGTCCCGGAAGGCGAACGAGCCGTCGCTCGCCGTGGTGGCGGTGGCGACGGTTCTGCCGTCCCGCACCGCCTCGACCGCCATCTTCGGCAGCCCGCTCTCGGCCCGGTCGACCTTGCCCTGCTCACCGCCCCCGCCGGGGGCGAAGTCCAGATAGACCACGCCGGCCAGTTCGTCACGGCCGGCCTTCCTGGCCGCCGCCTCATACGCGGGCCCGGCACCGGCCGGCAGCTCCGCCGGTTTCACGCCGACGAGTCCGAGCGTGACGGCGTCGCCCGGGGAGACGGCCGCGGTCGTGGCGTACGACCCGTCCGCGGCCTTGGTCAGTCCCTGGCCGTCCCTGGCGCGCGCGGTCGGGTACGACGACGAGCCCTTGAAGGTGTCGTGCACCCCGACCACGGTGGCGTTGAGCACCCCCTTGTCGGGGTCCTCCTCGTAGGCGAGGCGGAAGATGATGCCGGCGGCCAGGAAGGAGACCGCCATCGGCATGAACAGCAGCAGCTTGAACGCGGTCGCCCAGCGGACCTTCTCCACCAGCACGGCGAGGATCAGTCCGAGTCCGGTGAGCAGCGTGGGGGCCACGACGACCCAGATGGTGCTGTTGCGGACGGCCTTGAGCGTGGCCGGGTCGCGGAACATCTCGGCGTAGTTGCCGCCGCCCACGAAGCGTGTCCCCGAGGCGTCGAAGAAGCTCCGGCCGACCGAGAACAGCACGGGGTAGACGACGAGCGCGCCGAGCAGCAGCAGCGCGGGGAGGACGAAGACCAGGGCGACGACCCGCCGGCGCCGCTGGGCGCGGCGCCGGGGGTTCGCGCCCGCGGGGGGCCGCGGAGGCACCGCGGACGGCGTGGTGGGTGTGGTGACTGCGGTCATGTCCCGTCAGCCCTTGTACGCCTTGGCGGCCGCGTCCTCGAGGCGGCCCGCGGTGGCCTTCGGGTTGGAGGGGTCGCGCAGGAAGTCCTGCAGCAGCTTCCACTCGCCCGTGCCCTTGGTGCCTCCGAAGGCCGCGGGCGCCTGGTCGGACATGTCGAAGCGGACGGAGTCACCGGCGCTGATCAGCGACTTGGCGGTGGCGCGGGTCGTGTCGTCACCGTAGGAGGCGAGGTCGAGCTTCTTGTTGGGGGAGAGGAAGCCGCCGGCCTCGGCCCAGACGGCGGCCGCCTCCGGAGTCGCCAGATACTCCAGGAACGCCATCGCGGCCTTCTGGCTCTTGCCGTCCTTCAGGACGACGGCCGCGTCACCGCCGCTGACCACGGGGGCCTTGCCGCCGTCGACCGCGGGGAACGGGAAGAACGCGGCGTCCTCGCCGATCTTCCTGCCGAACTGGTCCTTGGCGACACCGGCGACGAAGTCGCCCTCGTAGACCATGCCGGCCTCGGGTTCGGGGCCGAAGACCTTCTCGACCGAGCCGGGGAAGTCGGTTCCGAGGGCGCCCTTCTGGCCGCCCGCGATGAGCTCCTTGTCGGAGAACAGCTTGCCCAGGGTGGTCAGCGCGTCGACGACGCTCTGATCGGTCCACTTGAGCTTGTGGGCGGCGAGCTGGTCGTACTTCTCGGGGCCGGCCTGGGAGAGGTAGATGTTCTCGAACCAGTCGGTGAGGGTCCAGCCGTCCTCACCGGCGACCGCGAAGGCGGGCAGGCCCGAGTCGGAGACGGCCTGGCCGGCCTTCAGCAGGTCCGCGTACGTCGTCGGCGGCTTGACGCCGGCCTGGTCGAGGGCGTCCGGGCTGTACCAGACCGTCGACTTGTGGGCGGCCTTGAAGTAGAGGCCGTACAGGGTGCCGTCCACGCTGCCGTAGTTCTTCCACACGGAGGCGAAGTTGCCGTCGACGGACTTCTCGGTGGTGGGGGAGAGCGGCTTGAGCCAGCCGCTCTTCGCGAACTGCTGGAGCACACCGACCTGCGGGACCATCACCACGTCGGGGGCGTTGCCGCCCTCGATCTTGCTGCCGACGACGGTGGAGACGTTGTCGCCCGTGGACACGAACTGCGTCGTGGCGCCGGTCTTCTCGGTGAAGGCGTCGAGCACCTTCTGGAAGTTCTTCTGCTCGGCGCCGGACCAGACGCCCGCGACCGTGATCGTCTGGCCGTCGAGGGACTTGTCACCGCCGCCGGCCGGGGTGACGGGGCCGCTGCCGCAGGCGGTCGCGCCGAGGGCGAGGGCCAGGGCCGTGCAGCTCGCAAGCATCGTGCGTCGTGGCGTCATGGCAGAACTTCCTTCTGGGAAGGGGGAACGGGCGGGGTGTCGGCGGTCGGGGATCAGGGGTTGGTGCAGTCGCTGATCCACCAGGCTGCGGTGGATCCCGGCAGGGCGCCGGTGGGGCAGGGCCCGCTGGAGAGCAGCGGTGCGCCGGAGACCGGTGCGGGCACGGGCGCGGTGCCGAAGTTGACGGCGCAGACGAGTCCGTCGCCGCGTACGAAGGCGAGGACGTCGGGCGGGGAGTCAAGCCAGCGCAGGGTGCCCTCGCCGAGCTGCGGCAGTCCGCGCCGCAGCTGCAGCCCGTCGCGGTACAGATGCCAGAACGAACGGGTGTCGGAGAGGGCCCGGTCGGTGGCGTGCTCGGCGAACCAGCCGGGCTGCGGCAGCCACGGCTTGGCCCCCTCGGCGCCCGAGGTGAAGCCGAACGGCGAGGCGTGGCCAGACCACGGAAGGGGCACGCGGCAGCCGTCACGGATCCGCGCCCGGCTCCCGGTGCGCCGGAAGATCGGGTCGGTGAGCACCTCGTCGGGCAGGTCCACGACCTCCGGCAGGCCCAGTTCCTCGCCCTGGTAGATGTACGCGGCGCCGGGCAGCGCCAGCATGAGCAGCGCGGCCGCCCGGGCGCGGGCCGCGCCGAGCCCGCTGCCCTCGGTGCCGGACTCGCCGTACCGGGTGACGGTGCGGACCTGGTCGTGGTTGTTGAGCACCCAGGTGACGGTGGAGCCGGTTCCGGCGATGTCGTGCATGGCCTCGGTGACGACCTTGCGGAACGTGCCGGCGTCCCAGGGTGCGCTCAGCAGATCGAAGAAGAAGGCCTGGTGCAGTTCGTCGGGGCGTACGTAGCGGGCGTGTTCACGCGCGGTCGGTACGGAGACCTCGCCGACGAGCAGCCGCTCCCGGCCGTCGCGGTCCGTGTACTCCTCGCACACCGCGCGCCAGTGGCGCCACACGTCGTGCACCTCGGGCTGGTTCCAGGCGAGCGGGTTGACCGAGTCGCGGGTGCGGGCGTCGGCCTCGGGGTCCGGGGAGTCGGGCAGCTCCGGGTGTTTGAAGAGACCGGCGGCGACGTCGATGCGGAAGCCGTCGACGCCGCGGTCCAGCCAGAAGCGCAGGACCTGCTCGAAGTAGTCGCCGGTCTCGGGGTTGCGCCAGTTCAGGTCGGGCTGCTCGGGCGTGAACATGTGCAGGTACCACTGGCCGGGGGCGCCGTCCGGTTCGGTGATCCGGGTCCAGGCGGGCCCGCCGAACATCGCGTGCCAGTTGTTGGGCGGAACGTCCCCGCCCGGGCCCCGGCCCTCGGCGAAGTGGAACCGGGCGCGGGCGGCGCTGTCCGGTCCGGCACCGAGGGCCTCACGGAACCAGTCGTGCTCGCTGGAGCAGTGGTTGGGGACGATGTCGAGCAGCACCTTGATGTCGAGCCGGTGTGCGTCGGTGATCAGCAGCCCGAACTCGGCGAGGTCGCCGAAGAGCGGGTCCACGTCGCGGTAGTCGGCGACGTCGTACCCGTGGTCGTGCTGCGGTGAGGGGTAGAAGGGGCTCAGCCATATGCCGTCGACGCCGAGCTTCTTGAGGTAGGGCAGTCCGGCACGGACCCCGGCGAGGTCGCCGATTCCGTCGCCGGTGCTGTCCAGGAAGCTGCGGACGTACACCTGGTAGATCACCGCGTCGCGCCACCAGTGGTGCGTGTGGCGGTGCGAGAGGCCATTGCCGGCCGGGGCTGTGAGCGTCACCCGTTGACCTGTTTCTGCGTGAAGGGGTGCCCGCGACCAGAAGGTCGACGGTTATGCATGCATGTTAAGTAGGCATGTCGAGAAGGTGTCAACGGTCATGCGGAAATGAGAAGAGAGTT
Organism: Streptomyces sp. NPDC091376; assembly: GCF_044757085.1. NCBI lineage: Bacteria > Bacillati > Actinomycetota > Actinomycetes > Kitasatosporales > Streptomycetaceae > Streptomyces > Streptomyces sp. NPDC091376. The sequence continues at coordinate 416,739 of NZ_JBIVUF010000006.1, read as the reverse complement.
GGGCGATATGCCCTGATGTATCCGCACGGTTCGAGTCCCATGCGATGTGATCCCGTTACCTAACAGGTAGGTAGGGTGAGAAAGGGAAGCGTGAGAGAGAGGTCAGCCCCGGCGCGCGACGGCCGACAGCTCCCCGGCCAGCCGGCGCACGGCCGCCGCGGGATCCTGGTGCTGCGCCATCGCGTCGTGCACGACGGCCTGCACGGCCAGGCTCACCTGCTCGTACCGTGCGCTCTTCGGTCGCGGCGCCGCCGCGAGCACGCTCGCCCGCAGGGCGGGCAGATAGGGGAACTCCCGGATCAGCGCGGGGTCCTGGTACAGCGCGGCGCGCACGGGCGGCAGCGCGCCCTCCGTCAGTACCTTCCGCTGCACGGGGGCGCTCGTGAGGTACGCGATCAGATCGCTCGCCGACTCGGGGTGCCGGGACCGGGTGCTGACCGCGAGATTCGATCCGCCCAGCACGCTCGTCCCGGCCCCGTCGGGGCCGGGCAGCGGCACGGCGCCGAACTTCCCCGCCACCGGCGAGTCCTTGCCGGAGGCGCCGGCGTACGCATAGGGCCAGTTGCGCAGGAAGAGCAGCCTGCCGTCCTGGAAGGCCTGCCGGGATTCCTCCTCCTTGTACGTGAGCGCTTCCCTGGGGATCCAGCCGTCACGCACCCCGCGGGCGAGGAAATCGACCCCGGTGCGGGCCGCCGCCGAGTCCACGGTCACCCGGCCGTCGTCGCCGAGGATCGTGCCCCCGGCCGAGTAGACCGCCTCCGTCGCGTTGACCGTGAGGCCCTCGTACGGGAGGAACTGGCCCGCGTAGCCGTCGAGGCCGTGCCGCGGGGCGATCGTCCTGGCCTGGCGTTCCAGCTCCGTCCAGGTCCGCGGCGGCCGCTCGCCCTCGCGGTCGAGGACGTCCTTGCGGTAGTAGAGCATTCCGGCATTCGTGACATACGGGACGGCGTACAGCTTGCCGTCGTACGTCGCCGTGTCCACGACCGGCGGCAGGAAGCTGTTCAGCGGGAAACGCCGGGACTCCAGCGGGGCTATCCAGCCCGCGGCGGCGAACTCCGAGGTCCAGGCGACGTCGATGTTGAGGATGTCGAACCGGCCGTCGCCCGAGCGAAGCCCCGTCGTCATCTGCGCACGGGTCTCGTCGGCGGAGTCCGGCAGCTCGACGAGCGTGACCTTCTCGCCCGGGTGGCCCCGGTTCCAGCCCTCCAGGAGGGGGCCGAGATAGCCGGTGAGATCGCCCGCCGTGGCCAGCGTCATGGGCCCGCGCCCGTCGCCCCCCGCGGGGTCCGCCGTCGCGTCGCCCGACTGCGTGGGCGCCGACACGTAACCGGTGAGAACGACCGCCGCGACCAGGAGACCCCTACCCGCGGCACGTATCCACCGCATAGGTTCCTCCTTGCACACCGGCGCCGGGCATCGTCGTCCGCGTCAGGGGCATGTATACCCGTTAGGCATGGGCGATACTAGGCCCCGTATCGGATGACGAGAGCGATCCGGGCCACACGGCCACCTTACGGACGCGGTGCGGACCGCCCTCGGCAGGCAGTCGGACCACGCCGGCAGGCGGACACCAGGGAGGAGGGGGAGCACACGTGCGTCTGCCCCTCCTGGCTCTCCTCTCCCGAGGCCCCGCCCACGGCTATGAACTCAAGCAGGACCTTGAGCAACTGCTGGGTGCCGCGTACCCTCAGCCGAACGTCGGCCAGATCTATGTGACGCTCGGGCGACTGGAGAAGTCGGGGCTGATCGAGGGCGAGGAAGTCGCCCAGTCGAGCCGGCCCAACAAGAAGATCTACCGCCTCACCGAGGCCGGGACGGAGGCGCTGCGCGCCTGGTTCGAGGACACGGCGGACGAGCCGCGGGTGCGGGACGAGTTCTTCATGAAGCTCGCGCTCGCCCCCAGGACCGGACTCGCCGACCAGATCGCCCTCATCAACAGACAGCGACGCGAGTACCTCAACACCATGCGCAATCTGTCGAAGCTGTCCGCGACCGAGGACCGGGACAACCGCATCGCCCAGCTGCTGATCGAGGGAGCCATGCTGCATCTGCAGGCCGACCTCGACTGGCTGGAGCGCTGCCAGGAGGAGCTGGAGGGGCTGGAATGAGCCACACCGCCGACCACCCCGACCACCCCGCCGACCAGGACGTTCCCGCTCCGGCGCCGCTGCTGCGGGCCGAGGGACTCGTCAAGACCCACCACGGCGAGGGCGCCCCCGCCCACGCCGTACGCGGAGTGGACCTGTCCGTCCGGCACGGGGAGTTCGTCGCCGTGACCGGCCCCTCCGGAGCGGGCAAGTCGACACTGCTGCATCTGCTCGGCGGACTGCAGCGGCCCGACAGCGGAAGCCTGTGGCTCGACGGCGAGCGCACCGACTCCTACAGCGAGGCCCGCTGGGCGATGGAGCGGCGCCGCCGGATCGGCATCGTCTTCCAGTTCTTCAACCTCGTGTCGAACCTCACGGTCGCCGACAACGTCGAACTGCCCGCCCTGCTGGCTGGCACCGGCCCCCGGCAGGCCCGCGCCGAACGGGAGAAGCTGCTGGCCGAGCTGGGCCTGGAGAGCAAGGCGCGCAGCATGCCGGGCGAGCTGTCCGGCGGCGAGCAGCAGCGCGTCGCGCTGGCGCGTGCCCTGGTCAACCACCCACGGCTGCTGCTGGCCGACGAGCCGGCCGGCAGCCTCGACAGCAAGGGCACCCGCGAGGTCATGCGCCTGCTGTCCCGCTTCCACCAGCGCGGCCAGACCATCCTGCTCGTCACCCATGACGCGCGGCTCGCCAGCGCCGCCGACCGGGTCATCAGCTTCTTCGACGGCCGCATAGCCGACGACGCCGAGCTGGGCGGCACGCCCTCCCGGGGCACCGGACTGGCCGGCGTCCTCGAACTGAAGGACTGACCCGTGCGGGCCACCCTGCGCTGGGCACACGCCGATCTGCGCACCCACCGGGGCGAGGCGCTGTTCATCGTCTCCGCAACCGCCGGAATCGTCGCCGCGCTGCTGCTCGCCGCCGCGCTCTTCGGCTACGCCACCAACCCCTGGCAGCGGGTCTTCGCCCAGTCCCACGGGGCGCACGTCTGGATCCACACCGGGCCCTCCGCCGACCCCGGCCGGCTCGCCCGCCTGGACGGCGTCGAGACGGTCTCCGGCCCGTACAGCACCTCCTCGGCCACCGTCGCCTCCCGCGGCGCACGGGCCGCCGTCGAACTGCGCGGCGCCGGCGCCGAGCCGCCCGCCACGGGCCGTCCCCTGCTCACGTCCGGCCGCTGGCTCAGCCCCGGCACCCCCGACGGCGTCGTCCTGGAGAGCAGCCTCGCTCGTGCGCTCGTGGCCGGGCCGGGCGATGTCCTGAACCTGTCCGGCACCTCCCGGACCCTGACCGTCCTCGGCGTCGCGGACAGCGCCGAGCCCCGGTACCGCGCCGGAGAGCGCTCCGGCACCGTATGGGCGCTCCCCGACCGGGTACGGGGGACCGGTGACCGGCCAGGACACGTCATCGGGCTGCTGCTCACCGACCCCGACGACACCGACTACGCCGTGCAGCGCGCCGTCACCGTCCTCGGCGCCGGAGCCGTCACCGACGTCTCCAGCTGGCAGCAGGCGCGGGCCGAGGCCCAGGGCGACACCCGGCTGCTCGGCCAGGTGCTCGGGCTCTTCGGACTCGGCGCGCTGCTCGCCGCCGCGCTGGCCGTCTTCGGCGCGATCAGCACCCGGGTGCGCGGCCATCTGCGGGACATCTCCGTCCTCAAGGCCATCGGTTTCACCCCGGGCCAGGTCGTCCGCGTCTTCCTCGTCCAGCACCTGGCGTTCGCCGTCCTCGGGGCGGTCGTCGCCACCGTGCTCACCGAGACCCTCGGCAGCCGCGTCCCCGGAAGGCTCGGCGAAGCGGTCGGCGTCTGGCAGGGGCTTCCCGGGCACACGGCGGTACTGCTCGCGGTGCCCGTCGCCGCCGTGCTGTTCATCGGCGCCACCACCTGTCTCGCCGCATGGCGGGCCGGACGCGTGCCTCCCGTGCCGGTGCTCCCGGCCGGGGTCGCCCGCGGCGGCAGGCTGTCCGGACCCGCCCGAAGAGCCCTGGGCCTCGGGCTGCCACCGGCCCTGGTCCTCGGCTGGCACCGGGCCTTCGCCCGCGGCCCGCAGGCACCCGCCACCATCGTCCGGCTGGCCCTGCCACTCCTGCTGATCACCGTCGCGCTGAGCGCCTGGACCACCATCGCCCGCTTCGAGAGCAAGCCGGAGGAGCTGGGGCTCGCCGCCGCCCTCACCGCCCGGGCCGACGCCGGCCTCGGCGACCGTGAGGCGCTCAGCCTGCTCGATGCCCACCCGCAGGTCGCCGCGGCCCATCCGGGCGTCGAGACCGCCGCGCTCGTCCCGGGGCAGACGGGCACCATCGCGCTGCGCGGGCTCGGCACCCGCGAGCAGCCCTATCCGTTCACCGTCGCCGAGGGCCGGGCGGCGCACGGCCCCGACGAGGCGGTGGCCGGACAGGGGCTGCTCGATCTGCTCGGCGTACGCGTCGGCGACTGGGTACGGATGACCGTCGGCGGACACCCCCAGATCCTGCACATCGTCGGCCGCAGCATCGAACCGGAGAACGGCGGCCGGACCGTCTCCACCTCGCTCGACACCCTCCGCGAGAACGACCCCGCGCTGCGCGCGACGCTCTTCCAGCTGCAACTGCGCCCGGGCGCCGACCCGGCCGAGGTCCGCACCGAGCTGACGGACGCCTCCCGGGGCAGGCTCGACATCCACGAGGTCACCAGCCCCGCGGACCGGCTCTCCCCGATGCGCGGTGTCGTCGCCGGTCTCATCGCCGTACTCGCCCTGATCGGGCTCACCGAACTGTCGACCGCGATCGGCGGCAGCGTACGGGAGGGAGAACGGGACCTGCTGGCCCTGAAGGCGATCGGGCTCTCCCCGCGCCAGATCACCGCGGTCACGGTCTCCGCGATCGGCTGCACCGCGCTCGCCGCCGCGATCGCCGGAGCGGCCCTGGGAGTGCCTCTCGCCCGCTGGCTGATCGACGCGGAGGGCCGCTCCAGCGGTATCGGCGCCGGAATCGCCCAGGCCCCGTCCCCGCTCCATCTGCTGTTGCTCGCGGTCGCCGCCGTCCTGGGCGCGACCGCCCTCGCCGCACTGCCCGCCGCGCGTGCCGCGCGCCGCAGACTCGTCGACACCCTCAGCGCGGTCGCCTGACACCGTCGCGTACGGGCGTCATGGGCGCGCCGGGAACACCGGCAGGTGGACGGGGCTTCGGGGCCGCTGCTCAGGGGTCGCTGCTCAAGGCGAACCGAGCGAGTGCCACTCCGACCACTCGTCGTCGTCGTTCGGGACGGTCTGCCACATGTACCGGTAGGTGCCGTCGTGGAAGGGGGCGAAGACCTCTATCTGGTCGTGGCGGTTTCGCACGACAGCGAGATGACCTGCCGGGTTGCCGCCGAGCGGTTGCCAATCCGACCAGTTGATGCGGTCGTTGCGGAGGCCGGTCTGCCAGATGTGCTGGAGGACGCCGTCCTTGATGGCGAAGACCTCCAGCCGTCCATCGCGATTCGGGACGACCGCCGGCTCGTCCTCCATGTGGTCGCCGAGCGGTTGCCAACCGGCCGTGGACCAGGCGCCGTTGGCGGTGACCTGCCAGATGTGCAGGAGGACGTGATCGGTGCTGCGGGCGAAGAGCTCCATCCGGCCGTCGGCATTGAGAGCGAACGCCGGGAAGCCGTCCAGCTTCTGGCTTCCGGGGAGCTTTGCCCAGGACTTCGCCCATCCGTTGTTGGCGGCTGTCTGCCAGATGTGCTGTATTGCTTGGTCGCGGTCGCGGGCGAAGACCGCCAGCCGCCCATCGGCGTTCTGGGCGGCCACCGGATTGCCGCTCAGGTAGCCGCCCAGCGAGCTCGGAGGGAACCACCCGTTGATGTTGGGCCGCTGGGCGTCGTGTTCAAGACTGTAATCGGGGTTGCGGACGAAGACCTCCAGCCGGCCATCGGCATTCTGATTGACCGAAGGGTTGCCGAAGCATGCTCCGAAGAGCACCTTCCAGCCCGACCAGTCGTACTCGTTGTTGGGGTCCTTCTGCCAGTTGTGCTCAAGGTTCGCCTGGTCCTTCACGCCCGTGGGGAAGAGGGCGAAGACCTCCAGCCGGCCGTCGCGGTTCGGAGCGACCACGACCCTGCTCGCTCGCTTCTTGGAGTCGCCGAGTGTTCTCCACTCCGACCAGTCGGTGTTGTCAGGGTTGAGCTGCCACGTGTGCTTGACGGTACCCTCGGAATCCCGGGCGAAGACGTCCAGTCGGCCGTCCAGGTTGCGACCGACCCAGGAGAACGTCGTGCCGTACTGCACAGCAACTGTGGTGGCCATAACACTTCCCGCTTTCTGACTCGGCGATTGTCCGCGCGGTGACATGGAGAGCGCGATGACATGGGAACCACTCGCAGTGCGCCGGCCGAGGACCCATTGCCGCGGCGAAACCACGGCAGCGACGTCACCTGGGCAGGCCAACTGCGAGGTTGTCGCTCGACCATCGGATTTCGTGAGATCGGAGAGGCTGCGTACCGGAGACCCTTCGGCGCCGTCCTGATGATTGAAGGTGGCGCGAATCCCTGTCGCTCGTAAGCCTTTTACGACGATACGCTCGACCCGGTTCATCCGCATGCCGGTCCTGCGGGAGGACGCCGAGCGCCGAGTTCACCGGCAGACCGCGGCGACCTGGAGCATCCCCACTCAGGCGGGCTGGTCGCCCAGTTGCTCCGGCGGCCGGCGGGTGACGACGAGCGGGCCGGCGTCGTCGCGGACCGTGTGCTCGCCGATGACGACCTTGACCACGTCCTCGCGGCTGGGGATCTCGTACATCACGGGCCGCAGGACGTGCTCCATGATTCCCCGCAGCCCTCGCGCGCCGGTGCCGCGCAGGACGGACTTCTCGACGATGGCCTCCAGCGCCCCGTCGCTGAACTCGAGCTCGACATCGTCCATCTCGAACAACCGCTGGTACTGCTTGACCAGAGCGTTCCGCGGCTCGGTGAGGGTCTTCAGCAGGGCGGACTTGTCGAGCTTCGACACCCGGGCGATGACGGGGAGCCTGCCGATGAACTCCGGGATGAGCCCGAACCTGATCAGGTCGGCCGGCATCACCCGGGCGAACACGTCCCCGTCGTCGGTCCCGCCCGAATCCCCGTCGCCGGGCCCGACCCGGGCGGCGAATCCCAGGCCGCGTCTGCCCACCCGGTCGTCGATGATCGTCTCCAGACCCGCGAACGCGCCGGCCACGATGAACAGCACGTTCGCCGTGTCGATCTGGATGAACTCCTGGTGGGGGTGCTTGCGGCCGCCCTGCGGCGGCACCGAGGCGGTCGTGCCCTCAAGGATCTTCAGCAGGGCCTGCTGCACACCCTCGCCGGACACATCGCGCGTGATCGAGAGGTTCTCGCCCTTGCGCGCGATCTTGTCGATCTCGTCGATGTAGATGATTCCGGTCTCGGCGCGCTCCACGTCGTAGTCGGCGGCCTGCAGCAGCTTCAGCAGGATGTTCTCCACGTCCTCGCCGACATATCCGGCCTCGGTGAGCGCGGTGGCATCGGCGATCGCGAACGGCACCTTCAGCAGCCGCGCCAGGGTCTGCGCCAGATAGGTCTTGCCGCAGCCCGTGGGCCCGAGCAGCAGGATGTTGGACTTGGCCACCTCGACGGGATCGTCCCCGTCCTCCCTGCCGCGGACCCGCTTGTAGTGGTTGTACACGGCCACGGCCAGGGACCGCTTCGCCGCCTCCTGGCCGATGACGTAATCGTCGAGGAACCGGTGGATCTCCGCCGGCTTGGGCAGCTCGACGAGCGGGGTCTCGGTGACCTCCGCCAGCTCCTCCTCGATCAGCTCGTTGCAGAGCTCGACGCACTCGTCGCAGATGTGGATGGCGGCCGGCCCGGCGATGAGCTTCCTCACCTGCTTCTGGCTCTTCCCGCAGAACGAACACTTCAGCAGTGAGCCCTCGTCACCGATGCGTGCCATGTACGTGCCCAGCCCCCTCCGGATGGTCTCGTCATCCAGATGTTACGGTAATTTGTGCGCCGCGGGGACGGCGGCACAACGCGGACGGGGAGAACGATGGCGCGGCTCACCAGGGCGGAGACGCAGGAGCGGACCCGTGCCCACGTGCTGGCCGCGGCCCGGGGCGAGTTCGCGGCGAACGGCTTCCGGGCCGCGAGGATCGATGCCATCGCCGAACGGGCCGAACTGACCCGAGGCGCGGTCTACTCCAACTTTCCCGGCAAGCGCGCCCTGTACTTCGCCGTCCTCGCCGACCTCGCCGAGCGCCCGCCCACGCCGGGCGGGCCGGCTCCGCGGCCGGGCCGCACGGCGGCCGAGGCGCTCGGCTCGCTCGCCAGGGCCTGGGCCACCCGGCTGGCACCCGAGGGCCAGGACACCGCGACCGCGCGGCTCGGAGTGGACCTGATACCGGAGATCGTGGCGGACGAGCGACTGCGACTGCCGTTCCTCCAGCTCCAGAAGCTGAACGCGCTCCTGGTCGCGCTGGCGCTGGAAGGCGTCCGGCCCTACGAAGCGGTTCCCGGGGCGCCGCCACGCCGTGCGGTACGACTGGCCGAGACCGTCCTCACGACGCTGCACGGCGCGAGCCGGATGGCCGCCGCCGCACCCGGCTTCATCGAGCCCTTCGACGTCGTCAGCGCCTGTGAGCAGCTGGCGGGGCTCGACCTGAGCGACTGGTGGGCGCCGCCCACCCCGGCCCTGCCCGCACGGCTCGTCGACGAGCCGTGGGCACCACCGGGAGCGAGGGACCTCGTGCGCGGCGGGCCGGCGCTCCTCACCGGTGACGGCGTGGTGGCCGTGCTGGGTCTGCACCGCCTGTCCGCCGTCGAGGAGGCGGTCCGTGCCGCCGCGCCCGGTACCCCCGTCACCGCCGTCCTCGTCACCGGCGAGCCCGGCGAGCTGGCACCACTGGCCCGGCTGATCGTGGCGGAGCTGGGCGCGTGCCTGCGCGAGGCCTTCCCGCGCTTGTCGTGGCCGCGGCTGCAAGTGGTGTGCGATGCCTCGGGAGCTGTCGCCGCCGCGGCGGGCGTCAGCGCCGTCGACGACACCACCGAGTCCGCCGTCCTCATCGAAGCGGGCCGCGTCCGCTCACGGGCCGAGGGCCGTGCCGCCTGTCACGCCGTGTCCGTCTCCGCCTCCGTGACGCAACCGACCGCCGGCTGACCCGGACGCCCCTCGGGCGGGCGGCGGGCCGGAGCAGGGGCCGGCGGCTCAGAGCGGTTCGGTGTCGAAGAGGCGGAGCAGCGCCTCGCCGTCGGCGTCCGGGTCCGAGGTCGTGCCGGGGAGGGGCTGCTCCGCCCAGATGATCTTGCCGTCGGCCGTGTACCTCGTACCCCAGCGTTCGGAGAGCTGGGCCACGAGGAACAGCCCTCGTCCGCCCTCGTCCGTCGTCGCGGCGTAGCGCAGATGCGGCGACGTGCTGCTGCCGTCGGCCACCTCGCAGGTCAGCCCCTCGTCGTACAGCATCCGGACGCGGATCGGCTGGGTGCCGTAGCGGATCGCGTTGGTGAGCAGCTCGCTCAGGATCAGTTCGGTGCTGAACGCCAGCTCGGTCAGCCCCCAGTCCGTCAGCTTGGCGACGGCCGCGGCACGCATACCGGCGACGGCGCTGGGGTCCGACGGCACGTCCCACTCGGCGACCCGGTCGGCGCCCAGAGCACGGGTGCGCGCGATGAGCAGCGCCACGTCGTCCTTCGGGCGTGCCGGCAGCAGGGCGTCCAGTACGGCCTTGCAGGTCTGCTCCGGTGTGCGGTCGGCGTGGGCGAGGGCGCGGCGCAGCAGCTCGATGCCGACGTCGATGTCACGGCTGCGGTCCTCGATGAGCCCGTCGGTGTAGAACACGAGCTCGGTCCCCTCGGCGATCTCCAGCTCCGCGCTCTCGAACGGCATGCCGCCCAGCCCGAGCGGCGGTCCCGCCGGCAGTTCGGGGAACTCCACCGTGCCGTCGGGCCGGACCAGCGCGGGCAGCGGGTGCCCCGCCCGGGCCATGGTGCACCGCCGCGAAACCGGGTCGTAGATCGCGTAGATACAGGTGGCCCCGGTCATCGCCGGGCCGTCCGGACTGCCGCCGAGGCCCATCTCGTCCTGGTCGATCCGCCCCACCAGGTCGTCGAGGTGGCCGAGGAGCTCGTCGGGCGGCAGGTCGAGCGTGGAGAAGTTGTGCACCGCGGTACGCAGCCGCCCCATCGTCGCGGCCGCGTGCAGCCCGTGACCGACGACATCGCCCACCACCAGGGCGACCCGGCTGCCCGGCAGCGGGATCACGTCGAACCAGTCGCCGCCCACCCCGGACTGCGCGGGCAGATAGCGGTGCGCCACCTCGACGGCGCTGTGCTCCGGCAGCGCCCGCGGCAGCAGGCTGCGCTGCAGCGTCACGGCCAGGGCGTGCTCGCGGGTGTAACGGCGGGCGTTGTCCACGGACACCGCGGCGCGCGCCACCAGCTCCTCCGCCAGCGACAGGTCCTCCTCCTCGAACGGACCGGGCTTCTCCGAGCGCCAGAAGTTGGCCACCCCCAGGACGGTTCCCCGGGCCTGCAGTGGCACGGTGATCAGCGAGTGGATGCCGTACTCGACGATCGCCTTCGTGCGCTCGGGATCCTGTGCACGCCAGCCCAGCGCCCTCGACAGATCCGGCACGACCTCCGCGCGGCCGGTGCCGAGCCCGCGGGCCTGCGGCGTCGACGGGAGGAACGCGATCAGCCTGCCCCGCTCGTAGAGCGGATGGTCGTCACGGATGCCGCTGACGGCGGTGCGGCGCATGTCCGACGCGGAACCGTTGGGCTCCTCCCCGTTCAGGACGGGATCGGCGAGGTCGACGGTCACGTAGTCGGCGAAGGAGGGGACCGCGACCTCGGCCAGCTCCTCGGCGGTACGCGCGACATCGAGCGTCGTGCCGATGCCCACGCCCGCGTCGTACAACAGCTGGAGGCGTTTGCGCGCCACCTCGGCCCGGCCCGTCAGCGCCTGGAGCTCGGTGGAGTCACGAATGGTCGCGACCGTGCCCAGCGGACCGCCGGGACCGTCCGTGGACCGCTGGTTCACCACGAGCAGCCGGTCCCCGGCCGTGAGCACCTCGTCCGTGGCCGCTCTGCCGGAGGCCAGCAGCTCGGCCGTCGCGGGTTCGAGTCCCGTCAGGTCCCGCACGGGCCGGCCCTCGCAGTCGGAACCCAGCCCGAGCAGGCGTCTGGCCTCGTCGTTCGCCAGCAGGAGCCTGCCGTCACCGGCGACGATGACGACGCCCTCCCGTACGGCGTGCAGAACGGCGTCGTGGTGTTCGTACATGCGGGTCATCTCGGTCGGCCCGAGACCGTGGGTCTGGCGTTTCAGCCGTCTGGTGGCCAGCGCCGTGCCCGCCGTGGCCAGCGCGAGGCCCGCCGCGCCCGTGCCGAGGATGACCGGCAGCTGCTGGTTCACTTCGCCTGTCACGTTCTTCACGGTGAGACCGGCGGAGACCAGCGCCTCGACCTTGCCGTCGGGCCCGGTCACGGGGACCACCGCCTGCACCTCCCGGCCGAGCGGGCCGTCGACGCTCTCGAGGATCACCTCGCCGCGCAGGGACGGTTCGATGGTGCCGACGAAACGGTGCCCGATCCGTTCCGGCTGCGGATGGGTGTACCGGATGCCCTTGGTGTCCATGACGACGATGAAGTCGACGCCCGCGCGCTTGCGTGCCTCCTCCGTTATCGGCTGGAGCACCTTGGACGGATCGGGCGAGTTCAGGGCATCGCTGAGCCCGGGGGAGTGCGCAAACGATTCCGCGACCGCGATCGACCGGTTGCGTGCCTCACGGTCGCTGTCGTGCCGGGTCTGGAGGACCAGGGCGAGGATCGTCCCGAGAACGAGCAGCACCACGACCGCCACCTGGAGGATGAAGACCTGCCCGGCGACGCTCCTGGGGCGTTTGCCGATCAGTGGCCGAACCGACACGCCCCGCAATCGGTCGAAGCGCCTGATCACGCTGTCCTTTCTAGCACCGCTTGGCCCCATGGGGCTATATGCGGAAACAGCCGGTCACGTGCAGGTGTACGGTCCGGGACCGGGGTCCGGCGGCGCCGTCGGCACTCCGGACGCCGTGAATCCCGGCCGCGCACCCGTCAGGCGCGGTCCTCGGCGGACGCCTTCCCGGCGCCGGTGATCAGCCGGTGCAGCCGCTCCGCCGCGGCACGCCCGAAGGCCGGGTCATTGATGTGGGTGGCGAAGTCCACCACTTCCACAGTGCTCTCCCGCAGCCCGTCCCGCAGCGCCGCGAAGAGTGCCGCGTCCGCGACCGGGTCGTGGTACGGCCCTTCCCGCGCCCCGAGCGTCGACAGCCCGCGCAACGGGACGCACACCTCGGCCGGTCCCGTGGCGTCCCGCAGCTTCGAGGCGATGCCCCTGCCCAGTTCGGCGCACTCCGGCGCGGTCGTACGGATGACGGTGATGGACGGGTTGTGGACCCGCACGTCGCGGTCGCGCAGCCGCGCCGGAAGCGAGTCGACCGGGCCGAACTTCACCATGTCGAGTGCGCCCAGGCTCACCACCTGCGGAGTGCCCCGGCGGCCCGCGGCGCGCAGCCGGTCCGGGCCCGCGGTCAGAATGCCCCCGACCAGTTCGTCCGCCAGTTCGCTGAGCGTCAGGTCCAGCACGCCCGCGAACAGCCCCTGTGCGGCCAGCGATTCGAGCGTACGACCGCCGGCGCCGCTCGTGTGGAACACCAGCACCTCGTAACCGAGCTCGGTCAGCCGCTCCCGTGCCGCGTCGACCCCGGGGGTCGTCACCCCCGCCATGCTCGCCGCCACCAGCGGCCTGCCGCTCGCGCCGGGACCGCCCGCGGCGAGGCTCTCCGGCCGCAGCGCCCGGGGAGCGGCGGCGAACCCCTTCGCCATGCCGGCGACGGCGTCGACGGCGTTCGCCAGGACCGGGGCCGAGATCGTGTTGACGCCGGCGATGTCGACCACGCTGTACATCATCGTGATGTCCGTGGCGCCGACGTACGGCGAGACATCGCCGGAGGCCATCGAGGAGACCATCAGTTTCGGTACGCCGAGAGGCAGTCCCCGCATGGCCCGTGTCGCGATGGACGTACCGCCGCTGCCGCCGACGGCCAGCACACCGTGCAGCCGTCCCGCCTCGTACAGACGAAGGACGATCTCGGCCGCGCCGTGGGCCATCGTCGTCACGGCCGCACCACGGTCCCGCTCGTCCCGCAGCCTGCTGAGATCGGCGCCCGCCGCCCAGGCCACCTGGGCGCGCGGGACGTCCGCACGCAACCGGGGCTCACCCATGACGCCGGCGTCGATGACGACGACCTCGACGCCGTGCCGCAGCAGCCGCTCCCGCAGCCACGCGTACTCGATGCCTTTGGTGTCGAGGGTGCCGAGCAGCGCGACGATCGTCATGCTGACAATGTCCGGGACGATCGACAAAGCGACAAGGGCGCCTCACGCGCCGGTCGGCGGGCCGCCCGCCGGCCTGCGGACCACCGTGCGGCGGACTTACGCTGGACTACGCGTGCCACCGCGGAGGTGTGCCATGTCGCGCAACCATCACTTCCACGTCGACCGGGGCGATCATTCGATCACCGTGAACGTCGGCCCCGGCAGGACCGGGGGAATCGAGCTCCTGGTCGACGGCAAGGTGATCGCCTACCGGCGCGAACACGGTACGGGGACGACCGTGCTGAGCGGCGAGCTGCCGGACGATCCCGCCCGCGGGTTCGTCATCCGGGTGCACCAGCCGCACCTGGTGCGGATCAAGCCCGGCTGCACGCTGGAGCTGGACGGCGTGGAGTTCCCCATGCCGGAGCGGTACACGGCCTTCTGAGGGCGAGGGCCGCCGGGCCCGCCGCGTCACCGCGTCACCGGCGTCATCGGCGCCGCCGATCGGTCGCGCAGGTGGTCGCTTTCGAGTGACCCCGGCGGCTCCGTACCGACCGCGGCGGCCCGCCGGGGCGGACGATCGCAGACGGCCGGATTCCCACCGGCCGTCAGCCGCCGGATCCGGTGAAGGCCGCCATGCACATCCTGCTCATCGCCAGTGCCTACAACAGCCTCACCCAGCGAGTCCACGCGGAACTGCGGGACCGCGGACACACCGTCGCCGTGGAGCGCACGCCGCACGGCGATGCCGTGCGGGACGCCGTTCGCCGGCACCGGCCGCGGCTCGTCATCGCCCCCATGCTGAAGACCGCCGTCCCGCGTGATGTGTGGACCCGGCACACCTGTCTCGTCGTCCACCCGGGACCCGTCGGGGACCGCGGGCCGTGCTCCCTGGACCGCGCCGTCCAGGAGGACGCCCGGTCCTGGGGTGTCACCGTGCTCCAGGCGGACGAGGAGATGGACGCCGGCCCCGTGTGGGCCACGGCCGACTGCGTCCTTCCGCCGCTCGCCAAGAGCGATCTGTACCGGGGCGAGATCTCCGACGCGGCACTGGCCGCCGTCCTGCTCGCGGTCGAGCGCTTCACCTCCGGTACGTACACGCCCCGGCCCCAGGACCCCTCGGCGGTCGAGGTCAGGGCCCGGCCCTACCTCCGCCAGGAACACCGGCGGATCTCCTGGGAGGACGACCCCACCGAGACCGTCCTGCGCAAACTGCGCGCCGCCGACTCACAGCCGGGAGTCCTGGACGAGCTGCTCGGCGGCGAATGGTTCCTCCACGGGGGCCATGCGGAGGATCGGCTGCGGGGCCGGCCGGGAGAGCTGCTCGCCACCAGGACCGGCGCCGTCTGCCGCGCGACCACCGACGGCGCGGTGTGGATTCCCGAACTGCGCCCGCGCCGCCGCCCGCAGGGACCGGCCGGCGTGAAACTCCCCGCCACACTGGCCCTCGCCGGCCGCCTCCCGGCACTGCCGGAACGTCCCGCCCCGCTGCACCTCGGTGACCGGCGCCGCACCTGGACCGACATCCGGTACCGGGAGGAGGGGCCCGTCGGCCTGCTGTCGTTCTCCTTCCCCGGCGGTGCGATGAGCACGGCGCAGTGCCGCCGTCTGCTCGACGCCTACCGTGTGGCCTGCTCGCGGCCCACTTCGGTCCTCGTGCTCGGAGGCGGCAGGGACTTCTTCTCCAACGGCATCCACCTCAACGTCATCGAGGCGGCCGCCGACCCGGCGGCCGAGTCCTGGGCCAACATCAACGCCATGGACGACCTGGTGGAGGCCGTTCTGACCACCACGGACCGACTGGTGGTGGCCGCTGTCGGCGGCAACGCGGCCGCGGGCGGGGTGATGCTCGCGCTTGCCGCGGACGAGATCTGGTGCAGGGCGGGTTCGGTGCTCAACCCGCACTACCGCCTCATGGGCCTGCACGGCTCCGAGTACTGGACGTACTCCCTGCCCCGCCGGGTGGGCGCCCCCTCGCCGAGCGCCTCACCCGGGACGCGATGCCGGTGACGGCCGCCGCCGCACTGCGGTACGGGCTGGCCGACCGGGTCGTCGACTGCGGACCACAGGATTTCACCGCCGAGGTCACCCGGCTGGCGGCACGACTCGCACCCTTTCCGGCGACCGCGTCCCGGATCGCGTCGAAGAAGGCGGAGCGGGAGCGCCACGAGGCGACGAAGCCCCTTGCCGCCTACCGCGAGGAGGAACTGGCCCGCATGCTCCGCACCTTCTCCGACCCCACGGCCGCGTACCACCGGTTGCGCCGGGCGTTCGTCCGCAAGGAACCCCCCGACGGCACCCGGCCGGACGAGGCCGCGGTGGCAGCCGGTTCCGCAGCCTGTTAGCAAGAGAAGAAGGCCCGCATACGGGTCTTCTGTCGCATACCTCCCAGGAGACGCCCACATGGATGCAGGAACGCCGACCACGGTCGACGCCGCGGCCTCGTCCGGCGCGGCCGCAACCGACGAAAAGCCGATCCATATCCTCTGGATCAACGCGGGTCTGAGCTGCGACGGCGACTCGGTCGCGCTGACCGCCGCCATGCAGCCGAGCATCGAGGAGATCGTGCTCGCCGGGCTGCCGGGACTGCCGAAGATCCAAGTCCACTGGCCGCTCATCGACTTCGAGTGCGGCCCGGTCGGCGGCGCCGACACCTTCATCGAGTGGTTCTTCAAGGGGGAGCGCGGCGAGATCGACCCCTTCGTGCTCGTCGTCGAGGGTTCCGTGCCCAATGAGTCGATCAAGCAGGAGGGCTACTGGTGCGGCTTCGGCGACGACCCGGAGACCGGCCAGCCCATCACGACCAGCGAATGGATCGACCGGCTGGCGCCCAACGCGCTCGCCGTCGTCGCGATCGGCACCTGTGCCACCTACGGCGGTATCCATGCGATGGCGGGCAATCCGACCGGCGCGATGGGCGTGCCCGACTACCTGGGCTGGGAGTGGAAGTCCAAGGCGGGCATCCCCATCGTCTGTGTGCCCGGCTGCCCGATCCAGCCCGACAACTTCGCCGAGACGCTGACGTATCTGCTCTACCAGGCGGCGGGCTCCGCGCCGATGATCCCGCTCGACGACAAGCTCCGTCCCACGTGGCTGTTCGGCGCCACCGTGCACGAGGGCTGCGACCGGGCCGGCTACTACGAGCAGGGCCAGTTCGCCGAGACGTACAACTCGCCCCAGTGCCTGGTCAAACTCGGCTGCTGGGGCCCCGTCGTCAAGTGCAACGTGCCCAAGCGCGGCTGGATGAACGGCATCGGCGGCTGCCCCAACGTCGGCGGCATCTGCATCGCCTGCACCATGCCCGGCTTCCCCGACAAGTTCATGCCGTTCATGGACGAGCCGCCCGGCGGCAAGCTCTCCAGCACCGCGAGCGGCGCGTACGGCGCGGTGATCCGCAGGCTCCGCAACATCACGGCCAGGACCGTGGACAAGGAGCCCAAGTGGCGTCACACCGGAGAGAAGATCACCACCGGCTACCGCCCGCCGTGGTGACGCACCCCCAGGACACCGGCCCCACCAGCTCCCGTTCGAAGACCTGAAGCTCGAAGACGTGAAGAAGGGCACCGCAGACACGATGGCGACACAGGCGAAGAAGGCCGGCGACGGCCTGGTGGAGATGTCCTGGGATCCGATCACCCGGATCGTGGGCAGTCTCGGCATCCACACGAAGATCGACTTCAAGCAGAAGCGGGTCGCCGAGTGCTACAGCACCTCGTCCGTCTTCCGTGGCTACAGCGTCTTCATGCGGGGCAAGGATCCGCGCGACGCGCACTTCATCACCAGCCGCATCTGCGGCATCTGCGGTGACAACCACGCCACCTGCTCGGTCTACGCGCAGAACATGGCGTACGGGGTGAAGCCGCCGCACCTCGGCGAATGGATCATCAACCTCGGCGAGTCCGCCGAGTACATGTTCGACCACAACATCTTCCAGGAGAACCTGGTCGGGGTCGACTACTGCGAGAAGATGGTCCGCGAGACCAACCCCGGTGTCCTGGAGCTGGCGGAGCGCACCGAGTCGCCGCACGCCGCGGAGCACGGCTACCGCACCATCGCCGACATCATGCGCTCGCTGAACCCGCTCGAGGGCGAGTTCTACCGCGAAGCCCTCCAGGTGAGCCGCTACACCCGGGAGATGTTCTGTCTGATGGAGGGGCGCCACGTGCACCCCTCCACCCTGTACCCGGGCGGCGTGGGCACGGTCGCCTCCGTCCAGCTCTTCACGGACTACATGACCCGGCTCATGCGCTACGTCGAGTTCATGAAGCGCGTCGTCCCGCTGCACGACGACCTCTTCGACTTCTTCTACGAGGCACTGCCCGGCTACGAGGAGGTCGGCCGCAGACGTGTGCTGCTCGGCTGCTGGGGAGCCCTCAACGACCCGGAGTACTGCGACTTCACGTACGCCAACATGACCGACTGGGGACGGAAGATGTTCGTCACCCCCGGCGTCATCGTGGACGGCAAGCTCGTCACCAACGACCTCACCCAGATCAACCTCGGCATCCGGATCCTGCTCGGCAGCTCGTACTACGAGGACTGGGAGGGCCGGGAACAGTTCGTCACCCACGACCCGCTCGGCAACCCGGTCGACCCCCGCCACCCCTGGAACCAGCACACCATCCCCGCCCCGCAGAAGCGGGACTTCGACGACAAGTACAGCTGGGTCATGTCCCCGCGCTGGTTCGACGGCAAGGAACACCTGCCCCTGGACACCGGAGGCGGCCCCATCGCCCGGCTCTGGTCCACGGCGCTGTCCGGCCTCGTCGACATCGGCTACGTCAAGGCCACCGGCCACAGCGTCGTCATCAACCTGCCGCGCACGCTCACCAAGCCGGAGACCACCTTCGAGTGGAAGATCCCGCAGTGGAGCAACGCGCTGGAGCGCAACCGCGCCCGCACCTACTTCCAGGCGTACGCCGCCGCCGTCGCCCTGCACTGCGCGGAGAAGGGGCTGGAGGAGGTACGCGCCGGGCGGACCCAGACCTGGGAGAAGTTCGACGTACCCGACGAGTCCATCGGAGTCGGCTTCACCGAGGCCGTGCGCGGCGTCCTCTCGCACCACATGGTCATCAGGGACGGCAAGATCGCCAACTACCACCCCTACCCGCCCACCCCCTGGAACGCCAGCACCCGCGACACCTACGGCACGCCCGGCCCCTACGAGGACGCCGTGCAGAACACCCCGATCTTCGAGGAGAACCCGCCGGAGAACTTCAAGGGCATCGACATCATGCGGGCCGTCCGCAGCTTCGACCCCTGTCTGCCGTGCGGCGTCCACATGTACGTCGGCGGCGGCAAGACCGTGAAGTCGATGCACGTGCCCACCGGACTGAGCGGTCTCGCCGGATGAGCGCGGTCACCGCGGAACAGGCGGGCCGGCGCGTCGAGGAGATCCTCGACCGGCTGGCGGCCGGCGGCGACGAGCGGGCGTGCACGGCCGCGGAGGAACTGGTGCGGGTCCTGATGGACTTCTACGGAGCGGGGCTGGCCAGGACCGTCGAGCTGCTCGGCCGCCCCGCCGGCGGACAGCACGAGGCCCAACCGCAGCCCGCACCGCTGTCCGGACTGCTCGGCGACGGACTCGTCTCCAGCCTGCTGGTCCTTCACGACCTGCACCCCGAGGACATCCCCACGCGGATCGCGCGCGCCCTGCGCGGTGTCCAGCACTCGCTCGAGTCGGCCGGATTCGACGAGACGACCGGAGTCCTGAGGCTGCGCCTCACGGGCTCGACGGGCTGCGGCTGCCCCAGCACGCAGGAGGTCGCCCGGCAGGCCGCCGTGGAGGCACTTGCCTGCTTCGCCCCCGAGGTGACGGCGGTGGAACTGGATCCGGTCGCCGCCCCGCGCGAGCCGGCGCTCCTCCAGATCGGTATCGGCCCGCCGGACAGCGCAGTCGCCGCCGGCCGGTCCCCGGCCGCGGCGACGTGAGCGCGTACCCGAAGGGTCCGGGGCGGCCGCGGCCCGCCCCGGACCTCCGTGGACTGCGCCGCTTCACGGCGCCCCGGGCGCCTCGCGAGGAACGCTGCGAACTGTGCGGCGTACCGCTGCCCGACGACCGCCACCGGCACCTGGTGGACACCGAGCAGCGGCGGCTCGCCTGCGCCTGCACCCCGTGTGCCCACCTCATGGACCGGCCCGGCGCGTCGCAGGGACGCTTCCGGGCGGTGCCCGGCCGCTACCTCTCCGACCCCGGTCACCGGATCGACGACACCACCTGGGAACTCCTGCGGATCCCGGTCGGAGTCGCTTTCTGCTTCCGCAACTCCGCACTCGACCTCCCGGTCGTGCTCTACCCGAGCCCGGCCGGCGCGACCGAGAGCGAGCTGGAGCCCTCGTCCTGGGAGACCCTGCTCGCCGCCACATCACTCGCCGGCATGCTCGAACCCGACGTGGAGGCCCTGCTGTTGCGCCGCACCGACGACAGCACGGAGTGCCATCTGGTGCCGGTCGACAGCGCCTACGAACTGGTGGGCCGGATGCGGCTGAGCTGGCAGGGCTTCGACGGCGGGGCGGAGGCCCGCGCCGGTCTCGACGCCTTCTTCGACCGCGTACGCCGGCAGGCCGCCCCGCTCCAGGAGAGCAGGTCATGACCCAACTCACCTTCACCTGTACGGGAGTACGGGCCGATCCGTACGCCGCAGGACCCACGCTCGTCTTCCAGCTGCGGATCACCGCCTCCGAGGGCACGCGGGTCCACGCGCTCGCCCTGCGCTGCCAGTTGCGCATCGAACCGGCCCGGCGCGGCTACGCCGACGACGAGGCCGACGGAGTGCGGGACCTCTTCGGGGAACGCTCACGCTGGGGCAGCACCCTGCACCCGCTGCAGTTCGCACAGGTCTCGCTCATGGTGCCCGGCTTCACCGCAGAGACCGAGACCGACCTCGTCGTGCCCTGCACCTACGACATGGACGTCGCCGCGACCCGCTACGCCCACGCGCTGAGCGAAGGCGAGGTACCGCTGCTGATGCTCTTCTCCGGCACCGCGTTCACCGGCGCCGGCGGCTTCCACGTCGAACCGGTGCCCTGGGACCGGGAGGCGCCGTTCCGGATGCCGGTGAAGATCTGGCAGGAGATGGTCGAGCAGCACTTCCCCGGCTGCGGCTGGATCCGGCTGCCCCGCGACAGCATGGACGCCCTGCTCGCCTTCCGGTCACGGCGTGCCCTGCCGTCCTGGGAGTCCACGATCGCGGCGCTCCTCGACGCGACGGACGAGAGGACGGCCCCATGACCACCGCCGTGTTCACCCCGGCGACCGAGGCCCGGCTCGCCACCGCACGCCAGGTGGCCGACGCCGTGCTCTTCGAGGGCTATGTGCTGTACCCGTACCGGGCCTCGGCCGCCAAGAACAGGCTGCGCTGGCAGTTCGGGGTGCTCGTGCCGCCCGCGTGGAGCGCCGGCTGCGAGGAGCACGAGTTCCAGCACACCGAATGCCTCATGGAGCCGAAGCCCGGCGCGAGCCTCGCGGTCGAGATCCGCTTCCTGCACACGCGGCGGCGCATCGTGCAACAGGCAGGCGCGAACGGCGCGTTCGAGACGGTCGGCGAACTCCGCCTCCACGACCGGGTCCTGGTCCCGTGGGACGAGGGCGTGGAGGAACGCGTCGAACTGACCGTGCCCGTGAGCGCGCTGGCCGGCGAGGGCACGGCCTTCCCCTTCACCCGGCCCGCCGGCGAGGAGACCGAACCCGTCCAGGACGACGCCGGTCGCACGGTGGGCAGGCTCGTACGCCGCCGGGAGGAGGTCAGCGGGGTCGTACGGCTCTCCGCGGCCGAACTCGACGGCCCCTACCGCACGATGCGGCTGACCGCCGTCGTGGAGAACACGAGCACCTGGATGCCGGAGCCCGGCGCGGAACGCGACGCGGCCCTGCCGCACTCGCTGGTCGCCAGCCATCTGCTGCTGTGCCTGGACGCGGGCGCGTTCCTCTCGATGACCGATCCGCCCCAGTGGGCCAAGGGCGCCGTCAAGGCCTGCCGGAACCTGCACACCTGGCCCGTCCTCGCGGGCGAACCCGGCCGCGCGGACCTCGTGCTCTCCTCGCCGATCATCCTGGAGGACCACCCGGCCATCGCGCCGGAGAGCCCGGGCGCCCTGTACGACGCGACCGAGATCGACGAGATCCTGGCCCTGCGCACCGCGGCCCTCACCGACGAGGAGAAGCGGGAGGCCCGAGGCACGGACGCCCGGGCGGCGGCGGTCGTCGAGCTGGCCGACTCCATGCCCCCCGAGGTCCTGGAGCGGCTGCACGGCGCGGTCCGCAGCCTCAAGGAGATCAGCCGGCCAGGGCCCTCTGGGTTCGGTGAACACGGCACCGCCAGGCCTCAAACGCCCTGGTGGGACCCGGGGGGCGACACGGGCGTCGACCCGGAGCACGACCAGGTCGTGGTCGGCGGCGTGCCCGTGGGCGCCGGCAGCCGGGTCGTGCTGCGGCCGGGGCTGCGCCACAGCGACGCCCAGGACCTCTTCCTCCACGGCCGCGCCGCGATGGTCGAGGCCGTCCTGCACGACGTGGACGGCGGTGTGCACATCGCGGTGACCGTCGAAGGCGACCCGGGCGCCGACATCCGCCGGGAGCAGGGCCGGTTCCTGTACTTCCAGCCCGACGAGGTCGAACCCCTGGGGGAGTCGTGAACGACAACCGGACGCTGGTCGCCGGCGTCGGCAACATCTTCCTCGGCGACGACGGCTTCGGCGTCGAGACCGTACGCGCGCTCACGAGTCGTCAACTGCCGGGCCATGTCGAGGTCATGGACATCGGCATCCGGGGTGTCCACCTCGCCTACCAGCTCCTCGACGGCTACGACACCCTCGTCCTCGTCGACGCGACCGCGCGCGGCAGCGAGCCCGGAACGCTCCATCTGATCGAGGCCGGCGCGTCCGACGGGACGAGCACACCCGGCGGCACCGACGGCACCGGCGGCACCGCGGACGGCGTGCCGCTCGACGGCCACCGGATGTCACCGGACGCCGTCCTCGCCCTGCTGGACACCCTCTGCGCGGGCACGGGAGCCCACCCGCCGCGCCGTACCTTCGTCGTCGGCTGCGAACCCGCCCGCGTCGACGAGGGCATCGGACTCAGCCCGCAGGTGGCCGCCGCCGTACCGGAGGCGGTCCGGATGGTCATGGACCTGGTGCACCACACAGCCCTGACATGAGGAGCACACCGTGAACAAGAAAGTCGTCGGCGGAGCCGCCGCCGCTGCCACCGCGCTGGCCGCCCTCGTCAAGGGGATCTTCCCCGACCTCAAGCGTTACCTGCGCATGCGCCGGATGTGACGCGGCGTCGCGTGAGCGGACGCGGGCACCCGGCGGCTGCACCGAACGGCGTACGCAACCGGGTGCCGTCGGCGTGCCGGTCGCCCGGGCCCCCGCGGCCGCGCCTGTAATGGGCACGGCCGCGTCGCCTGTCATCGGGCCGCACGGGCCGACTGCCCCGCAGGACGGAGACCGATGCACGAGATGTCCATCGCGCTGGCCGTCGTCGACCAGGTCGAGGAAGCGGCGCGCTCCCACGGCGCCACCGCGGTGCGCACCGTACGCCTGCGGATCGGCGAACTGGCCGGAGTGGTCCCCGACGCGCTCGCCTTCTCCTTCCAGCTCGCCTGCGAAGGGACCGTTCTGGAAGGAGCCGCGCTGGTCACCGAGCCCGTTCCCGGCCGCGCCCGCTGCGCGGCGTGCGCGGACGAATGGGCGGTGGGCATGCCACCGCGGCTGTGCTGCCCGGAGTGCGGGCAGGCGACCGCGGAGCTGGTGGCGGGCCGTGAGCTGCGGATCGCGGCCGTGGAGTGGGACGACGACCCCGCGGACGTACGCGTCCGCCAACCGATCTCCGAGGAGGGCTGATCCATGTGCCGTGTGGTCCATCTGCAACAGGCCGTGCTGGCCAAGAACGACGCGACAGCGCAGACACTGCGCGCTGAGCTGGCGGCCCGCGGGACGACGGTCGTCAACGTGCTCTCCAGCCCGGGCAGCGGCAAGACCGCACTGCTCGAGGCCGAGCTGATGCTGGCGCGTGAGCGGGGCGTACGGGCCGCGGCCCTCACGGCCGACCTGGCCACCGAGAACGACGCCGTGCGCCTCGCCAGGTCCGGACTCCCGGTCAAGCAGGTCCTCACCGACGGGCTCTGCCATCTTGAGGCGGACATGCTCGCCGGCCACCTGGACGGCTGGCTGCCCGAGGACACCCGGCTGCTGTTCGTGGAGAACGTCGGCAACCTCGTCTGCCCCGCCTCGTACGACCTCGGCGAGTCGCTGAGAGTCGTGCTCGCCTCGGTCACCGAGGGCGAGGACAAGCCGCTGAAGTACCCCACCGCCTTCGGACTCGCCCAGCTCGTCGTCGTCACCAAGACCGACATCGCGACGGCCGTCGGCTTCGACGAGGCCGCCTTCCGCGCCCACGTCGAACAGGTCAACCCCGGTGTGGATGTGGTCCTGACGTCCGCGCGCACCGGTGACGGGGCCGGAGTCCTGCTCGACCGGGCGCTGGCCGCCACCGAAGGCACCGGGGTCCACACGCCGGTGATGGCGCGGGCGAGGTCGTGACCACGTCCCGGCAGGGCCTGGCCGCCCCGATGCCGGGGCTCGCCGTCGACCCGTCCGCGCGGCGGCGCCGGGTCACCGTCCGGGGCGTGGTGCAGGGCGTCGGCTTCCGGCCGTTCCTCTACACCCTCGCCACGGAACTGGAGCTGGCCGGCCATGTCACCAACACCGGCGAAGGAGTCGTCGCGGAGGTCGAGGGGACACCGCTCGCCGTGGCCAGGTTCTGTGCCCGGATCGCCGAGGAGGCCCCGCCCCTCGCGCTCGTCGAATCGGTCCACGACCAGGAGGTTCCCGTAACCGGCGGAAGCGGATTCATCATCGTCGCCTCGACGAAGGACGGCCCGGTGCGCACCCTGGTCTCCCCGGACACGGCCACCTGCGCCGACTGCCTCCGGGAGCTCGCCGACCCGGCCGACCGCCGCCACCGGCATCCCTTCATCACGTGTACGCACTGCGGTCCGCGCTTCACCATCGTCACCGGCCTGCCCTACGACCGCGAGCACACCACGATGGCCGACTTCCCGATGTGCGCCGACTGTGCCCGGGAGTACGCCGATCCGGCCGACCGCCGCTTCCACGCCCAGCCCGTCGCCTGCCCCTGCTGCGGGCCCCGGCTGCGGATGATCGTGGCGCCCGCCGCGCCCGGGCTGCGGCCCCGGCACGTGGTCGCGCCCGACCCGAACGACCGGAGCCTGGGCGGGCCGGTCGGCGCCGACCCGGTCGCCGAGGCCCGTCTGCTCCTGTCCGACGGCGCGATCCTCGCGGTGAAGGGGCTCGGCGGCTACCACCTCGCCTGCGACGCGACGAACGCGGCCGCCGTGGCCCTGCTGCGCCGCCGCAAGGCGCGCGGTGACAAGCCCTTCGCGCTGATGGCCGGGGACCTCACGGACGTCGAGCACCTCGTCCATCTGGACGAGGTCGAAAGGGAGTTGCTCACCGGGAGCATCCGGCCCATCGTCCTGCTGCGCCGCCGTGGCGAACCCCTCCCGCGGCCCGGAGCCCCGAGGCCGGCCGAGGCGGTCGCCCCCGGGAGCCCGGACCTCGGCGTCATGCTCCCGTACACCCCGCTGCACCACCTGCTGCTCGGGCTTCCCGGCGACGAGGGACCCGGACCCCGTCTCCTCGTCATGACCAGCGGCAACGTGGCCGGTGAGCCGATCGTCACCGACGACGAGGAAGCACTGGAGCGGCTGGGCGACCTGGCCGACGCCTGGCTGCTGCACGACCGACCGATCCATGTCCCGTGCGACGACTCCGTGGTGCGCGTCTGCGACGGAGAACCGCTGACGCTGCGCCGGTCCCGCGGCCATGCCCCGCTGCCCGTCACCCTGCCCGTGCCCGTCCGCCCGGCCCTCGCGGTCGGCGGCGACCTCAAGAACACCTTCTGTCTCGGCAAGGACCGCAAGGCCTGGCTGTCCGCCCACATCGGCGACATGGACGACCTGGCCACGCACCATGCCTTCGCCTGCGCAGAGGAGCAGTTGGAGGAGATCACGGGGGTACGGCCCGCAATGCTGGCGGCCGACCGCCACCCCGGCTACCGCTCCGCCCGCTGGGCGGCACACAACGCGGAGGGCCGGCCCCTCGTCCGCGTGCAGCACCATCACGCGCATGTCGCCGCCGCCATGGCCGAGCACGGACTGGACGGCGGGCGGCCGGTGATCGGAGTCGCCTTCGACGGCACCGGATACGGCGACGACGGAGCCGTGTGGGGCGGAGAGTTCCTGCTCGCCGACTACGACGGCTTCATCCGGTACGCACACCTCGCGTACGTTCCGCTCCCCGGCGGCGACGCGGCCGTACAGCGCCCGTACCGCATGGCCCTCGCGCATCTGCGCGCCGCGGGCCTCGAACGGCGTGGTGACCTGCCGTGCGTGGCCGCCTGCCCGCCCCAGGAACTGCGGCTCCTGGAACAGCAGTTGGAGCGGAGCCTGAACTGTGTGCCCACATCGAGCATGGGCCGGCTGTTCGACGCCGTCTCCTCGCTGGCGGGCGTGTGCCACAGCGCCGGGTACGAGGCGCAGGCGGCCATCGAGCTCGAAGGGGCCGCGGTGGCGGCCGGGAGCGGGTACGGCGAGGCCTACGCCTTCACCCTGCGGCCGGCCGGCGCCGGCCCCGGGGCCGCGCTGACCGCGGATTCCGCACCCGTCCTGGCGGCGGTCGTGGACGACGTACGCGCGGGCGTGCCGGCACCCGTCGTCGCGGCGCGCTTCCACGCGGCGGTCGCGGCACTGGTGCGCAGGATCTGCGTGATGGCCCGCGAACGGCACGGGCTTGGGACGGTGGCGCTGACCGGCGGAGTGTTCGCCAACGCGCTGCTCTCCTCGGCCTGCGCCCGGGGTCTGCGGGAGGACGGGTTCACCGTACTGCGCCACCACAGGATCCCCCCGAACGACGGAGGACTGGCGCTCGGCCAGCTCGTCGTGGCCGCCCGCCGGGCGGCGGGAACCGGCACGGGAGGGGCCGGCACCGGAGAGAGCGGATGACGCGGCGGCACGAAGCACGACAGCGGCACGCGGCACGACAGCGAGGAGAGACGCATGTGCCTGGCGGTACCCGGCAGGGTGCTGGACATCGAGGACCGGGACGGCACCCGGATGGCCACCGTCGACTTCGGCGGCGTCGTCAAGGAGGTGTGCCTGGAGTACCTGCCCGATCTGCGGGTCGGTGAATACGCCATCGTCCACGTGGGGTTCGCCCTGCAGCGGCTGGACGAGGAGTCGGCGCGGCGGACCCTGGAGCTGTTCGAGACCCTCGGCCTCCTCCAGGAGGAGTTCGGCGACCCCCTGGAGGCCCAGCAGTGAAGTACATCGACGAGTTCCAGGACCCCGCCCTGGCGAGGCGGCTGCTCGACGAGATCCGCTCCACCGTGACCCGGCCGTGGGCGCTGATGGAGGTCTGCGGAGGCCAGACCCACACCATCATCCGGCACGGCATCGACCAACTCCTCCCCGATGAGGTGGAGTTGATCCACGGCCCGGGCTGCCCGGTCTGCGTCACCCCGCTGGAGGTCATCGACAAGGCGCTGGCGATCGCGTCCCGGCCCGGGGTGATCTTCTGCTCCTTCGGGGACATGCTCCGCGTGCCGGGAACGGACCGCGACCTGTTCCAGGTGCGCAGCGAGGGCGGCGACGTACGGGTGGTGTACTCGCCGCTCGACGCGCTGCGGGTCGCCCAGCAGAACCCGGACCGCGAGGTCGTGTTCTTCGGCATCGGCTTCGAGACCACCGCGCCCCCCAACGCCATGACCGTGTACCAGGCCCGCAAGCTCGGCATCCCCAACTTCAGCCTGCTGGTGTCCCATGTGCGCGTACCGCCCGCGATCGACGCGATCATGCGATCCCCTAGCTGCCGCGTACAGGCCTTCCTCGCCGCCGGCCACGTGTGCAGCGTGATGGGCACCGGCGAGTACCCGGATCTCGCCGAGCGGTACGAGGTCCCCATCGTGGTGACCGGTTTCGAGCCCCTGGACATCCTCGAAGGAGTACGCCGCACCGTCCTCCAGCTGGAACGCGGCGAGCACACCGTGGACAACGCCTACCCGCGGGCCGTCAGGCCCGAGGGGAACCCCGCCGCCCGGGCCATGCTGGCCGACGTCTTCGAGGTCACCGACCGCTCCTGGCGCGGCATCGGGGTGATCCCCGACAGTGGATGGCGGCTGTCCCCGCGCTACCGGGAGTACGACGCCGAGCACCGCTTCTCGGTGACCGGCATCGCCACCCGCGAACCGGCGGCGTGCCGCAGCGGAGAGGTCCTGCAGGGCCTGCTGAAGCCTCACGAGTGCGAGGCCTTCGGCACCAGCTGCACCCCGCGCACCCCGCTGGGAGCCACGATGGTCTCCAGTGAGGGCGCGTGCGCGGCCTACTACCTCTACCGGCGGCTGGACCTGACGCCCGCCGCCGCATCGGATTCCCTGGAGGGCAGCGCCGTTGTCTGAGACGACCGAACCGAGAGCCGGAACCCTCGACGTCCTCGGGTGGACATGCCCGGCGCCGCTGCGGAACCAGCCGCGCGTGGTCATGGGCCACGGCGGTGGCGGCGCCATGTCCGCGGAGCTGGTCGAGCACCTCTTCGTGCCCGCCTTCGGAGGGCCCGAACTCGCCGGTACGGTCGACGCCGCGGCGCTCGAACTGGGCGGCGCGCGGCTGGCGTTCTCCACGGACTCCTTCGTGGTGCGGCCGCTGTTCTTCCCCGGCGGAAGCATCGGCGACCTCGCCGTCAACGGAACGGTCAACGACCTCGCCATGAGCGGTGCCCGGCCCGCGTACCTGTCCTGCGGGTTCATCCTCGAGGAGGGCGTCGAGCTGTCGGTCGTGCAGCGCGTGGCCGAAGCCCTCGGGGCGGCCGCGCGGACCGCGGGCGTGGAGGTGGTGACCGGTGACACCAAGGTCGTGGAGGCGGGCCACGGCGACGGCGTCTTCATCAACACCTCGGGCATCGGCCTGATCCCGCACGGTGTCGACCTGCGTCCCCAGCGCGTTGTGCCCGGCGACGTGGTGGTCGTCAGCGGACCCGTCGGTGTCCACGGTGTGGCCATCATGAGCGTGCGCGAGGGCCTGGAGTTCGGCGTGGAGATCGAGAGCGACTGCGCCCCGCTCGCCGGTCTGGTGGAGGCGATGCTCGCCGTCACCGAGGATCTGCACGTCCTGCGGGACCCGACGCGCGGGGGACTGGCCGCCGCGCTCAACGAGATCGCCTCCGCCTCCGGCACGGGCGTCGTCGTCCAGGAGCGCGCCGTCCCCGTCCCGGCCGCCGTCGCCAACGCCTGCGCCGTGCTCGGCCTCGACCCCATGTACGTGGCGAACGAGGGCAAACTCGTCGCGTTCGTCCCGCGCGAGCACGCCGACGCCGTGCTGGCGGCCATGCGCGCGCATCCACTGGGCCGCGAGGCCGCGGTGATCGGAGAGGCGGTTGCGGCCCATCCCGGCATGGTGGTGGCCCGCACGGGGCTCGGCGGCACCCGGGTGGTCGACATGCCGCTCGGGGAGCAACTGCCGCGCATCTGCTGAGCCCCGGGAGCTCTCGCACACCGGCGGCGGTGGCCGCGGTCCTCGTACGCCGTCGGTCCGCGAGCCGCGACCCGCGGCTCGCGAACAGTAGTGATGCGCCTTACTGCAGGCGCGGGCGTTGAGGTCGGCGTGAGCCGGCACACCGTGCCCGACTCGTACTGGCCGATGGCGGAGAGGACGCGCCCCGGCAGGGCAAGTCCGATCGCATCGTCGCTGTCTGGCGCGCCCAGCACTCTGCGGAGTCGCGTAACTCAGAAGTCATCGACAAGGGAGGCGGAAGAACTGACATCCTCGTCTCCTTCGGCGCCGTGCAGTGTTCCGGTTGCGTCCGGGGCCGTTCGGACGGCATTCGGCCGCACCGGGCACGATGTCGAAGGGCCCCACCGTTCGCGGTGGGACCCTTCGACGTTGTCCGGCTCGCTTTCCGACTCGGCCGGCTTCGCGGGTCCCGCCCGCGACAACGGCCATCAGCCGATGTTGGTGTGGTTCGCCCAATCGTTGTGGAAGGTGAATCCGCCGCTCGCCGGCGGCGTCGGTGACTGCACCTCGATCCAGCACAGCGGCTCCGTGCCGAGCGCCGCGAAGCCGTGCGACGCGCCGACGGGTGCGAAGACGAGGTCGCCGACCCCGGCGAGGTCCTCCTTGCCGTCGCAGAAGGCTCGCGTCTGCCCGGAGATCAAGTAGTAGGTCTCCTCGAACGGGTGGAAGTGTTCCTTCGCGGTCTTGAACGGGGCGTCGTCCACGACGCTGGGCGTGAACTGCACCATGAACATCGCGTGGTGGCGCGTCCCGAGGAGATCGTCGACCATCATGCGGATCTGGACGTTCTGTACGTTCGCGCCGTGGTAGCCCGGCATGGAGATCGACCCTGGGGGCGCCATGTCCGATTGATCGAAGTGACCGACGTACGGCTTGGCCGGGTCGAGCTCGTCAACGTCTACGCCCTGTGTCGGCACTTGCGTCTCCGGCGCCTCGAACACCCCCCACGTCCCCCTGCCGTCAATGGGGCGCGGCTGCGGAGCGTGCACACGCAGCATGCGTACGCGCTCATCGGACGGGTTGCTCCAAGCGTGACCCACCGCATGGGGCACGAAACCGAAGTCCTGCGGACGCAGAGCGTAGTTGTGGTCGGCGACCGCGAGCAGTGGGTTGCCTTCCAGAACGAAGAACGACTCCTCGAACGGGTGCCGGTGTCCGATGACGTGTCCCCCCGGCTCCAGTTCGACGATCGCGATCGACAGGTGAGTGGCACCGTCTTCCGGGCCGAGGAAGGTCGCCACCCGGCTACCCGTTCCCGGTTCACTCGGATGTGACTCGACGAACTTGAGAGCGTCTCCCCGGTGAATGCTCAGGACTCGAGGCGCGCGCGAGACCTCTGCTGACTGCTTCATGATCGCCTTCCCGCTGGGTCCAGTGATATACGACTGTGCGCATCCGCCGTTAGCCGGGGGGAAATCGCAGGTGATGGGAGCTGTCGCCCCGGGCTCCCCACATCGCCTCGCCGGTCGCCCCAGCCGTGGGCTCGGGCTCGATGCGCAACGGACAGGAGACGAAGACGTCGTGGTCGCGGTACAGGAGGGTGAGACCTTGCAGCTCCGCGGCCGCGGCCACCACGAGATCCACTGCGCCGGCACCGCGGTGCTTGCCCTGCTCGGTGAGGGCTTCCTGACCTGCCAGGCTGTCACGGATCGATGCCCATCGCGGCTCATCGGCAGCCTGAGCGAGGACCAGGAGATTCCCGCCCCGGCCCGTGGATGAGCTCTGAAGCATCGAATCGAAGACCGGATCCACGCGCCGGTCGCGGGTGAACTGGCGAGCGGGGTGCGCACCTGCGCTTCGACGTCCGCAGGCAGCTGCGTTTCGTCGTTCACCGACGCTGCTCGCAGCCGGCCAACTGAACCGTGTCCTGTCCGACGGCGAGGAGGGTGCGTCGGCGGGCTGCGACGGCCTTCTCGGCCGCGGCCTTGAGGCGGCGCTACTCGGCGAGCTCGCCCTGGTACATCTGGACGGCTTCCTGGTACCGGTCGACGACTCACGGTTGTTCAGATGCTCCTCGGGCTCCATCTCGCTCATAGCGGCGGCCGAGTGCATCGCTGCGCTCACTTCCCGGCAGCCGGCCGTCGTCGCCGTCCACCAGGGAGTCTCCATCGGCGCGGCGCTCGCGACCGTCGCCGGTGAGCGGGCCTGGGTCATGCGGATCGCCATCGCCATCGCCTCCGCCTGGCGGGGGCGGGGTCTGGCCAGTGCCCTGCTGGTGGAGCTGGAGCGGCGGCTCGTCGCCGCGTCCGTCCCGCTCGGTGGCCGAGCCCTCAGCCGACCATCGCGATTCGGATAAAAGTCGCATAATGGCCATTCAGGGCTATCGCCCGATGCGATGTGCGGATTGCCGCGAAGGAGGGCCTCATGGGTCGGGACGAAGCGTTCGAACTGGTCTTCACGGGTGGGGCCGCGTCGGTGCCCGACGGCGAGGACGCCGTCGTGGTGCACCGCACCGACCGAAAGGGACCGGGCGGGCATCCGATCTACGCCGATGACACCGGCATCGTCCAAGCGGAGATCAGCGACCGCGGCGAGGTCCGCATGATCGCCAGCGGCGGCCACCAGCAGCCCGCCTCCGGTGTCGAGGTCAGACCCGTGGTCCAGCCCTAGACGCATCGGGCGGGCGGCTCACCAGGCCAGTTCGTCGTCGAACATCGTCACGGAGGCCTCCGGGATCTCCGCGCCCAGGGCGAGTTCCGCCCAGATGATCTTGCCCGGGCTCACATAGCGTGTGCCCCAGCGCTGGGAGAACTGCGCGACGAGGAAGAGCCCGCGGCCGCCCTCGTCCGTCGCGGCGGCGCGGCGGAGGTGCGGTGAGGTGCTGCTGCCGTCGGAGACCTCGCAGAAGAGTGTGCGGCCGTACAACAGCCGCACCCGCACGGGCTCGGCGCCGTAGCGGAGCGCGTTGGTCAGCAGTTCGCTCAGCACGAGTTCGGTGACGAACACGGACTCCTCGAGTCCCCATTCCTCGAGCCGCCGCCCCGCCTCGGCCCGGACCCGGGACACGGCCGACATGTCGAGCGGAACGTCCCACACCGCGGACCTGTACTGGTCGAGACGCCGGGCGCGGGCGACGAGGAGCGCGATGTCGTCGCTGGGCTGGCCGGGCAGCATCGCGTCCGTCACGGCGAGACAGGTCTCCTCGGGCGTCAGCCCGGCCGGTGCGATCGCGCTGCTCAGCAGCGCCAGTCCCTCGTCGACGTCCCGGTGCCGGTCCTCGACCAGCCCGTCGGTGAAGAGCACGAGCCGGCTGCCCTCGGCCAGATCCACCTCGGTCTCCTCGAACGGATGGCCGCCGACGCCGAGCGGCGGCGACACGGGCAGCTCCGGATACGTCACCCCGTTCCAGGGGTCGACGAGCGCGGGCGCGAGGTGCCCGGCATGGGCGAGGGTGCAGCGTCCGCTGACCGAGTCGTAGATCGCGTACAGACAGGTCGCGCCGGTCACCGTCGCCCGGTCGACCTCCGACCCGGGCGCCTGGTCCGCGTCGATGCGCAGCACCAGGTCGTCGAGGTGGGCGAGGAGATCGGCGGGCGGCAGGTCGAGCGAGGAGAAGTTGAGGATGGCCGTACGCAGCCGGCCCATCGTGGCCGCGGCGTGCATCCCGTGCCCGACGACGTCCCCGACGACCAGCGCGACCCGCAGCCCCGGCAGCGGGATCACGTCGAACCAGTCGCCGCCCACTCCCGCCTGCGCGGGCAGATACCGCCAGGCCACGTCGAGCGCGTCCTGCTCGGGCAGATCCCGCGGGAGCAGACTCCGCTGCAGCGTCACCGCCATCGCGTGCTCCCGCGTGAACCGTCGCGCGTTGTCGATCGCCACCGCCGCCCGGGCCGCGAGCTCCTCGGCGAACGAGGTGTCCTCCTCGTCGAAGCGCGGGGCGTCCGCCGACCGCCAGAAGTTGACCAGGCCGAGCACGACGCCACGGGCCTGGAGCGGCACGGTGATCAGCGAGCTGATGCCGTACGCCAGCGCCTGCCTGGCCCCTTCCGGGTCCTCGACCCCCCAGGTCCCGGACGTGGCGAGATCGGGTTCGATCAGCGCGCGGCCGTTGTCGAGCGCGGTTGTCATCGGGGTGACGTTGATGGGGATGAGATCGCCGACCGGCTGGAGGGGATGGTCCTCCCGGATGCCGATGAGCGCGGTGCGCCGCATCTCGCTGAGCACACCCGTGGGTTCGTCACCACGCAGCACGGGATCGAGCAGCTCCACGGTGACGAAGTCGGCGAACCGCGGGACGGCCACCTCCGCGAGCTCCGTCGCCGTCCTGCGCACGTCCAGCGTGGTGCCGATCCGCACCCCGGCCTCGTACAGGAGCGTCAGACGCTCCCGGGCCACCTCGGCCCGTCCCGACAGGGCCCGCAGCTCCGTGGTGTCGCGAAGGCTCGCCACCAGGCCGGTCACTCCGCCGTACGGGGCCGTGGGCCGCGTGTTGACGGCAAGCAGCCGGTCCCCGGAAAGGAACACCTCGTCGGAGACCTCCTTGCCCGACACCAGCAGCCGGGTGAAGCTCGGGCCGAGTCGCAGCTCGGTCACAGGCCGGCGGTCCGCGTCGGCGGGCAGATCGAGCAGCCGCCGCGCTTCGTCGTTGGCGAGCAGCAGCCGGCCGTCGCCGCCGACGATCAGAACGCCCTCCCGCACCGCGTGCAGAACGGCGTCGTGGTGCTCGTACATCCGGGTCATCTCGGCCGGGTCGAGCCCGTGGGTCTGCCGCCGCAGCCGCCGGCTGACCAGTGCCGCCCCGCCGGTGGCGAGCACCAGCGCGCCGGCGGCCGAGGTGAGCAGGACGGGCAGTTGCCGGTCCAGCAGATCGCCGACGTTCGCGACCTGGATGCCGGCGGTGACGAGGCCGACGACGCGCCTGCCGGAGTCCAGCACGGGGACGACGGCCCGCACCGCGTTGTGCGGCTCGCCCTCGAACCTCTCGGTGAACGACTCTCCCGCGGCCGCCCGCGAGATGTCGCCCTCCACCCGCTGTCCGATCAGCTGCGGCTCCGGGTCGGTGTAGCGGATCCCGTCCTTGCCCAGTACGGAGATGAAGTCGACCCCGGCGCCGCGCTGGGCCTTCTCGGTGGCGGACTGCAGGGCGGCGGTCGGGTCGCCGGACTCGAGGGCTTCGGCGGTGCCGGGCGCGTGCGCGAACGTCTCCGCCGCCGCGAGAGAGCGGTTGTGGGCGTCCTCGTAGCTGTCGTACTTCGCCTGCAGGACCAGGGCGACCGCCGCGGCGATGACGAGCAGGATCACCACGATCGCCTGCAGGAGGAACACCTGGGTGGCGAGGCTGTGCACGCTCAGGGCCGACTGCAGACGACGACGCCACCCCGGGCGCTCGCGCTGATCGCGCGAGCGCGGGCGGCTGGACGGCATGACCGCCGTCAGCCAGGACCGGCGGGGACGTCCGATCATGTCCCAGTTCTAACACTGGGTCGCCGCAAGGGGCGACCGGTCACCGACCGGGTGGAGCCACGTGGAACCGGCCCGGACGGGAGCGGTTCGCAGGCGACACCCGTTCGGGGGCACACCGGACTGGTCACGTCGCGCTTACGGGTAGGCGAGGGCACATGCCCTTCAGATTCGGCGAGCCGGACCACGACCGGGCGCGCCGCGGTCACTGGTTCGCACGGCTCTACGGCCGGTTGATGACCTCGGTGGCCGGGCTCGCCTGGAACCGAGGGCGCGAGATGGAGCTGCTGCACCGCGCCATGGGGTTCGCGGCGCTCTGCTTCCTCACTCTCGTACCGCTGCTGGTCGTCGTCGCCGCGGCAGACCCGGCGAGCGGTAAGGGCTTCGCCAAATGGCTCGTGCAGGGGCTCGGTGTGTCGTCGCAGGTGTCGCAGGAGGAGGTGGAGGACCTCTTCGGCCGGCCGGGGGAGGCGTTGCAGCGGACCACGGCGTTCGGTCTCGCCGCGCTGGCCGCGTTCGGGGTGACGTTCGGATCCGCCGTACAGACCGGCTACGAGCGCGTGTGGGACCTGCCGACGGCGCGATGGCACACGATGTGGCGGCACGTCGTCTGGCTCGCGGTACTGGTGGTCGCGCTGCTGCTCTTCGTCAACACACCCACCCCGGCGGAAGCCTCCACGCTGGAGAGGGTGCTGGTGCCCGCCGTCGACCTGCTGGGCACGTTCGTCTTCTTCTGGTGGTCGCAGTGGCTGCTGCTGTGCGGCCGGCTCCGCTGGCGCGCGCTGGTCCCCGGGGCCGTGGCGACGGCGGTCGGGCTGCTCGGGCTGCGGGTCTTCTCCCAGTTCGTGTTCTCGCCCCTGATCGCGACGAACGCCGTGACGTACGGGTCGATCGGGACCGTGCTGGTCCTTCAGTCCTGGCTGGTCGGGGTGGGTTTCGTCGTCTACGGAGGGGCGCTCGTGGGGCGGCTCTTCCACGAGTACGAGGTACGGCGCAGGCTCACCGGAGAACCGTACGAACCGCCGCCGCAGGCGCCGCAGGCGTGAACCTGCCGTCTGCCGGACGAGGTGGACACGGACGGCTCGTCGACCGGATCGTCGGTCGTCCGCCGATTCGTCCGCCGATTCGTCGGCCGGCTCGTCGGCCGGATCGTCAGTCGAACGAGGCGAAGTAGGACGCGGCCATGTCGTCCCCGCCGCGCCCGTCGCGCTCCACTCGTTCGAAGCGCGCCACGCCGCCCTGTGCGAGGTCCAGCCGCACCCCCGCGCGCTCGCCGGCCTCGACGATGAGCCGGCCGTCCTTGAGCGCGTTGGTGACGGTGAAGCTGGGGGAGAAGTCGTCGGCCAGGATCGCCGCGGCCTTGACGCGCAGATAGCCGTTGTCCAGCACCCCGCCGGCCACGGCGTCGAGGAACGCCTGCGGGTCGACGTCCAGCCCGCGGGCCAGGCTCATCGCCTCGGCCGCGGCGTGGTTGAGCGCCGAGACCCAGCTGTTCAGCACCAGCTTCAGCCTGCTCGCCGCCGCGGTGGCACCGTCGTCCCCCACCCAGAGAGTCCGCCGTCCCACGGCGTCGAACACCGGGGTGAGGACGTCCTGTGCGGAGGCCGGGCCCGCCGCCAGGACCAGCAGTTCGCCCTGCTCGGCCGGCTGTCGGCTGCCGAGCACGGGCGCGTCCACGAACGTGAGGGACCGCTCGCGAGCGAAGCCGGCCAGCTCGCTCGTCGCGGCGTCGCCGACCGTGGCGGACTGGGCCCATACCGTGCCGGCCGCGAGACCGTCCGCCGCCTCGCGCATGACGGCGAGCACCCGGGGCCCGTCGTTGAGCATGGTCAGCACCACATCCGCGCCGTCGACCGCCTCGGCGGGCGACGCGGCACCGTACGCCCCGTCCGCCACCAGTGCCTCCGCCTTCTCCCGGGTGCGGTTCCAGACCCGGACGGGCAGGCCCGCGCGCATCAGGGAGCGCGCCATGCCCGCGCCCATGATCCCGGTGCCCAGCAGGGCCACCGTGGGACGGGCCTTCGTGCTGTCAGCTGTCGGTGCGGTCACCTGCGTCGCCTCCCGGGCTCGGTTCCCCCGAAGCGGGGATCTCCGTGAGGAGATCCCCGGGGGTGATCCTATGGCTGCTGCTCCGGTACGAGCCCGTCGGCGACCAGGCCCGCGAGGACCGCCTCGCCCAGCGCGTGCACCGCCGACTGCGGGCGGACCATCACCGTGAACTCCTTGATCCTGCCCGCGTCGTCGAACTGCAGCAGGTCGATGCCGTGGATCTGCTTGCCCTGCACCTCGGCCCGGAACATCAGGATCTCCGAGGGGGCCTCGGTGCCGTCCGCGCTGGTCTCGGCCGTGCCGTCGAACCTCCCGACGTAGTGGAACCCCTCGAACGTGCGCAGCAGTACGCCGAACAGCCCCAGGACCATGGCCCTGCCCTCGAAGGGCGTGAACTTGACCGGGCTGTAGAGGCGTACGTCCTCGGTGAACAGGTCGTCCAGCGCGCCGAGGTCGCGCTTCTCCACGGCGGCCCGGAAACGGTCTGCGGTCTCCATCACGGTTCCTCACTCACTACTCAACAATGTGTCTAGTCATTTTGTTGACTACAGAGCTGTTCATCACGCGGTCGTACCGCACCGGAAGTAAAATGAACGACGGTTTCCGCAGGGCGCAGGAACGGATGCACTCCGGAGAGGTCCATGACGCCGCGTCGTCTTCCGCGGTCGGCGAGCGCCGACGACCTCTTGACGACCCTCGGGCTGCTCACCGCACAGGCGCGACAGGGCGCCGAGGAGCAGCGTGCCCGCGTCGACCTGGCCGAGGCGCTTCAGCGGGAGATGCTTCCGGAGACGCTGCCGTGCGTGCCGGGACTGCGGGCGGCGGCCAGGTACGCTCCCGCCCGCGACGGACTCGACATAGGCGGCGACTGGTACGACGGCTTCGTGATGCCCGACGGTTCGCTGGGGTTCTCCATCGGCGACGTACAGGGCCATGACGTCGAGGCCGCGGCCTTCATGGGGCAGATACGCATAGGTCTGCGTGCCGTGGCGCTGGCGGCGACCGACCCGGGCGAGGTGCTCGGACGGGCCAACGACCTGCTGGTGTCGGTGGCCCGAGATCTCTTCGCGACCTGTACCTTTCTCCGCTTCGACCCGACGACGTGGGTGCTGGAGAGCGCCCGGGCCGGTCATGTCCCGGCCGTCTGGGGCACGGCCGACGGCTGGTGCGAGGCCGCGCAGGACCCCGGCGGGCTGCCGCTGGGTATCGAGCCGGGCGAGGCGTACCCGGTGACCACGCGCAGACTGACCCAGGGCGGCGCCTTCGTGCTGCTGACGGACGGGGTGATCGAAGGGCCCGCCGTGCCGATCGAGGCGGGCCTCGCGCGGGTGACCCGGGTGGTGGCGGCCGGAATCGGCGCCGGGGCCGACGTCCTGGCGGCCGAGGTCATGAAGGCGGCCGAGTTCACCGGCCACACGGACGACGCCGCGGTGCTGGTGCTCTGCCATGACGCGGCGCCGGCCGGGCCGGCGGGCGGCGTGGGGTAGCCACCGGAGGTACCTCCGGCGCACCGGTGCCGTCGGGCCCGGCGGCGCGTGTCACGCGGGTGCGGGGCGCGGCGGCGTTGTGAGATGACTGCTGTGGCCCGTATCCAGGAAATCCGCCGTAGCGGCGCAGTCGTCCTCCTGATGCTCGCCGTCGCCGCCGTCTACTTCGTGGCGGGACGCGTCGGGCTCACGCTGCAGGTGGACGTCGGAGGTGCGGTCGTCACCCCGCTCTGGCCGCCCACGGGCATCGCCCTGACCTGTCTGCTCTGGTTCGGGCTCCGGGTCTGGCCGGGGATCGCCCTCGGCACCTTCCTGCTCATCCTCGTCATCAGCCCGTTCGAGACCTACTCCCTCGGCGTCCTCGCCGGGAACACCCTCGCCCCGGTCTGCGCATACCTGATGCTCCGGCGGGTCGGTTTCCGCACCCAGCTCGACCGGCTGCGGGACGGCCTCGCGCTCGTGTTCATCGGGGCACTGGCCGGGATGCTGATCAGCGCGACCGTCGGGGCCGGTGTGCTCGTGCTCGCCGGCGTGCTCGCGACCGACGACTTCTGGCAGATCTGGTCGGCATGGTGGGCCGGGGACGCCATGGGCGTCCTGGTCGTGACCCCTCTGCTGCTGGTCTGCCGCACGGTCCGATGGCCCAAGGGCATGCGTCCCGCCCGGTGGGTGGAGGCCGGCTTCCTGCTCCTCAGCGTCGCCGTCGTCACCATCGCCGTCACCCACACCGCGCTCACGCTGCTGTTCCTCGTGTTCCCGCTGCTGATGTGGGCGGCGCTGCGCTTCCAGCTGATCGGGGCCGCGCCCTGCGTCCTGATCGTGTCGGTCGTGGCGATCTCGGCCGCCACCGATGTGACGGGGCCGTTCTCCGGACACAGCCTTCTCGCGATCATGAGCACGCTGCAGGCCCTCAACGGTTCGGCGGCGCTGACCGGACTGCTGCTCTCCGCGATCGTCACCGAGCAGTACACCGTCCGCCACAAGATCGAGCTGGCGTGCAGCGAGCTGGCCGAGGTGGTGGACCGTCTCGTCCCCGGCAGCGGTGCGGCCCGCCGCTGGCCACCACCCCAGGACAAGGACATCTGACCCGGGGAAAGCGGTCCGAACGTGCCGCCGCCCGTCAGGCCCAGGGGGTGAAGCCCACCGCCCGGCCGGTCCCGTCGCGCTGGATCTCCACCATGCCCTCGACCGCCGTGCGGTCGATCGGGCCGTAGACGTGCGGGAAGAGGGTGCCGGGTGCGACGCCCGGTGGCGGTGCCGAGCCCGCGGGTTCGAGGCGGACCGGGGCGAGGAGCTTCGTCTCGTCGATCAGCAGGGCCATCAACGGGCCGGGCACGTCACGGTAGTAGGCGTCGACGACCGCGAGGGTGGTGGCTTCGTCGGGTGAGCAGTGGACGAAACCCTCCGCGGAAAGGGACGCGGGGGCGTAGGCCCGTTCCGGGATGGCGAGCCAGTCGTCGAGCGCTACCACGTGCATGATCATGAGTCAGTTATAGCCCTGCCGAGGGCTGTTGCGGGACAGCCGTCGCACCCGGCCGACGCTCGGGCCCGGGCGACCGCCGCACCGGCCGACGGTCAGGCCCGGACCAGGATCGCGCCCTTACGCCCGGACCACCGTCACACCCGCCTCCGTGAAGCGGGCGGCGGCCTCCTCGGTCACGGCGGCGTCCGTGACCAGGGTGTCGACCTCCTCCGTGGCACAGATGCGGGCGAAGGCGCGGGCGCCCAGCTTGGTGGAGTCCGCGGCGACGACCACCCGCTGCGCGCGCTCGCACAGCAACCGGTTGATCGCGGCCTCGTCCTCGTCATGGGCGGCGGCGCCGTGGACCACGTCGAACGCGTTCACCCCGAGGACCGCGACGTCCAGGGTGATCTGGCTGAGCACCCCGTCGGCGAGCGGGCCGATGAGCTCGTACGACTGGGGACGTGCCACCCCGCCCGTGACGACGATCTTGAACTGGGGGCGGATCGCCAGCTCGTTGGCGATGTTGAGGGCGTTGGTGACGATCGTGAGTGCCGGGGAGCCCGTGGCCAGATCGGGGCGCGCCGCCAGCGCCCGGGCGACCTCGGTGGTCGTGGTGCCACCGGTGAAGCCGACCACCTCCCCGGGCGAGATGAGCTTGGCGACCGCCGCGCTGATGCGGTGCTTCTCCTCCGCGTGCCGCGATGTCTTGTAGCGCAGGGGGAGTTCGTACGAGACTCCGTGCACGACGGCGCCGCCACGGGTGCGTACGAGCATCTGCTGCTCGGCGAGCTGGTCGAAGTCGCGCCGGATGGTCGCGGCCGAGACGTCCAGTGCCGCCGCTGCCTCCTCGACGTCCAGCCTGCCCTGCTCGACCAGTAGCTCCAGCAGTGCCTTCCAGCGGGCGTCGCGTGACATCCGGCGCTCCCTTCCTCGAACGTTCGTCGTGACTTTATCGCACATCACTCGCCGCAATGCTTGAAGATGCTTGAAAGCTCGCGCTATCTTGCAAAAAGATGCACACACTTTGAAAGGTGGAGCGCGGACATGAGCCATGTCGCGAACGAGCTGGCGAGCCAGCCCGAGTGTTGGAACCGGGCCGCGGAACTCGCCGCGAGCCAGGTCGGGGGGCTTCCGGCTGCGGGCGAGCGGGTGGCCTTCGTCGGCTGCGGGACGTCCCTGTTCATGAGTCAGGCGGCGGCGGCGCTGCGCGAAGGAGCGGGCCAGGGCGAGTCGGACGCCTTCGCCGCCTCCGAGTTCCCGGTCGGCCGCACCTACGACCGGGTCGTCGCCCTCACCCGTTCCGGTACCACCACCGAGGTGCTCGAACTCCTCGCCCGGCTGCGCGGACGGACCCGTACGACCGCGATCACCGCCGACCCCGCCACGCCCGTGATGACCGTCGCCGACGAGACGGTCGTCCTCGATTTCGCCGACGAGAGGTCCGTGGTCCAGACGCGGTTCGCGACCACCGCCCTCACCCTGCTGCGTGCGCACGCCGGGCTGCACTCCGACGCGGTCGTGGACGACGCCCGTGACGCCCTGGCGGAGCCGCTCCCCGAATGGCTCGCCGGCTGCTCGCAGTTCACCTTCCTCGGCCGCGGCTGGACCGTCGGCCTCGCCAGCGAGGCGGCGCTCAAGGTGCGGGAGTCGTCGTCCTCCTGGGCCGAGGCGTACCCGGCCATGGAGTACCGGCACGGCCCGATCAGCGTCACCACGCGCGGCACCGCCACCTGGATGATCGGCGACGCTCCCGCCGGGCTGGCCGACGAGGTGCACGCCACCGGCGGGATGTGGGTCGCCGGCGGACTCGACCCGCTCGCCGAGCTGGTACGCGCCCAGCGCCTCGCCGTCGCCGTCGCCGAGGCGCGCGGCCTGGACCCGGACAGCCCGCGCCATCTCACCCGTTCCGTCATCCTTTCCGGAGCCTGACCGATGCCGCTCGCCGAGACCGGAACGCTGGTAGCCGAGGCCGCCGCGGAACGCCGCGCCGTGGCCGCCTTCAACATCATCACGCTGGAGCACGCCGAGGCCGTCATCGCCGGGGCGGAGACCGCGGGTTCGCCCGTCGTCCTCCAGATCAGCGAGAACGCGGTGAAGTACCGCTACAACCGCGTCCGTCCGCTCGCCAGGGCCGCCGTGGCGGCGGCCGAGGAGGCCGCGGTACCCGTCGCGCTCCACCTGGACCACGTCACCAGCGGGCAACTGCTGCGGCAGGCCGCCGACGCCGGGTTCAGCTCGGTGATGTACGACGCCGCGCACCTGTCGTACGCGGACAACCTCGCCTCGACCCGGTCCGCCGCCGACTGGGCGCACGCCAACGGCCTCTGGATCGAGGCCGAACTGGGCGAGGTCGGCGGCAAGGACGGCGCTCCGCCGCGCGACGCGCACGCCCCCGGGGCCCGTACCGAACCGGGGGAGGCCAGGACGTTCGTCGAGGAGTCCGGCGTGGACGCGCTCGCCGTCGCCATCGGCAGCAGCCACGCGATGACGGCCCGCACGGCATCGCTCGACCACGAGCTGCTGGCCCGGCTGGCCGGGGCACTGGACGTGCCCTTGGTGCTGCACGGCTCCTCGGGCGTACCGGACGGAGAACTGTCGGCGGCCGTGTCGGGCGGGATCGCGAAGGT
The DNA here is from genome assembly GCF_044757085.1 of Streptomyces sp. NPDC091376. Lineage (NCBI taxonomy): Bacteria > Bacillati > Actinomycetota > Actinomycetes > Kitasatosporales > Streptomycetaceae > Streptomyces > Streptomyces sp. NPDC091376. The sequence continues at coordinate 374,726 of NZ_JBIVUF010000006.1, read as the reverse complement.
CAACATCGGCACCGCGCTGAACCTCGCCATGACCGGCGCCATCCGTGAGTACCTGGCCGCGAACGCCGACGCGGTGGACTCCCGTAAGTACCTCTCGGTCGGGCGGCGCGCCATGGCCGAGACGGTCACCTCGCTGATCGGCGTCCTGCGGGCGGGGGAGCCGGTGCCCACGGCCGGCTAGCGCAGACTCGATTGCCCCCGATCCGGCCGTCTGCTGCACTGCCGACAACAGCCACTGCAGAGGAGCCGGTCACGCGCACTGCGTTCATGTTCCGCACGAAGGCACTTTCCGCCTGTCCAGAGGACATGACACGCAGTGCGCACACGGATCCCGGGGATTCTGGCGCATGTCGACGCCGGCAGGACGAGCCTGACCGAGCGGCTGCTGCACACCGTGACCCAGACCGGGCAGGCGCTGGTGCATCCCGTCTTCTTCGGCTCAACCATGACGGGCGCGGGCGTGGACGACCTCACGACCGGCATCGCGGGACTTCTGCCCGCTGCCGAGGGCGACGCCGAGGGGCCGGTGTCCGGCACCGCCTTCAAGGTCGAACGGGGCCCGGCGGGGGAGAGGATCGCGGCTCGGACGATCTGTCACCCTCGGTCTCCGCAGGGCAGATCGGCGAACTCTGGGGACTGGACGGCATCCGCATCGGCGACCCGGTCACCGGCACGCCTCCGGCCCGGCCGCGCACGGACCACAATCCCCTCGACCGCAAGCAGTACCTCCCGCATGTCGTACGGCGGGTCCGGTGAATCCCGCCCGCACGGCCACCGGAACGGCCCAACCCCGCACGGCCCCTACCGGTTTCGAGGCGTGACGCGCGCCACACTTTCCTCGCCACTCGTCATCCGCGGGCGGCGGAGTGCGCTTGATGGTACGGGCGCCCGGCACACCAGGAGCCGGGAGCCGCGAGCCGCCCGCCGCCGTACCGACCGACAGGATCCCCATGCCCCACATCACGCTCCCGGCCCTGCGGCGCAGCGGCGCGCTCGCCCTCGCGGGTGCCGCGACCGCCGCGCTGCTGACCGGCTGCACCGGCTCCTCCGACGGACAGGGCTCGTCCTCGCCCTCCGGCAAACCCCTCGCCGGCCCGCAGAAGGCCGCCGCGGGCCTGGCCGTGCTCCGCGGCGACACGATCAGGAAAGCGCTCGTCACCCAATCCGAACTGCGCTCCTACCAGGCCCAGGAGATCAGCCCCTCGGAGCTGCGGCCGCAGGCCGACCGGGAGGAGTGCCGCCCTCTCGCGGACATGACCGCGTCCGGCACGGCCCGTACCCCCGAGGCCGTCGACTTCGCGAGCCGGTCCTTCGTGTCCACCGGCAATCCCGGCCTGACCGTGACCGTCAGCCTGTTCTCGTACGAGGGCGACGACGCCCGGCGGACGGTCGCGGACGTCCGCAAGGCCCTCGCCACCTGCGGCGCCGGCTTCTCGACCACCGGGAACAGCGGCGGGTCCACCGTGAAGTACGTGGCCGTGAAGGAGGAGGAGGCCCCCGAGGGCGGCGATGAGTCGGTGGCCTGGAGGATGACCGGAACGGCGCAGGGCTCGGCGATGCCCATGCAGGTCACGGCCGTGCGGCAGGGCCGGAACGTGGCCGTGTTCTTCACGCTCAACCTGTTGGATCCGAAGAAGGCCGACCTGCCGAACGATCTCCACGGGCGTCAGACCTCCAAGCTCGCGAAGGCGATCGAGGCGGCCGGGATGTCCTGACCCGGCAGGCCACGGAGTTCCGCCCGGAGCACGACCGGTCCACGGCCGGCTGGGGCGGACCGCATCGGAACGCGTCGGCAGAGGCGCCGGCGTCCCGGCCGGGGTCCGGTGCCGGCTCCTGCCCGCAGTGGGCACGGAACCGGCACCGGCAGGAGCGGCTCCCGGGTCAGACGCGCGCCCCGTTGTCGCTCGGATCACGGCGCCTCGACGCGGGACGCGAGCGCCTGTCCGCCGCGGCGACGGGCGCCGCCCACCGGCCTTCGAGGACCAGCGCCGCGGGGACTGCCGTCAGCACCGACGAGTACGTGCCCACGCAGACGCCGATGAGCAGCGCGAGCGCGAAGCCGCCCAGTGAGTCCCTGCCCAGCACGGCCAGTGCGCCGAGGATGAACAGCGCGCCCATCCCCGTGTTGACCGTTCGGGGAACGGTCTGCAGGACCGCCGTGTTCGCGAGAGCGGGCAGCGCGGCGCCCCGGCCCTTGCGCCGGAGCTCCCTGATCCGGTCGAACACGACCACCGAGTCGTTCACCGAGTAGCCGATGACGGTGAGCAGCGCGGCGAGGAAGACGCCGTCGACCGGCCGGCCCAGCCACGCGAAGGCGCCGATCACGATGATCACGTCGTGCACGAGCGCGCCGACGCACCCCACCGCGAACGTCCAGCGGAACCGGGCCGCCAGATAGACCAGTTGGGCGGCCACGGCGACGGCAAGCGCGATCAGGGCGTTGCGCCGCAGTTCCTCGCCCAGGCTGGGGCCGATCAGTTCGTCGCGGACCTTCGTCGCCCTGCCGCCGCCGTGTTCGGCGAGTGCGCCGCCGATCGCCACCACCCCGTCGTGGTCGATGTCGCCGCGTACGGAGATGTCCCGGCCGTCCGCCGTGGTCACCTCGGCGTCGGCGAATCCGGCGTCCGCGATCGCGTCACGGGCGGTGCCGGCGTCCACCGGGCGGGCCGTGGCGTACTCGACGAGTCTGCCTCCGGTGAACTCCACCCCGAGGTTCACTCCGCGCACGACGATGCCGAGGACGGCGACAGCGACGAGCGCCGCCGATACGGCGAGCCAGCGCCGGGGAGCGCGGAAGAGCCGCGGTCGGCGCCGGATCAGAAAGGTCCTCACCCGTCCCGGTCGGCCCACGCCGTTGACGTCCCGGTAGTCGGAGACGAAGCGGATGCGGGCGGCGACGTCGGTCAGGGCCCGGGCGATGACCAGGGCGGAGAACATCGAGACGACGACGCCGATCGCGAGGGTGATGCCGAAGCCCTTCACCGGACCGGAGCCGAGGAGGAACAGCAGCCCGGCCGCGAGCAGTGTGGTGGCGTTGGAGTCGGCGACCGCGCTCCACGCGTTGCGGAAGCCGGCCGTCACCGCGCTGCGCAGGGAGCGGCGCGCACCGTTCGCGTACTCCTCCCTGGCCCGTTCGAAGGCCAGCACGTCGGCGTCCACGGCCATGCCGATCGCGAGGACGAAACCGGCCAGTCCGGGCAGGGTCAGGGTGACGCCGAGGGCCACCAGCGCGGCGTACGAGATGACGCCGTACGCCGCGAGCGCGACCGCCGCCAGTGCGCCGAAGAGCCGGTAGACGAAGGTGATGAACAGGGCGGTGAGGGCCGCACCGATCGCGGCGGCCCGGGCCCCGGCGCTGATCGCCTCCGCGCCGAGCGTCGGGCCCACGGTCCGCTGCTCCACGGTGTCGACCGGTACCGGAAGCGCCCCGCCCTTGATGAGCAGGGCGAGTTCCTTGGCCTCCGTGGCGCCGAAGGCGCCGGTGATACGTGTGGAGCCGGACGCGATTCCGGAACCGCAGCCGACGGAAGGGTCCACCTGCGGGGAGGAGATCACCTTGTCGTCCAGGACGATCGCCACGCGGCGGCGGTCGTCCTGCACCGGGTGGCAGGCGGCCCGACCGGTCAGCCGTGCCCAGTCGCGCGCGGCGTCCCGGTGGAAGTCCAGGGCGACGTGCCAGCCCGTTCCCTGCTGGGTGTCGAAGGCGGCCACGGCGTCCTCGACCCCCGCTCCCGACAGCTCGGCCGCGCCGAGCCGGACCGGCCGGCCCCGTTCGTCGGGCAGCACCCGCTGTCCGTCCCCGCGTTCGGGGGCGGGCTCCTCGACGGCGTGGAAGCTCAGCTGGGCGGTGCGGCCGAGGACCTCGGACGCCTTGCGGGGGTCCTGGACGTCGGGCAGTTCGACCACGATGCGGTTCTCGCCGGAGCGGGTGAGGGTCGGCTCCGAGACGCCGAGCGCGTCGATGCGGTGGCGCAGTACCTCGATGGTGCGGTCGGTGGTGTCCGCGTCCGCCTCGGCGGACGCGGAGTCACGGGCCTGGAGCACCATGCGGGTGCCGCCCTGGAGATCCAGGCCGAGTCTGGGGGACTGGGTGAGCGCGATGACGACGGATGCGAGCAGTACGAGCGCAGCCAGCACTGCCCGCACCACGGTGGTGCGGGTCATGGGTTTCCTCCGTGAGGGCGCCGGGCGCCCTCAGGAAGGGCGTACCGGCAGTGATGTGGGACGGGACCGGATACCGGCCGTCCCCGGAGGGCCGCGGACGTACGGCAGTGCTACGGGGGCCGCCGTCCGGGCGGTGTCGTGCGCCGGGAGGGCCCGCGGCATGCCGTGCCACGGGACGGGCAGGTGCGGCAGGGACGGAGTGACTGCACCGGGTCCAGGCGGGAGGAGCGACGACCGGGCGGAGTACGGCTGTTCGGCCGCTGTGCGCCCCGGCCCGTCCTGCCGGGTCCGGGTGCTGTCGGCGCGCAGGAGCCGCGTGAGGTGTCGCGAGGGAGCGGCGGCGTCCGGCGCGCTCACGGACACCGGCGGGGCCGCGCCCACGACGGGCGCCGGCGCGGTGAAGGCACCGCCGCCGAACAGGGCGAGCAGGACGAGGAGCAGGACGGCGGGAACCGCTGACGCACGCCGCGCACGCATCGATCCGCACCTCTGATCGCCCGGTTGCCGTCGCACTCGCGGAGGGCGAGGCGGAGCCGCGCTCACACTATGCGACAAACCGGCACCGAAAGCCATTCACATCTCCCGCTCACGTTGGCGGAAAGTGACGGTAGTTGCACAACCGGCGTTCGGTCATGGCCGATTGACCGTAAGATCTGGATGCCCCCGATAGCCCGGGGAGCCCGTGCGTGGTCTGGAAGGGGCTCGTTCTCCGTGGTCGCCGTATCCCGAAGCAACGTGTCATGGGCGCCCTGCTGACTGCGGGCGGCGGCGCGATCGTCGCGCTGTCGCTGCTGATCTGGGCGTTATCCCTGCGCCGCAGGCTGGCCTCCGAGCGGTTCGAACGGGCGAGGGCGGCGCAGCTGGCCGCGGCCCGCGGCGCCGAGATCGAGCATCTCGCCGCCGTTCGCGTCCCGGCCATCGCCGAGCGGACCCGGACCGGTCAGCGGCTGGACGGCGTTCCCGGACCGGTCGCCACGGAGGCCGACACCGGAGCCGAGTTCGCGCGGGCACTCGCCGCGGTCGTCACCGCGCTCGGCTCGGACGAGGCCGTACGCAGGGAGCGCGCCCTGCGCGACTCCGTGCAGTCCGCGTTCGAATCCGTCGCCCGCACCATGCACGCGATGGCCACGGTCCAACAGCAAGTTCTGGACAAGGTCGAGCGCTCGATCGAGAACCCCCGGCTGATGGCCGAGGTGATGAAGGCCGACCACGCGGCCGCGCAGATGACCCGCAAGGCCCAGACACTGCTCGTGATGTGCGGCATCTGGCCGGCCCGCCGGGAGACGCGTCCGGTGTCGCTGTACGACTGTGTGCGCGGCGCGCAGTCCCGCATCGTCGAGTTCGGCCGGGTCGAAGTGCACGGCGGCCAGACGCTCTACGTCGTGCCGCCCGCCGTCGAGGGCCTGATGCACGCCGTCGCCGAACTCCTCGAGAACGCCACGGTGTTCTCGCCCTCCAGCACCCAGGTGGTGGTCACGGTACGGGAGGTGGGCGCCGGGGCGGTCGTCGAGATCGACGACGCGGGCCTCGGCATGCCTCCGGACGTCCTGCACCAGGCGACGGCCCAGCTCCGCGACGACCTGGACCTGACCAGACTCGGCGCGGTGCCCCGTCTGGGTCTGGCCTGCGTCGGCCGCTGGTCCCGTGAGCTCGGCTTCAACGTCGAGCTGACGGGCGCCTCGGCGTACGGCGGAACGCGCGCCGTCACCTTCGTACCCCACCGGCTGCTCACCGAGCCGCTGTCCCGGCTGACCGCGCCCCGCCGGGAACCCGCGGCGGCCCCGGAGCCCGCACCGTACGAGCCGCCCCGCACGACGGCCCGCCCGGCGGATCCCGCGCCGGGCCTCCCCGCGCCCGACGCCGCCGGGCCGGTGCCAGGCGGCTTCCCGGCCCCGGGGCCGGGCGAACTGCCGCGGCGCCGCAACCGGCGCGGCGCCCGCGAAGCGGCCGTGGAGCGGACCCTCCCCGCACCGCGGCCCGCGCCCCCCGACGGCAGCTGGACCCCGGAGGCCGCACGCGCGTCCATCGCCAGCGTCGTCTCCGGCTCGCGGCGCGGCCGCGCCGCCCTGGAGCCCACCACCCCCATGCCCGACGACACCGATCACGAGGGAGGCCGGTCGTGACCGGAGCCATAACGAGGCTGCCCGACCTGGGCTGGATGCTGCGCCCGCTGACCGAGATCCCGGGTGTCAGACACGCCGTCGTGGTGTCCGAGGACGGTCTGCGGCTCGGCCACGACTCCGCCGAGAACCTCACCGGTCCCGTCACCCGGCTCGGCGTGCCGGAGGCCGAGTCGCTGTCCGCCGCGTGCGCCGCGATGACCATGACAGGACGGTCCACCGCCGCGCTGCTGTTCGGCGGCGGTGCCGGAGTGCGCCAGCTGATGCTGGAGACGGAGCACGGTTTCGTGCTGTTCACCCACGCCGGCGCCGGGGCGCATCTCGCCGTCGCCACCGACACCGAGGCCGACGTCGGCCTCGTCGCCCAGCAGATGCAGGTGCTGGTGGCGAAGATCGGCGCCCATCTGAGCACCCAGCCGCGGGAACCGGCGAGTCCGTCCTCATGACGGACCGCGCGGACGGACGGGCCACCACCCGCGCGGTACGTCCGTACGTGATCACCGGCGGCCGGGCGTGCACCGGGGCCGCGCCGCTGTCCTGGGAGACCCTGGTCATGGCCGCGGACACCGCCGCACCGGAGTCCCTCCTGCCCGAGCACCTGATGATCCTGACGCACTGTCAGGGCCTGCTGTCGGTCGCCGAGGTGGCCGCGTACCTGGGCCAGCCGCCCTCGGTGGTCCAGGTGCTGCTCGCCGATCTCATCGACTGGGGCCTGATCGTGACCCGACCGCCCGTCCCCCCGGCCGAACGCGCCGATGTGACCATGCTGAGAAAGGTCCTCCATGGCCTCGAAAGCCGTCTCTGACGACCGGGTCCCGGATGCCGCGCCGACGGCCCCGCCGGCGTCCGTGGGAGCCCCGGCGTCCGCGGCGGAGCCGGGCGCCGCGCAGGCGGGCAAGTACCTGACGTCGAGCGTCGCCGGCGCCGCGAAGATCCTCGTCGTGGGCCCCCTCGGCGTCGGCAAGACGACGCTCATCGGGACCGTCTCGGAGATCCGTCCGCTGTCCACCGAGGCGGTGATGACCCGGGCCGGCGCCCGCGTCGACACCGGCGGCGAGCGCGCCAAGACGACCACCACCGTCGCCCTCGACTTCGGCCGGATCACGGTCGCCGACGAACTGGTGCTCTATCTGTTCGGTACTCCGGGCCAGCAGCGGTTCCTGCCCGCCTGGCGGGACCTGGCCAAGGGCGCGCTCGGCGCGCTCGCGCTCATCGACACCCGCGATCTGGCCGCCTCGTTCGGGGCCCTCGGCAACCTGGAGGACCTCGACCTTCCGTTCGCCGTCGCGGTCAACGTGTTCCCCGGCAGCCCGCAGCACACCGAGGACGACCTGCGCACGGCGCTCGACCTGCTGCCGAACACCCCGCTGGTCGCCTGCGACGCACGCGACGCCCACTCCTCGGTCCGTGCCCTGATCGCTCTCGTACGCCATCTCATCGACGCCGCCACGGAGTCCTCATGACCACCCCGCACGGCTATTCGCCGCCCCCGGCCGACGGCTTCGGCGGGCGCCGCCCCGCCGCCACCGCGCTGTACGGGCCGCATCTCGACGGCGACGCGATGCCCGCCCTGTACGAGGAACTCCGCCGCACCCACGGCCCGGTGGCCCCCGTCACCGTCGCTCCCGGCATCACGGCCTGGCTCGTCCTCGGCCACCGTGAGCTGCTCCGGCTCACCCGCGAGGAGCAGGACTTCTCCCACGACCCGCGCCACTGGAGCCTGTTGCGCGAAGGACGGGTGCCCGCGGACTCGCCGATCCTGCCGTTCGTCGGCTGGCGGCCCGCGCTGCTGTTCGCCGACGGCCAGCAGCACCGCCGGATGCGGGCCGCCGTCTCCGACGCGCTCGCCGGTATCAACGGGCACGAACTGCGGCGCGGCGTACGGGCGGCGGCCGAGCGGCTGATCGCGTCGTTCGCCGACCGCCGCGAGGCCGACCTCGTACCGCACTACGCGCGCAAGCTGCCCATGCAGGTCATCACCGGGCTCCTCGGCCTCGACGACCGGACCGGCCAGCGACTCGTCCACGCCATCGCCGGCATGGTCGTCGCCAACGCGGACTCGGCCAACGCGAGCCGGCGGATGAACGCGATCCTGCTGGCGCTGATCGACGAAAAGCGGTCCAGACCCGGTGACGACGTCACGTCCGCACTGCTGCACCACCCGGCCCGGCTCACCGACGAGGAGGTGCTGCACAACCTGGTGGTGATGTTCGTCGCGGGCAACCAGACCACCGTGAACTGGATCGCCACGACCCTGCGCATCCTGCTCTGCGACCCGGCGTTCCGCTCCTCGCTGACAGGCGGTCACCTCAGCGTCGACGACGCCCTCGACCTGGTGCTGTGGCGCTTCCCGCCCACGCAGAACTTCCCCGCCCGGTACGCGACCCGTGACCTGACCTTCGGCGGCCAGTCCATCAAGGCCGGGGACATGCTCGTCCTCGGACTCGCCGCGGCCAACGCCGACCCGTCGGTGCTGCCCCCCGGCGGGAGTCCCGTCGCCGGCAACCGATCCCATCTCGCGTTCGGGGCGGGACCGCACACCTGCCCCGCGCAGGACCCGGCCCGGCTGATCACCCGTACCGCGGTGGACACGATCCGGCACCGGCTGCCCGATCTGGAGCTGGCCGTCGAGGAGTCGGAGCTGGCCTGGATCTCCTCCCCGTGGAGCAAGGGGCTCGCCGCGCTGCCCGTGCGGTTCACCGACCCCCAGCTGCCCCTCGCGCGGCGGCACCCACGGCCGGACCGCGCAGACCGTCCCACCCACGCAGCGCCACAGACAGGAGAGCCCCGTTGAGCACCTCACCCACCACCCCGCACCGGATGGACCCGGCCGGCGGCTGCCCGCACGCGGACAACGCCCGCCTGCTCGCCCGGGGCGCGGTCACCCCGGTCGTCCTGCCCGGTGACGTGGCGGGCATGGCCGTGCTCGGGCACGACGCGCTCAAGGAGTTCCTCGCCCACCCCGATGTCGCCAAGGGCGCCGGGCACTTCACCGCGCTGCGCGAGGGCCGGATAGCCGACGGATGGCCGCTGAAGACGTTCGCGACCGTACAGGGCATGACCACCGCCGACGGCGACGACCACCGGCGGCTGCGCTCGCTGGTGAGCAAGGCGTTCACCGCGCGCCGGGTGGCCGAGCTGCGGCCCCGGATCGAGACGGTCACCGCCGAACTGCTGGACGGACTCGGCCGGGCCGCCACGGACGGCGGTGGCGTCGCCGATCTGCGCCGGCACTTCGCGATGCCGCTGCCGATGGGCGTCATCTGCGAACTGCTCGGCGTGGACGCCGAGTACCACGAGCGGCTGCACCATCTGTCGAACCAGGTCGTCGCCACCGACATCGGCCCCAAGGAGGCGATGGCCGCCAACAGGGAACTGGTGGAAGTGCTCAGCACCGTCGCGGCCGCCCGGATGAAGGACCCCGGCGACGACCTCACGAGCGCGCTGATCGCCGCCCGTGAGGAGGACGGCGACCGGCTCAGCCCGCAGGAGCTGATCGGCACACTGCTGCTGATGATCATCGCCGGCCACGAGACCACGCTGAACCTGATCACGAACGCCGTCCGTGCGCTGTGCGCGCACCGCGACCAGCTGGCGCTGGTCCGCTCGGCCAAGGCGAGCTGGACCGACGTGGTCGAGGAGACGCTGCGCTGGGACAGCCCGGTCAGCTACTTCCCCTTCCGCTACCCGACGCGGGACCTCACCCTCGACGGGACGGTCGTCCCCAAGGGCACCCCGGTCCTCGCCGGATACTCCGCCGCGGGGCGCGACAAGGCCGCGCACGGCCCGGACGCCGACCGCTTCGACATCACCCGCGAGTCCGCGACCCGCCATCTCTCGCTCGGCCACGGGCCGCACTACTGCCTGGGCGCGCCGCTGGCCCGGATGGAGGCGACCATCGCCCTGGAGCAGCTGTTCAGCCGCTTCCCCGAGCTCGACCTCGCCGCCACGGAGCCGGAGCTCACGCGGCACGCCAGTTTCGTCGGCAACAGCGTCCAGGAGCTGCCCGTACGGCCGGTTCCCTAGGCCCCGGACCAGCGGGTCCCGAGCGCCGGGCCGCGCGCCCGGCGTTCAGGACTCCTGCGGGGGCGTGCCCGGAATCTCCGCGCCCGACGGCATGCCCTCCGAGACATAGGCGTCGTAGTACGGCTTCCACGGCTCGGCCGACTCGCTGTGCGGGCCCTCGGAGCGGGTGCCCGCCAGATGCCGGTCCAGCTCGGTGAGACACACGCTCCAGCCCGCGGCGTTGCGGGCCGCGGTGTTCCGCGCGGCCAGGACGTTGGTGAGGGCCACCTTGCAGCCCTCGCCCTCGGCCGTCACCTCCAGGTGGATCTCGTCGCCCTCCCAGGTGAAGGCGAGCCGGTGCGGCGGCTCGAAGACCAGTACCGTGCCCGTCGTCGCCGGCAGATTGGGGTCTTCCGAGAACTCGATCTTCCCGCCCTCGTGCGGTTCGATCCGGACCTTCGACGGGAACCAGTGGGCGAGCCCCTCCGGCTCGGACACGGCGGCCCAGACCCGCTCCACGGGGTGCGGGTAGCTGCGTTCGAAGCGGACGGCGGGGCGGCCCCCGAAGTCGATGAAGGTTCCGCGGTTCATGGTGGCTCCTCTGTGTGTGCACCGACACCGTCTGCGTCGTCGAGATAGCGGCCCAGTGCGTCGAGACGGTCGTTCCACAGACGCCGGTACGGGGCGAGCCACGCGTCGAGCTCCGTGATCGGGCCGGGCTCGATCGCGTAGATGCGCTGCTGTGCCTGTCTGCGCACCCGGACGAGCCCGGCCTCGCGCAGCACCCGCAGATGCTTGGACACGTTCGGCTGGGACTGGCCGAGCAGCTCGACCAGCTCGCCCACCGCACGGTCGCCCTCACGCAGCAGATCGAGCACGGCCCGCCGGTGTGGATCCACCAGGGCCGACCAGATGGCGTCCGTCATGCCATCGAATATGCGTCACTGGTTATATGCCTGTCAAGGCATGCAAGGGAGCCTCGACGACCTCGCCTGTGCCGACCCGTTCGACGGCCGGTTCGACGGCCGGTTCGACGGCCGGGTCAGCCCTTCGCCGCCGGCGACGAGGCCAGCCGCACCCGCAGCTGCTTCTCGCCGTCCCCCGACACCGCGTGCTCCACCTCCACCGCGAAACCGCTGGTGAGCGCCTGGGCGAGCCGATCCACCGCCGCGTACGAGCCGGACAGCTCGGCCGCCACGGGCGCGCCGAGCGCCGTGGCCGCCACGGGCGCCGCCGTCTCGGCGGGTGCCACGTCGTAGGTGGCCGACCAGATCGTCGGGTGGCCGCTCCGGTCCACCAGATGCGGGTGCTCCTCGGCGTCCCGGTCGCAGGGGTACGCCGCGAGCAGCGCGCCGAAGACGGCGTCCGCGTCCTCCGGTGCACCGCTGAGCTGCACCGATACTTCCTCGTGCCGGTCCGTCACGGTCACGGTGATCGCCGTCCTCTCCTCTGCCGGGGCGTCCCACTCCAAGGTCGCACCTCACGGTCCGCACAGCACGGGCAGAGTCCCCGGACCGCCGCGGCCCGCACCCCGCTCAGCCCTTCGGCAGCTCCCGGTTCCGCGTCCAGCGCAGCAGGGCGTCCGCACTCCATGTGTTGACGACCCGGGACGGGGGCACGCCGCACTCCTCCGCCCGGACGCATCCGTTGATCAGCCAGTCCAGCTGGCCAGGGGCGTGGGCGTCGGAGTCGACGGCGAACAGGGTGCCCGCCTCGACCGCTGCGCGCAGCAGCCGCCGCGGCGGATCCAGTCGGTCCGGCCGGCTGTTGATCTCCACGGCCGTGCCGGTCCCGGCACACGCCGCGAACACCTGCTCCGCGTCGAACTCCGACTCGGGGCGGCCCCGGCCCCCGTCACGCCCCGTCAGCAGCCGCCCTGTGCAGTGCCCCAGGACGTCGACCAGCGGATTCGTCACGGCGGTCACCATGCGCCGGGTCATCGGCCGCGCCTCCATCCGGAGCTTGGAGTGCACGGAGGCGACCACCAGATCGAGCCGGTCCAGCAGCTCCGGTTCCTGGTCGAGCGAGCCGTCCGGCAGGATGTCGCACTCGATGCCGGTGAGCAGCCGGAACGGCGCCCAGGTCCGGTTCAGTTCCGCCACCACGTCCAGCTGCTCGCGCAGCCGCTCCGCGCTCAGCCCCCGCGCGACCGTGAGCCTGGGGGAGTGATCGGTGAGCACGGCCCACTCGTGGCCGAGACCGGCGGCGGCACGCCCCATCGCCTCGATGGGGCTGCCGCCGTCCGACCAGTCCGAGTGCAGGTGGCAGTCGCCGCGCAGCGCCGCGCGCAACCGCGTTCCCGCATCACCCTCGGCCGGCCCGCCGTCCGACTCGTCCTCCAGCCTCCGCAGATACCCGGGCACCTCGTCCGCCAGCGCCTCCCGCACGACCTGCGCGGTCTTCGGCCCGAGGCCCCGCACCGACTCCAGCGAACCGGCCTCGGCCCGCTCCCGGGTCCCCCGCTCACCGAGCGCGGCGACGGCCGCCGACGCCGTGCGGAACGCCCGTACCCGGTAGGTGGGAGCCCCGGAGCGCTCCAGCAGGAAGGCGATCCGGTCCAGTGCTTCCACGGGGTCCATGGCAGGGGCCCGTCACGAACGGCCGACGAACTTCCGCGCCAGCCTGTCGCCCAGCGTGGTGGCCGCCCGGTGGGACTCGATGGGGGAGACCTTGGAGTCACGGAACACGATGTACGTGACGCCGGAACTTGTGCCGCCACCCTGCGGATCGGGATCTATGCCCAGTGCGTCGGCCATGGCGTACGAGGCCTCGCCGATGAGTTCGCTCGGGCCGGCGTCCCCGACCACCCCGTACATCACCCTGTTGCGGTATATGACGGCGGCGACGCTGCCCCCGCGTACCCCGGACTCGCTGTAGTCCCAGAGCGAACTCGCCGCCGGGACGACGATGAAGGGCAGTTCGGCGGAGTCGAGCGGATCTCCCACGGAGTCCGCGTACGCCGTTTCGGGCTGGAAGTAGGGGTCGGTGTCGCTGTTGCATTCCTCGCTCGGCCAGCCGTCGCAGTCGATGTCCATGTCCGCTTTCCAGAACACGGCCTGCCTGGTTCCGCACACCGCGACGGACTCGTCCTCGTCCGCGTCGGTCTGGTAGTAGCCGTCGGATATTCGTGAGCAGCTGCTGACCTCTGCCAGCAGTTCCCGGGCCGTCACCGAACCCTCGGCGTACGCACGGGAGGTGGTGGCAGGGAGAGCGGTCGCGGTGAGAAGCGCCGCGCCGCAGACGGCGACGGCCTTGAGGTAAGGGGGCACGGGGTGTTTCCTCCGGTTCAGGAGCGGCGACCGCTGTCAGCGGTCGCCGCGTATGTGGTGGCCGAGCCGGTCCAGAAAGATCCGCTGGCCCGGGACGAGCAGCTCCGCCGCGCGCTCCAGGGAGAACCAGCCGACCCGGTCGATCTCCGGGAACTCACTCAGCACGCCGGACCGTGGCGGCCACTCCATCGTGAAAGTGCCGGGCACCACCGCCCGGGCGTCGAGGTCGCCCTCGACGGCCCAGACCGTGACGGTCTTGCCGCCCGACTGGCGGCTCTCACCGAGCGGAATCCGGTCCCCGTCCGGCGCAGGCAGTCCGAGCTCCTCCTCGAACTCCCGGCTTGCGGCGGCCTCCGGCTGTTCCTCGGGGCCGTGCTCGCCCTTGGGGATCGACCACGCGCCCTCGTCCTTGGCGGCCCAGTACGGGCCGCCCATGTGCCCGATCAGCACCTCGACATCCGGATCCAAGCCCCGGAAGAGAAGGAGGCCCGCGCTTCGCTTGCCCGACATGGCGCCGAGTCTGCTGGGCACCGTGCGGCGCCGCCAACGCACCGCTGTCCCGCGGGCAGGTGTGCCCCGGGCCGAGGCTCGGCCCACCCAGGGGTGACCGGCCGACAGGCCCGCGGGACCGCGGCTAACCCATCAGAGTGGACAGGTCGATGCTCTCGTCGGCCGGGGGAGTTCCGGCCGGGACCGGTGTGTCGTACGCCGAGAAGTCGACGGTCGCCTCGGCCGCACCGGCGCCCTTCACGACCAGGCGCACCGGGTAGGGCTTGCCCTCGGTCGCGACGTACAGCGTGATCGTCCTGCCCGACCGCTGGCCCGTCAGCGGGATGGCGTCGATGTCGTTGATCTCCGTCTTCTTGCCCTTGGTGAGGACGACGTCGCTCTCGGGGGCGCCGGTGAGCCGGTTCACGAACGTGTCGAGGTCGCACACCTCGGCCATGCCCTTGAGCATGCTGTCCTGGGTCGATCCGCGGACATAGCGGTCCCCGACGATCGCCTCGGCGGCCTCTCCCGCACCGGGAACGTGGTTCTTCCAGAACGCCGCGTCCGGCTTCAGCCAGACCGTTGTGCCGCGCTTGATGACCTCCACGGATCCCGACTCGCCCATGCTCACCGAGCCGGCGCAGTTCCCCGCGCGGTCCAGGGTGAGATCCAGTTCGTCGGGCGCGCCGGGCCGGCCGAGGTCGCCCTTGCTGGTGATGTGCACCGATGTGGCGCCGAGCAGGGCTTCACGGGCCTTCTCGGAGATCTGCCGGGCGGTGAGCGTCTCGATGTCGTCGTCGGCGTACGCGGTGCCGCCGCCGGCCGCGAGCGCGGCCATGGCGAACGCCGTCAGGATGGCCGGTCCCCGTGTGCTGTGGCGATGTCGCGTCACGTCGTCTCCCCGGGCGAACGGATCGAAACCGGGTGATCCATCTCTCCCGAGCGTACGCCGCACGGTCACCCGCTGCCCGTTCGGGTGAATGCCGTGCGGCCGCGGGCGCCCCCGGCTGCCGCGTTGCGGCGGCGCGCGGCGCGCGGCAGGGTCGTAAGTGCGCGGCCGAAGGAGGACACCGCCATGCCCATCGCCAGTGTGAACCCCGCGACCGGCGAGACGCTCAAGACCTTCGAAGCGATCGGCCCCGAGGTGATCGAGGAGCGGCTGGCCGCCGCCGACGCGGCGTTCCGTACGTACCGCACGACCTCGTTCGCCGAGCGCTCCCGGCTCCTCAAACGGGCGGCCGCGCTGCTCGAGGAGGACCACGACGACATCGCACGCACCATGACCTGCGAGATGGGCAAACCCCTCGCGGCGGCCGAGGCCGAGGCGGCGAAGTGCGTCAAGGCGATGCGCTGGTACGCCGATCACGCCGAGCGGCTGCTCGCCGACGAGTACCCCGCGGACGACGACGTGGTGGACTCGGGCGCCGCGAGGGCGCGGGTCCACTACCGCCCCCTGGGCGTCGTCCTCGCCGTGATGCCGTGGAACTTCCCGCTCTGGCAGGTCGTCCGGTTCGCGGCGCCGGCGCTGATGGCCGGCAACACCGGACTGCTCAAGCACGCCTCCAACGTCCCGCAGACCGCGCTCTACCTGGGGGATCTCTTCCACCGGGCCGGGTTCCCCGACGGCTGCTTCCAGACCCTCCTGATCGGCTCGGGCGCGGTCGAGGGCGTGTTGCGCGATCCCCGGGTCGCCGCCGCGACGCTCACCGGAAGCGAGCCCGCCGGCCGGTCGGTCGCCTCGATCGCCGGGGACGAGGTCAAGAAGACCGTGCTGGAACTCGGCGGCAGCGATCCGTACGTGGTGATGCCGTCGGCCGATGTCGACAAGGCCGCACGGACCGCGGTCACCGCACGGGTCCAGAACAACGGTCAGTCCTGCATCGCGGCCAAGCGGTTCATCGTCCACGAGGACGTGTACGACACCTTCACCGAGCGGTTCGCAGCCCGGATGGAGGCGCTCACCGTCGGCGACCCGCTGGAGAGGTCCACCGACGTCGGACCGCTCGCCACCGAGCAGGGCCGCACCGATCTGGAGGAACTCGTCGACGACGCCGTACGGCTCGGCGCGCACGCGATGTGCGGTGCCGGACGCCCCGGGGATCAGCCGAACGGCTGGTTCTACCTCCCGACCGTCCTGACCGGGATCACCCCCGAGATGCGCATCCACCAGGAGGAGGCCTTCGGCCCGGTCGCGACCGTCTACCGCGTGGCGGACCTCGACGAGGCCGTGTCCGTCGCCAACGACAGCCCCTTCGGCCTGAGTTCGAATGTCTGGACCCGCGACGAGGGCGAGATGGACCGGTTCGTCCGCGACATCGAGGCGGGCGGTGTCTTCTTCAACGGCATGACCGCCTCACACCCGGCGATGCCCTTCGGGGGCGTGAAGCGGTCGGGCTACGGCCGCGAACTGTCCGGGCACGGCATCAAGGAGTTCTGCAACACCACGACCGTCTGGACCGCCGCCTGACCACCACGACCGTCTGGACCGCCGCCTGACCACCACGACCGTCTGGACCGCCGCCTGACCACCACGACCGTCTGGACCGCCGCCTGACCACCACGACCGTCTGGACCGCCGCCTGACCGTGTCGTCGCCGCCGGGTCAGTGCCGCTTCGGCGGGGTCGCGCCGGAGCCGTCGCCGAGGACGGTGTCGACGTAGGCCGCGAGCGAGGCCCGCAGGTGCTCGGGCGCGGTCCCCTGATCGTCGATCAGATGCACCACGAGGTCGGCGCGGATGGCGGCCAGCAGGGCATGGGCGGCGAAGTCCGCGTCGGGGACGCCGGGCACCTGGCGCAGGGCGTCTCGAAGCGTCTCGTGCCACCAGCCGTAGTGCCCGGCGTGGTACGGGTTGCCGAGCCCGGCGTCCTCGGCCGCCGACATCAGATGACGGTTCTCGATCTTGAAGCGCAGTGACGCGTCGAGCAGGTCCCTCACCAGCTGTCGCGGCGGCGCGGCGGACCCTTCCGTGCCCATCGTCTCCTGCACGGCCCGCTGCAGGGGTTCGAGCCGGGCCGCGAGCAACGCCCTGATCAGGCCCGCACGGTCGCCGAAGCGGCGGAACAGCGTGCCCTTGCCCACACCGGCCGCCATGGCGATGTCGTCCATCGACACGCTCTGGGGACTGGTGCTGGCGGCGAACAGGGTGTCGGCGGCGGCCAGGACTGCCTCTCGGTTGCGTACGGCGTCCGCGCGCTCAGGTCGCTGGGCCACGGGTCCTCCTCGGTGTGCTGACGGGTCGGATCGCGTCGTCGAGCCGGTCGGGTACAGGCGCCGCCATCAGCTGCCGCCTCGCGACATCTCCGCTTCCATGAGCGCGCGGAAACTCCGCGGAGGACGGCCTGTGATGCGCTCGACCGTGTCCGACGTGCGGTCCTCGGCGCCATCGGCGATGGCGCGGTCCATGCCGGCCAGCATGGAGGCGAAATCCAGCGGCATCCCCGCCGCCCAGCGGTCGCGCAGCTGCTCGAACGTCAGATGCCGGTGTACCACGGGCCGGCCGGTGACATCGGTGATGATCCGGGCCACGTCCTCGTAGCTCAGCGTCTCGGGACCGGTGAGGATCAGATCGGTGTCGGGAGCCCGGTCGTCGGTCAGTGCGTGAACGGCGACGGCGGCGATGTCCGCGGCGTCGACGAACCCGACGCGGCCTTCTCCCGTGGCCGTCAGGATGACGCCGTCCTCGCGGATGGTGCGCCCATGGTGATGGGGGCCGGTGAAGTTCTGCATGAACCAGGAGGGCCGCAGCACCGCCCACTCGTCGAACAGTCCGGGCAGGGCCTGGTGGACCTGGCCCACCGCCGGCCCTCCGGCCGGCATCGCCGAGGAGCTGAGCAGCACCGCACGCCGCACGCCGGTGACACGGGCCCGGCGGAGGAAGGGCAGCATGACCTCGGCGGGGTCCATGGATCCGATGGGCGGGACGAGGTAGACGCGGTCGACCCCGTCGAGGGCGTCGCCGAACGTCGCGGGCTCGTGCCAGTCGAAGCGGACGGCCTGCGTGCCCTCGACCGGGGTGGCGCGCCGGCCGGCGGCCTTGACGCGCAGGCCCTTGGCGGTCAGCCCGGCGGCGACGCGGCGGCCGGTGGTGCCGGTGGCCCCGATGACGAGGGTGGTGGCGGGAGTGTTCATCGGGTCCCTCCTGCGAAGTCGGCGCCCGCCTCCTGGACGGCGAGCGGGTTCCAGTAGTCGCGGTAGGAGGTGATGCGCCCGTTCTCGACCGTGACCACGGCGATGTAGGTCATGTCGAAGGGGCGGCCGGTCTCGACCATACGGCCGACCCCGCGCATCTCGACCACGATGGTCTCGGGCGTGGTGGTCCGGTGGATCTCCACTTGGGGGAAGTCGTGGAGGTCGATGTGGTCGGGGTAGTGGCGCATGTAGTCCGCGACGGCCTGCTTGCCCTCCAGGCGCCGGGGCCAGCCCGCCGGGGCGAAGGGGAACTCGAGGACGCCGTCCTCGTCCCACAGTTCCACCCAGGCGGGGATGTCCTTGTCCAGCAGCAGCCGCAGTCCGTGGCGGTAGAGCTCCGCGGGGGGCAGGGGCATGTGTGATCACATCCTATGGATATGGAAGCGGACCGACGGTCCGGATGAAAGTCATCATACGGACCACCGGTCCGTTTTGTAAACGAGGCCGTGCCGAGGTGCGGCCGCCTCACATCCTGAGGAAGGTGCAGCCCTGGGCTGTTCCCTTTGGATCATCTGACTGTTGGTTGATGTGTGTCGTTGACTGGCGCCCAATGGGCGAGGATCGAGCCGTTGCTGCCGGACCGGACACCGAAGCGGGGAGGGCGGTGGCGTGATCACCGGCAGGTGATCGACGCGATCGCGGTCAACTGGCGCACCGGCCCCACAGCCGACCAGGCCGTGAACCGTAAGCGGCTCGGCCGGCTCGGCGGCCGTCCGCCAGCCTTCGACCGCGAGGCCTACAAGCAGCGGAACACGGTCGAGCGGTGCATCAACAAACTCAAGCAGTGGCGCGGCCTGGCCACCCGATACGACTGTGAGGATGTTTGGGTGCCGCTTCGGGCAGTGGCCTGACCCGCGCTACGACTGGCCCTGGTGCCTTGTGTTTGATCTGTCGGCCACTGTCTGGGGCGGTACTCGCTGCCGCTGGACCGGCGGGCGTGTCTCCCAAGGCAAGACCCGACGCGAAGCACTCCGCTGCCTCAAACGCTACGTCGCACGCGAGATCCACCGGCTGATCACCCGCACCACCACCCACGTCCTTGCAGCTTGACATCCATAGGGGCATCAAGAGGGCCTACGTCTTCCACGGCACGGTGA
This sequence comes from Streptomyces sp. NPDC091376, assembly GCF_044757085.1. Lineage (NCBI taxonomy): Bacteria > Bacillati > Actinomycetota > Actinomycetes > Kitasatosporales > Streptomycetaceae > Streptomyces > Streptomyces sp. NPDC091376. The sequence goes on along the minus strand of NZ_JBIVUF010000006.1, from coordinate 355,393 downwards.
CCACCGCCGCGATCCGCTTATGGCTCCGGCCGTGATCACTTGGCAGGGATTCGCGCATATGTAGGCGGTGAGAAAGACGAGGGCAGATCGTCCCGCCACCAGGTACTGCGGTTCACCTCGGCGGGTCCTCGCCCGTGAGCCCGTCGACGGATTCACGGATGAGGTCGGCGTGACCGGCGTGGCGGGCGTACTCCTCGATGAGGTCAAGAAGAATGCGACGGAGGTTGGGGCGTTCGCCACTAAGGGTGGTGTAGGCACCGAGCTGGTCCAGCCCGCCCGTGCTGAGCGCCTCGTCGACGATGACACGGGAGCGGGCGACCGATTCCTGCCAGAGAGCGAGCAGTTGCTCCGGTGTGTCGCCCGCAGCGGAGCGGTAGTCCCAGTCGGGTGTGCTGTCCCAGTCGACTGTGTCCCAGGGAGCACCAACGGGGGAGCCGAGCCACAGCCGGGCGAAGTGGCTGTCCTCCACGTGCGCCAGGTGCTTGAGGAGGCCGCCCAGAGTGATCGTGGACGTGCCGAGTGTGGCGCGAAGGCCTGAGGCGGCCAGGCCGGAGCACTTCCAAGCCAGCGTAGCCCGCTGGCGTTCGAGGGCGCCGAGGACGGCTGCTGCCTCGGTGCCGGCGAGTGGAGGTTCTGGCCATGCTTCGGCTGTGATCTCAGTCATGGCCGCAGACCTTAGCGAACCGATCTGATAGTGCAGCCGACAGGTGAGCTGCAAGGAATCAACCACTCGAATCGACAAGATCCGCCGGACAGTTCCTAGCCCTGGCCGAGGCCGATCCGTACCGCGCCGCCGTCGCCGTCCACGCGGCCGGCCCAGCGCGCCGGCACCACCAGCGAACGCTCTGGACCCGCCGTGCGCAGCAGCCGCTCGCGGTGCAGCAGACGGCCGTCCTGGCTGACGGTCAGTACCGGTCGTACGATCCGCCGCTCCGCGCGCAGCAGCAGCCGGGTCTCCGCGTCATCCGGAGCGACGAGGTTCGGGGACGCCCAGCGCAGCGCGCCCTCGGTCACGAGCGGCACCCGCACCTGAGGCCACCGGCCGTCGTCGAGGAAGCGTCGCACCCGCCCGGCCGCCCGGAGGCCCTCCAGCGCCGCGGCGCCCGCTCTCTCCACGCCGTGCAGGACGTTGCCCACGGCGAACACCCCCGGGCGTGCGGTGCGGAACGAGGCGTCGACGGCCGGGCCGCGGGTGCCCGCGTCCAGCGCGATCCCGGCGGCCCTCGCCAGCTCGTGCTCGGGGATCCAGTCGCCGGTGAAGACGATGGTGTCGCAGGCGACGACCGCGGTGCCGCCGTCGTGGCGGCGCAGCGCCACCCGGGTGAGCCGTCCCCGCCCGTGCAGCGCCGTCACGGCCGTGCCCGTGAGCACGGGAACGGGACGCCGCAGCCCCGGACGCGGCAGGGGGCCCGGCTCCTCGGTCACCAGGGCGACGGGCTCGACGCCGGCCCGCCGCAGCGTGCCGACGGTCGCACGGGCCACGGGGCCGGCGCCGACGATCAGTGCCCGCTCGCCGACGCGCTGCCCGTAGAGATGGACGGCCTGCTGCAACTCGCCCGTCGTGTAGACCCCGGCGGGCCGGTCGCCCGGTACCAGACGGGCGCTGCGCGGCCGTTCGCGCGCGCCGGTCGCCAGGACCACGGCCCGCGCCGACAGCTGCTCCAGGCCCGTAGGGCTCGTCGTCTCCACGGTCAGGGGACCGGCCCACCCGGTGACCATGACTCCGGTGCGCAGCACCGCCCCGGCCCGCAGGGCCGCCGCCGTCCGGTGCCGGGCGTACGCGGGCCCGCTCATCGGGCGCCGCAGATCCCGCAGCCCGAAGCCGCCCCGGTCGCAGTGGCGGGGCACGCCGCCCGTCTCCCGCTCCCGTTCGAGGACCTCGACCGAACACCCGCCGGTCCCGGCCAGCGCGGTGGCGACGGCGAGCCCGGCCGGACCCGCGCCGACGACGAGGACGTCGACCGTGCGCCGGTTCACCGGCGGGCCCCGAACAGCTCGCGCACCGCGGCCCCGCACGAGAAGCCCTGGCAGCGACCGCCCCGGGCACGCGTCCGCCGCCGCAGACCGTCCAGCGTGGCAGGCGGGATGTCGGCGGCCAGCGCGTCCCTGATCTCGCCGCGTGTCACCCGCTCGCAGTGGCACACGATCGTGCCGTACTCCGGGTCGGTGGCGATCAGTTCGGCGTCCCGGTACGGCCTGGGGAACGCCTCGCCGATGTTGGGCATACGGACGGGCGCGAGCGGGCGCGGCGGGCCGGGAGCGAGTCCGGCGTCGATGAGCAGGTCCACCACATGCGCGGCGATCGCCATGGACGCCGTCAGCCCGGTCGAGCGGATCCCGCCGACCGTGACGTACCGCTGTCCGGGCCGGCTGTGGATGCGGTAGTCCTCCTGACCCGTCGCGGCGCGCAGCCCCGCGTACACGGCGGTGACCTCCTCGTCGAGCAGCTCCGGCACGACGCGGCGGCCCTTCTCGCGCAGCAGGGCGAGACCTTCGGCCGTCGAACCGGTCGCCGTCCTGTCGTCGAGATCCTCGGCGGTCGGCCCGAGCAGCACGTTCCCGTACACGGTCGGCGAGACCAGGACGCCCTTGCCGAGGGCCGTCGGCACCGGCAGCAGGATGTGGCGGACCAGGCCGCGGGCGAACTTGTCGAAGACGATGAGCTGGCCGCGCCTTGGGGTGACGGTGAAGGTGTCATGGCCCAGCATCCGGTCGATGTCGTCCGCGTACAGCCCGGCCGCGTTCACCAGGTAGCGGGCGCGCAGCGTCCCCCGGCCGGTGCTGATCACATGCCGTCCGTCCACGGAACCGACCGCGGTCACCGGGCAGTTGAGATGCAGCGTGACACCGGAACGCACGGCCTGGGTCGCGTACGCGAGGGTCGTCGTCCACGGGCAGACGATGCTCTCCCCGGGAACGTGGAGTGCGCCGAGGGCGCCGGGGCCGAGGTGTGGCTCGCGGGCTCGCAGCTCCCCGGCGCCGATGACCGAGGCTGCGTCGTAGCCGTTGCGCTTCGCCTTCTCCGCCAGGCCCGGGAGCGCGGCGGACTGCTCCTCGTCCCAGGCGACGAGCAGGGCCCCGAGCGGTTCCACGGGGATACCGGTCTGCGCGGCGTAGGCGGCGAGCCGCCGGCCGCCGTCCCGGACCAGAGCGGACTCCAGCGATCCGGGGACGGCGTCGAAACCCGTGTGCAGGATCGCCGTGTTGGCCTTCGACGTGCCGTCGCCGACGTCCGCCGACGCCTCCACGAGGGCGGTGCGCAGCCGGTAACGGGCCAGCTCGCGGGCGACGGCCGTGCCGACGACACCGGCACCGACGACCACGACGTCGAGCACGTCGTCGTCCGGCGGGCCGGCCGTCGTGACGGTCACGAGGCGTCCGGCGCGGGCAGCGGGGGAGTGTCGGGCCGCTGCGCGGTGAGGGTGTCCACCGCCGCGCGGAACGCGGCCAGGCGCTCCCGCGCCCGCGCGGCCGGGACGCGGGGCTCGTACACGGCGGCCGGTTTCCATGCCGGGACCACCGCCTCGACGCCCAGGCCGGGATTGAGGCCCAGTCGCGCCACCGCCCCCACCCCCAGGGCGGTCGCGTCGGGCAACGCCGAGACCTCGACGGGCCGTTGCAGCAGATCCGCCTGGGTCTGCATCAGCAGCGCCGACCGCGTCAGCCCGCCGTCCACGCGCAGCGACGACAGCGGAGCACCCAGATCGGCGGCCACGGCGTCGGCGAGCGAGACGACCTGCGCTGCGATCCCCTCGCACAGCGCCCGCACCAGATGCCCGGCCGTGGTGTCCAGGCCGAGCCCCGTCAGCGACCCGCGCAGATCCGCCCGCCACCACGGCGCCGCCAGTCCCGCCAGCGCCGGTACGAACGTGACGCCCCCGGAGTCCGGCACCGACGAGCCGACCGGATCGAGGTCCGCCGCCCCGGAGATCACACCGAGACCGGTGAGCCAGCGGACCGCGGAGGCGGCCGTGTACACCTGCCCGTCGAGGCAGTAGCTGGACCGTCCGGCGAGCCGCCACGCCACACAGCTGACCAGCCCCGAACTCCCGCGCCGTGGCCGGGCACCCGTCTGTGCCAGCAGGAACGCCCCCGTGCCGTAGGTGCACTTGGCCGTCCCCGGCTCGGTGACGCGCTGGGCCAGCAGCGCGGCCTGCTGGTCCACGAGCAGTCCGGTGAGCGGCAGCGCGGGTCCGAAGGCCGTGGTCGTGCCGACCGGTCCCGCCGCGTCCACGACGCGCGGCAGCCGTTCGGCGTCGAGTCCGAAGATCTCCAGTGCGCGAGGCGACCATGCGACGCGGTCGAGGTCGAGCAGCTGGGTGCGGCCCGCGGTCGCCGCGTCCGTGACGAACTCACCCGTCAGCCGGTGTATCAGCCATGCGTCGCTGGTGGTGACGACGCCCTCGCGGGTCCGGCCGCGCCGGATCCAGGCCATCTTCGGCGCGGCGAAGTACGGGTCGAGCGGCAGGCCGGTGAGGGCACGCAGTTCCTCCGCCTCGTCCGCGCCCACCTCGGCGCACACGGAAGCGGCCCGCCGGTCCTGCCACACGATGGCGTCGGTCAGCGGCTCACCGGTACCGGGGTCCCAGGCGAGCACCGTCTCGCCCTGGTTGGCCAGACCCACCGCCGCGACCGGCTCCCCGGCCTCGGCGAGCGCCTGACGGCCCGCGTCCAGGACCGACGACAGCAGCTCACCCGGGTCGGCCTCGACGACCCCGCCCGCGCCGTAGCGAGGCCGTACGACCGCCGAGCCGGTGCCGATCACGCCCCGCTCGGGGCAGACGACGAGTGCCTTGGTGCCCGAGGTGCCCTGGTCCACGGCGAGCACCGGGGCGGTGGCGCGAGGGTCGGCAGACACCATGTCCCGTCTCTTCGGTATGTCCCGGTACGGTCGCGGGAAGGCCGCGACCGTGATCACCGACGGCAAGCCTGGCCGAGCCTCCGGCCCTCGTCAAGGCCGGACCCGGGGCCCGGGCGCGGTCGGCAAGGCGTACGGCGAACGAAGCTGATGACCGATCAGTTTGCTGCTGTGGTCGAAGAGTTGTGCAAGATCCGAGAACGTGATCCCACGGAGTGCGACCACCCCTACACTGATCGTCGATCAACAGCAGGACGCCTCGGCGGCAGCCTTCGCCGCCTTCGCCCCCACCGTCCTGGAGGACCCATGACGACGCACGCCCGCTCCGGATTACGTACGGTGCCACGTACGGTCCTCGGCTCCGTCACGGCCGCCGACGACCGTGCCGGGGAGGGCTGATGGCCCATGACCACTTCCGCCCCGTCTACCATCCCGCTGGCCACGACAACGCGCTGCGCGGCGCGCTCCAGGACCTGCGGACGGGACGCTGGGTGTCGATGCGGGATCTCCTCGCCGACACCCGCGACCGGTCGCTGTGGACCCAGCGGACCCAGGTCCTCGCGGCGGTCGCGGCCGGTTCGGACGTCGTCAAGGCCTGGCGTGCGGAGGAACCGCACAGCGTCGCCGCCGCCGTGATGCACGCCCGGGTCGCCGTCGAACGGGCCGTCCGCGCGCACCGCGAGGGTCACCACAGGACCCGGGACCTGTGGCACGAGGCCTGGGACGCGTGTGGCGGGACCGCCCGTATGGCGCCGGACGATCCTGTGCCCTGGGTGTGCCTGCTCGCTCTCGCGCAGCTCGACGACCAGCAGTTCATGGAGGAGCACCGGGTGCCCCCGCCCGGGCCGATGCTGCCGCCCGGCCCGTGGGGGCTGCTGGGCGAGGCCGACAAGCGCGACCCCGGCAACCGCGAGGCCTACCACCGGATGCTGCAGTTCCTCTACGTGCGCCGGTCGGGCGCCCTGTCGGAGGCCGTGAACTTCGTGCAATGGGCGGCCTCCACCGCCGCCCCCGGATCACCGCTGCACGCCCTGCCGCTGTACGCACGGGTGGAGCGCTACCGCAGGGAGCAGGGCCACCGCCGGGCGCTGGACCTGCACTGGGTCGCCGAGGACGCCATCCGCGACTCCGTACGGGCGCTGCACGGCTGGTTCGACCACGCCCGGCCCGCCACCAGCTCACTCCTCGACCTCAGCCATCTCGCCCACGCCCTGTGGGGGGCCCTGCACTTCGAGGAGGCCGGGCGCGTCTTCGAGGCGCTGGGGCCGTACTACACCGCCGTTCCCTGGACCTACCGCACCGCGGACCAGAACGACAAGGCAGCCACCGAGGAGCTGTTCCTGCGGGCGCGCGGGCGGTGCCTCACGGCGGCACGCGACGCCCCCGGCAGATGACCCCCGACGGCTCCCTCAGCCGGTCGGCACGCCCCGTCCCGTCCCCCTGTTGTGTCCAACTCTCTTCCCCCGGAGGTCCGTCCATGTCCCGTACAGCGTGGTCCGCCAAGGACCAGGCTCCGCCCAGGGATGAGGAACAGCGGCTGCGCGAGCTCGGCTACCAGCCCGTCCTCGCGCGCCGGATGGGAGGCTTCGGCAACTTCGCCATCAGCTTCTCCGTCATATCCATCCTGTCCGGCTGCATGACCCTCTACGGATTCGGGCTGAACACCGGCGGCCCCGCCGTGATGATGTGGGGCTGGGCGGGCGTCGGGCTGTTCGTCCTGTGCGTGGGTCTCGCCCTCGCCGAGGTCACCAGCGCGTACCCCACCTCCGGAGCCCTGTACTACATGGCCGACCGGCTCGGCGGACGACGCTGGGGCTGGTACACGGGCTGGCTCAACCTGCTCGGGCTGCTGGGCGCGATCGCCGGAATCGACTACGGCGCGGCCCTGTTCACCGGGGCCTTCCTCAACCTCCAGTGGGGCTTCGACCCCACCCCCGGGTCGACGTTCGTCATCTTCCTGTGCATCCTGCTGCTGCACGCGACGCTCAACCTGTTCGGGGTACGCCTCGTCAGCGTCCTCAACTCCATCAGCGTGTGGTGGCACCTCACCGGTGTCGCCGTGATCGTCGGCGCCCTCGCGATCGTGCCCGACCGCCACCAGTCGCCCTCGTTCGTGTTCACCGAGTTCGTCAACGACACCGGCTGGGCCAACCCGTTCTACGTGGCGGCCATCGGCCTGCTGCTCGCGCAGTACACGTTCTCGGGGTACGACGCCTCCGCCCATCTGTCCGAGGAGACCTCCAACGCCTCCGTCTCCGCCGCCAAGGGCATCGTCCGCGCCATCTGGGTCTCCTGGATCGCCGGCTTCGTCCTGCTCGCCGGGCTGACCTTCGCCATCCAGGACTACGCCGGCACCCAGGAGAGCGCGACCGGAGTGCCACCCGCCCAGATCCTGCTGGACGCGCTCGGCTCCGCGGGTGCCTCGGCGCTGCTCCTCGTCGTGATCGTCGCCCAGCTGTTCTGCGGCAACGCCGAGGTGGCCGCCGCCAGCCGGATGGTGTTCGCCTTCAGCCGCGACAACGCGCTGCCGGGATCCGCCCTGTGGCGCAAGGTCAGCAGCGGCACCCAGACGCCCGTCCCCGCGGTGTGGCTCTCGGTCGGCGTGGCCGCTCTGCTCGCGCTGCCGTCGCTGTACTCGGCCACCGCCTACGGGGCCGTCACCGCCATCAACGTCATCGGCATCACCCCCGCCTACGCGATACCCATCTATCTGCGGCTGCGCGCCGGGGACCGCTTCCAGCCGGGGCCGTGGCACCTCGGCCGCTGGAGCCGGCCGATCGGCTGGATCGCGGTGTCCTGGGTGGCCGTGGTGACGGTGCTGTTCTGTCTGCCGCAGTCCTCGCCGCTCACGGTGAACTCCATGAACTACGCCTCCATAGCCCTGGTCGTCGTCCTCGCCCTGGCCAGCGTGTGGTGGTACGTCGCCCGGCGCTCGTACAGCACGCCGTCCGCGTACGGGAACGACCGCGAGCAGGCGGAGATCGCCGAGGGCATCGTCTGAGCCCGCTCCCCGGCGTGACGGCGGCGGGCCCGGGTACGCGTCGAACGGCGCGTACCCGGGCCCGTGCGTTCCCCCGCTCGCTCCCGGTTCGTTCTCCCGTTCGTTCCGTGTGATCCGTGGGCAGGAAGACAGGCAGCGAGTCGCAGGCGAGGGGCAGGAGCGCGCGATCATGGAGCGGCAGACGAACTGGCAATTCCTCGACGACCGGGGCCACTTGGCGACGTCCGACCGGCGGCCGGAGAAAGTCGTCACCTACATACAGGCCGGAGCGACCCTCTGGGAGCACGGCATACGATCCGCCGGACTGTTCGGCTCGAACCACGACGGTGACGGGCCGGACCCCGTCAAGGCCGGATCGCTGCCGCTCGACGGCATCGACTACCTGGGCTCCGGCGCCGCGCTCGACGCCGAAGCGCTGCTCCGTGGCGCGCCCGACCTCGTGGTCGCGGTCACCTACGGCGGCGGGCAGGTGTACGGGATCGACCCCGAAGCCGCGAAGCACGTCGAGGAGCGGGTGCCCCTCGTCGTGCTCGACGTCGGCCAGGGCCAGTCCCTCGCCGACGTCCGCGCACGGTTCGCCGCCCTGGCCCGGGCCCTGGGCGCCGCCCAGGACACCGCGGGCGCCATCGCCCTCGCCCGTGCCGTCAACAGGCTCCGGGCCCTGGCCCGAGGGGCCGCCGGCCGCCGCCCGGCCCTGCTTGCCCTGTCGCCCGCGTCCGCCGACAGCGCCTATCTGGCCAAGCCGCCGTCCTGGCCCGACCTGCGGGAACTCACCGCGTTCGGCCTCGACCTGGTGTCCCCGCAGGGCGGTCCGAGCGCCAACTGGTTCACCGCCGACTGGTCCGCCATCGCGGAACTCTCCGCCGACGTCCTCCTCGTCGACGTACGCGCCAACGCCCACCCCCTCGACGCCCTTCGCGCCGACGCGTCCTGGCAGGCCGCGGCTTCCGGTGCCCGCATCGTCCCCTGGAACCCCGAAGCCCCCTGCAGCGACGGCGCCCACGCCCGCTTCTTCGACCAGGTCGCCGACGCCGTGGAGGCCGTTGACGGCTGACCGGCTCCGGCAGGCAACCCCCGACGCCACGGCGGCGTCCTCCCGGTCGTGATCGAAGACATGGGACCCTCCACAGGCGACGACCTGGACGGATCGGAGGGGGAGGTTCTGACCGGCCCGCTCTGGCGGCATGCGGTGTGGGTGGTGGGTGTCACCGCCCTGGGAGTGGGGTTCGGCTGGTTCTCCTCGCTGTCCCGAATCGGCCCCGACGAATACGGTCTGCCCGTGATCGCCCCCGGCCCCCTGCTGCCCTATCTGGCCGCATGGACCGTGGTCGGTCTGCTGGCCGCCACCGCGCTGCGTGCGGTCGCCGCCAGGGTGCCGGTCTACGCTCCGGGGGCCGTCGCCTTCGGCCTCACGTGCCTCGGGACGCGACTGTCGCTGGGCTGGCGGCCCGAAGCGCCGCTGCTGGGGACACTGGCGGCCGTCGCGCTGACGGCCGCCGCCGTGTGGTGCCTCATCGCCTTGCGCCCGGTGTCCGGCAGGCGGCCCGCGCGTTCCTGAACCCTCCGGCGACCGCTCGCCGGAGGGCCGTGGCCCGGCCCTACCGGGGGGCCGTGGGCAGGGCCGCCAGTTCCCGCAGCGCGGCCCTGACCCACTCGATCCAGAACCGCTCCAGATCGATCCCGCCCCGCAGCACCACATGACGGAGCCGGTCCTCGACCGTGTCCCTCTCGGGCGGGAAGTGGCGCTTCTCGATGTCCTCGTACTCGGCCAACTGGCCTTCGTGCAGAGCGAGATGGCGGCGCAGCTCCGCCTCGAGGCCCGCCGTGCCCACGACGGCCGCCGCGCGCATCCGCAGCAGCAGGGCGTCGCGGATCGGCTTCGGGTCCTCGGTCCTGCCCACCCAAGCGGTCAGCTCCGCACGGCCCGCGGGCAGGACCTCGTACTCCTTCTTCTGGCCCCGGGTGGGCCGGCCGGAGGGCAGGGCCCGGATGTGCCCCGCCTCCTCCAGTTTCCCCAGCTCCCGGTAGATCTGCTGATGCGTGGCGGACCAGAAGTAGCCGATCGACCTGTCGAAGCGCCGGGTCAGCTCCAGCCCTGACGACGGCTTCTCGAGCAGGGCGGTGAGGATCGCGTGCGGGAGTGACATGACCGCATCCTAGGCAGGGGCGCGGACGCCCTAGGGGGTGTCCGGCGGGTCTTGCTGGGCTCGCGACGCCCTGCGACTCCGTCTCCGGCGTTGTCGTCGGGCGCCAACGCTCCGCGTTGTCTTCCTCCTCCGCCTGGGATCCGAAGCCGCATGACGCCGCTCGCTGATCCAGCCTGACCCACCGGACACCCCCTAGATCGCCGCCGCCAGTCGCGTGCCCTGGTCGATGGCGCGCTTGGCGTCGAGTTCCGCCGCGACATCGGCGCCGCCGATCAGATGGACCGTGTGGCCCGCCGCGCTCAGCTCGTCGTACAGGTCACGCCTCGGCTCCTGGCCCGCGCAGAGCACCACCGTGTCCACGGCGAGCGTCGTCGAGGCGCCGTCGACCGTGAGGTGCAGGCCCTCGTCGTCGATCCGGTCGTACGTCGCCCCGGCGACCATCGTGACGCCCCGGTGCCTGAGCTCCGTGCGGTGGATCCAGCCGGTGGTCTTGCCGAGGCCCGCGCCGACCTTGGACGTCTTGCGCTGCAGCAGATGCACCTGACGGGGCGGCTTCGGCCGCTCCGGCGCACGCAGCCCGCCGGGCGTCGCGTAGTCCGTGTCGACGCCCCACTGCCGGAAGTACGTCTCCGGGTCGAGGCTCGCTCCCTCGCCGCCGTCGGTGAGGAACTCCGCGACGTCGAAGCCGATTCCGCCGGCGCCGACGACGGCCACGCGCTCACCGACCTCCGCGCCGTCACGCAGCACATCGAGGTAGTTGACGACGCTCGTGTGGCCGACGCCCTCGATCGCGGGCGTACGGGGGGAGACGCCGGTGGCGACGACGATCTCGTCGTAGCCGGTCAGCAGCCCGGGCGTGACGTGGGTCCCCAGCCGTACCTCCACTCCGCGCAGCCGGAGCTGCGTGCGGAAGTAGCGGAGCGTCTCCTCGAACTCCTCCTTGCCAGGCACCCGCTTGGCGATGTTCAGCTGCCCGCCGATCTCCTCGGCGGCGTCGAAGAGCGTTACTTCATGCCCGCGTTCCGCCGCCGACACCGAGAAGGCGAGACCGGCCGGCCCGGCCCCGACGACGGCCAGGCGCTTCTTCCTCCGGGTGGGGGAGAGGACCAGCTCGGTCTCGTGGCAGGCGCGCGGATTGACCAGGCAGGAGGTGATCTTCCCGCTGAAGGTGTGGTCGAGGCAGGCCTGGTTGCAGCCGATGCAGGTGTTGATCGCGTCGGCGCGGTCCTCGCGGGCCTTCGCGACGAACTCCGGGTCGGCCAGGAAGGGCCGAGCCATCGACACCATGTCCGCGCGGCCCTCGGCGAGCAGCTTCTCGGCCACCTCGGGGGTGTTGATCCGGTTGCTGGTGACGAGCGGCACCGAGACCGCCCCCATCAGCTTGCGCGTCACCCAGGTGTACGCCCCTCGCGGCACCGAGGTCGCGATCGTGGGGATGCGCGCCTCGTGCCAGCCGATGCCGGTGTTGATGATCGTCGCGCCGGCCGCCTCGATCTCCTTGGCGAGCGCGACGACCTCGTCGAGCGACGAGCCGCCGGGCACCAGGTCGAGCATCGAGAGGCGGTAGATGATGATGAAGTCCTCGCCGAGGCGCTCGCGGGTGCGGCGGACGATCTCGCGCGGGAAGCGGGTCCGGTTCTCGTACGAGCCGCCCCAGCGGTCGTCCCGGCGGTTGGTGGCGCCGGCGATGAACTCGTTGATGAGGTAGCCCTCGGAGCCCATGATCTCGACGCCGTCGTATCCCGCGGACTTCGCCAGCTGTGCGGCCCGTACGTAGTCCTCGACCGTCTGCTCGACCTCCTCGTCGGTGAGGGCGTTCGGCACGAACGGGCTGATCGGCGCCTGGAGCGCACTGGGCGCGACGAGCTGCGGGTGGTACGCGTACCGGCCGAAGTGCAGGATCTGCATGGCGATCCGGCCGCCCGACTCGTGCACGGCCGCGGTCACCGTGCGGTGCTGCGCGGCCTCCGCCTCGGTGGTGAGCTTGGCGCCGCCGTCGTACGGCCGTCCCGCGTCGTTGGGGGAGATCCCGCCGGTCACGATCAGGCCGACGCCGCCGCGCGCACGGGCGGCGTAGAAGGCCGCCATGCGCTCGAAGCCGTTCTCCGCCTCTTCCAGACCGATGTGCATCGATCCCATCAGCACCCGGTTCGGGAGCGTGGTGAACCCGAGGTCGAGCGGGCTCAGCAGATGCGGGTACGGGCCCGGGGTGGGGGTCGGGGTCATCGGGGGTTCCTCCTCGCGCAACGAGCGTCGACCCTCTTTGTAGACGCCTGACCCCCCGTTGTGCAACAAGTTGCACAACGGGGTGGAGGTGAGATGCGCTACGCCGGCACCGCCCAGCGGCCCAGCTCCTCGGCCGTTCGAGGCCCCGGGTCGTCCGCGGCCAGCAGGCCGTGCGCACGCAGGACCTCCGCCGCGGCCATCGCCCACGGCCGCCGCAGCCGCGCCGCGTCCAGCAGTTCCCCGTCGGCCAGCAGCCCGGCGACCGGCCCCGTCCGCAGCCCCGAGGGGGACAGCACGGCCGCGTCGTCGGCCCACCGCAGTGCCAGATCCACGTCGTGCGTGGCCATCACCACGGTCGTACCACCCTCGCCGAGCCGCCCGAGCACGGCCAGGAGGCGCTCCTGGCCGTGCGGATCGAGACCCGCGGTCGGCTCGTCCAGGACCAGCACCCGGGGCCGCATCGCCACGGCACCCGCGATCGCCGCCCGCTTGCGCTGCCCGTAGGAGAGGAGATGCGTCGGCCGGTCCTCCAGGGCGGCGATGTCCAGCGCCTCCAGTGCCTCGGCGACCCGCGCCCGTACCTCCCGCTCCGGCAGGCCCAGGTTCATCGGCCCGAACGACACGTCCTGCCCGACCGACGCGGCGAACAGCTGATCGTCCGGGTCCTGCACGACCAGCTGCACGGTCGACCGGAGCCGGGTCAGCCCCTTGCGGTCGTACGTGATCGGCTCGCCGTCCAGCAGCAGCCGGCCCTCGGCGCACCGCAGACCGCCGCTGAGCAGCCGCATGAGGGTCGTCTTGCCACTGCCGTTGCGGCCGAGCAGCGCCAGGGACCGGCCGGCGGCCACGGCAAAGTCGACGCCACTGAGCACCGGTGGGTCGTCGGCGTACGCGAATCCCGCGCCGGCCAGCTCCACCACGGGCGATGTGTTCACAGGACCGACCTTTCCAGGACGAAGGTGAGGGCGACGATCCCGGCGAGCAGCCCGGCGGTGGCCGCGAGGAAGCGCGCGGACACCGTCGCCCGCGGCACCAGTACGCGCAGCGTCCCGTCGTAGCCGCGCCCGGCCAGCCCTGTGTGGAGCCGCTGGGCCCGGTCGAAGGCCCGCACGAAGGCGGTGGCGCCGAGCCCGGCGAGGGAACGCCACGTGGCCGCCCGGGAGGTGTGCCCGAGCCTGGCGGCCTGCGCCTCACGGATCCGGTGGACCGTGTCCAGCAGCAGGAAGCTGATGCGGTACATGACGAGCGCGACATCGACCACCGGCGCCGGAACACCCGCCCGTACCAGCCGCGGCAGGACGTCGGACACGGGAGTGGTGAACGCGAACAGCAGCACCCCGAGCGAGGCGGCCGACGTCCGCAACAGAAGCTCGCCCGCGTGCGCCGGGCCGCCCGGCGCGAACGCCACGAAGCCGTCCGGCCCGCCGACGGCGAACAGCAGCGGCGCCGCACCCGTCACGCAGAAGCCCAGCGGAACGCGCCACGCCCGCCACAGCTGCCGCGGCGCCACACCCGCCGGGCCGAGCAGCACGGCGAGCGCGGCGGCGGCGACCAGCACGGCACCCGGCCACGGCGGCAGTGAGATCGCACAGAACGTCAGCCCGAGTCCCAGCGCCGCCTTCTCGCAGGGATGGCGGCGGCGCCAGCGACTGCTGTGCGCCGCCGCGTCGATCGGCAGCACCGGTGATCAGGCAGCGGGACCGTCGGAGGGGACGGCTGCCCGCGATGCGTCCCCGGGAGCGGCCGCCGCGGCACGGGCCTCGCCCTGACGGCGGCCCTTGCGCAGCCCGAAGTAGTAGGCCAGGACCCCCGCGCCGAGCGCCGCCTGCAGGGCGAACAGCGCGGACTCGACCTCGCCGGACGGGGGCTCGTACAACGGGGAGAACCAGGGCTCGTAGTCCGGCGCGATCTCGGTGATCGCCGTCTCCGCCTCGGCGTCCGCGCCGGCGAAGGGCTCCTCCTTGTGGTCGCCCAGTCCCAGCACGAGGGGGAACACGGCCAGCGCGGCCACGATCACCAGCAGCAGTGTGTTGATCTTCGCGTTACGGCTCATCGGACCGCGGCCTCCTTCTTGTTCCCACCCTGGAGCAGCACACCGAGCCGGGTCAGCTCACCCTTGCTCGACTGGACGAGGAGACGCATCACCAGCACGGTGAGCAGACCCTCGCTGACCGCCAGCGGGATCTGGGTGATCGCGAAGATGCCGCCGAACTTGGCGAGTGCGCCGGCGAAGCCGCTGCCCGGGTCGGGGAACGCCAGCGCCAGTTGCACACTGGTGACGCAGTACGTGGACAGATCCGCGACGAACGCGCCGAAGAACACGCTCACCATCAGCGGCAGTTCGAACCGCCGCAGCAGCCGGTACACCGCGTACCCGGCCCAGGGCCCGACGATCGCCATGGAGAAGGCGTTGGCGCCGAGTGTGGTGAGCCCGCCGTGGGCCAGCAGCAGCGACTGGAACAGCAGGGTGATCGTGCCCAGTACCGCCATGATGGGTGGTCTGAACAGGATCGCGCCCAGTCCCGTACCGGTCGGATGGGAGCAACTCCCGGTCACGGACGGGATCTTCAGCGCGGAAAGGACGAAGGTGAAGGCCCCGGAGGCGCCGAGCAGCAGAGTCGACTCGGGATGGGCCTTGACCTCACGGGTGAGCGCCCGGACGCCGTGGATGACGAAGGGGGCGGACGCGGCGCCCCAGGCGGCCGCGTGCAACGGGGGCAGATACCCCTCGGCTATGTGCATGGTCGGGAGACCCTCTCCAACACCTCGTGGATGGACAACGCGCCTTGGCCGGTCTCCTGGCTGACGGGTCAATCCGCCCGGGCTCCGCCTTCCCGGACGCCGCGGTCTCCCACGGCGGTCCAGTGGCTTCCTTGCGGATGGAGCCGGACTTCCCGATCACAGTGGCGAGGGCCGCACCGGTACCGCACCGGTTTCCCGTTCACCAAGGCGGTGCGACATTAGTGCTTTGACCAGGTACATCACAAGCCGCGCACGGAGGCGCGCCGTCAGACCTTGTGATACGAGTACGCTTCCTGGGCCGCCGCCTCCACTTCGTCCAGAGCGCCTCCCGCCGCCGCGGTGACCACCGCGGCGACCGCGCCCTCGACGAACGGCGCGTCCACGAGCCGGGTCCCCTCCGGCAGTTCGTCGCCCTCGGCCAGCAGCGACTTCACCGTCAGCACGGCGCTGCCGAGATCCGCCAGTACGGCCACTCCCGCGCCACGGTCGACCTCCCGCGCCGCAGCGGCGATCAGCTCCGAACTGGTGCCGAGCCCACCGTCCGGCAGACCGCCCGCGGGCGCGAGAGGCACCGAAGGGGCGCCGCCGGCGAGGCCCCGCGCGAGTTCGGCGACGGACGCGGCGAGCTGAGCGCTGTGCGACACGAGGACGATGCCGACCTGACCCGCCGCACTCACCGCGCCACCTCCTCGAGCGCAGCGATCAGCAGCGCGGAGGACGTCGCCCCCGGGTCCTGGTGCCCGATGCTGCGCTCGCCCAGATAGCTCGCCCTGCCCTTGCGCGCCAACATCGGCACGGTCGCGAGCGCGCCCTCCTCGGCGGCGGCCCGGGCGGCCGCGAAGGACTCGTCCAGCGCCGCGGCCGCCGGCTCCAGCGCGTCCAGCATCGTCTTGTCCCCGGCCTTCGCGCCGCCGAGCTGGGCCACCGCGGCGATCCCGGCCCGCAGCGCTTCGGCGAGCTGCGCCGGGGACACCTCGGGATCGTCGCCCAGGGCCTTGCCGGCCCGCCGCAGCAGCGTCCCGTACAGAGGGCCCGAGGCCCCGCCGACCGTCGAGATCAACTGCCGCCCGGACAGGATCAGTACGGCACCCGGGGTATCCGGCGCGTCCTTCTCCAGAGCGGCCGTCACCGCGGTGAAACCGCGCTGCATGTTGATGCCGTGGTCGGCGTCCCCGATCGCGGAGTCGAGTTCGGTCAGCCGGCCGGCCTCACGGCCCACGGCGTCGGCGGCGGCCGTCATCCAGCGGCGGAAGAAGTCCGTGTCGAGCACAATGTCTCCTTCGTTTCCCATGGTCAGCGGCCCCAGCGCAGTCCGGGCGTCGACACGGGCGCGTCCCACAGCCGCAGCAGTTCCTCGTCCGCCTCGCACAGCGTCACCGAGCAGCCGGCCATGTCGAGCGAGGTGACGTAGTTCCCGACCAGGGTCCGCGCCACCGGCACGCCGCGCTCGGCCAGCACCCGGTGCACCTCCGCGGTGAACCCGTACAGCTCCAGCAGCGGTGTCGCTCCCATCCCGTTCACCAGCGCCAGCACCGGACTGGACGGCTCCAGGTCCTCCAGGACGGCGTTCACGGCGAAGTCCGCGATCTCCCGCGACGTCATCATCGGCCGCCGCTCACGGCCCGGCTCGCCATGGATACCGATCCCCAACTCCAGCTCGCCGGACGGCAGGTCGAACGTGGGCGAGCCCTTGGCCGGCGTCGTGACCGCGCTCAGCGCCACACCGAAGCTCCGCGAGCGCTCGTTGACCCGGCGGGCGAGGGCCTCGACCCGTTCCAGCGGTGCACCCTCCTCGGCCGCCGCACCCGCGATCTTCTCGACGAACAGCGTCGCACCCGTCCCGCGCCTGCCCGCCGTGTACAGACTGTCCGTGACCGCCACGTCGTCGTTCACCAGCACCTTGGCGATCTGGACGCCCTCGTCCTCGGCGAGCTCCTGGGCCATGTCGAAGTTCAGCACGTCGCCGGTGTAGTTCTTGACGATGAACAGCACCCCCGCCCCGCTGTCCACGGCGGCCGCCGCCCTCGCCATCTGATCCGGGACGGGTGAGGTGAAGATCTCGCCGGGGCATGCCGCCGAGAGCATCCCGGGCCCGACGAACCCGCCGTGCAGGGGCTCGTGCCCCGAGCCGCCGCCCGACACCAGCGCCACCTTGCCGGCGACCGGCGCGTCCGCCCGCACGACGACCCTGTTCTCGACGTCCACCCTCAGGCCGGGATGCGCCGCGGCCATCCCGCGCAAGGCGTCCGCGACGACCGTCTCGGGGACATTGATGAGCATCCTCATGGGAACCTCCTGATGAGACTGGTGACGATCTCACTGCGGACGGTGTCTTCTCAGGTCGGACCGCGCCGGCACCGTGCCGTACGCCCTGGCCCTGCCAGTATCGGCTACGGCGGCGCCACGCGGGGGGCGACGGCGGAGGCTTCCCGGCCGGAGAGCTCTTCGAGGGACCGGCCCGCCGGTTCGATACGGAAGACCAGAGTGACCACGAAGGCCAGCGCGCTGGTCGCCGCGATCCCGTACAGGAGCGCGCTCGCTCCGATGTCCGCCAGCAGTACGGGGAAGAGGAACGTGCCCAGCGCGGCACCGAGCTTCCCGCAGCCGGCGGCGAAGCCATGACCCCCGGCCCGCACTTCGGCGGGGAAGACCTCGGCGGGCAGGGCGAACGTCGTGGCGTTCGGGCCCATGTTCATGAAGATGTTGAACAGGGCGAAGCCGGTGAAGACCAGGACGAGATGCGACCCGGAGCCACCGGTGAGCTGACCCGACACGGCGAGGAGGCAGAGCGCGCAGGTCATCATCGCGAATCCGGCGAGTTGGAGGGGAACCCGTCCCACCCGGTCGACCAGGACGATCGCCAGCACGAAGCCGACCACCAGGAACACGTCCAGGGCGGCCGTACCCTCGGTGGACGCGATGTCGTCGGCGATGAACGTGGCGTTCGCGCCGCCGAGTGCCAGGCCGGCCAGCAGCGTGGGGGTGAAGATGCCGACGCCGTAGGTCGCGATGTCCATCAGGAACCAGGGCACGGACGTGAAGACGGTGCGCCGCGCCAGACGACGCGAGAACAACTGGGGCTGGACGAAGGCCCTGAGCCCCTCCGGCGGTGGCGCGTCGCGCTCACGGTCCGTCTCCGCGATGTGGACCGGCTGCCCGGTCAGCACCTCCGCGACCTCGCGGGCCTCGCGCTCATGGCCGTTGCGGGCGAGCCAGCGCGGGCTCTCGGGCATGTTCCGCCGCAGCGCGATGATCAGCAGGGCGGGCAGCGCACCGAACCCGAGCATGAGGCGCCAGGAGTCCAGGTCGGGCAGGGCGAGGAGGATGACCACACCGGCCACCGCTCCGAGGAGGATGCCGGCGGCCTGCAGGCTGAACGCGCCCACCAGCCAGCGTCCGCGGTTGCGGGACGGCAGGATCTCGGCGAGGTAGCTGGCCGCGATGGGATAGTCCAGCCCGACCGCCACCCCGAGCAGCAGCCGGAAGGCGATCAGGGACCAGATGTCCCACGCGCAGGCGCACAGCACCGAGAAGACGACGAACATCCACAGGTCGATCCGGAAGATCCGGCTGCGGCCGATGCGGTCGCCGAGCGGCCCCAGCAGAGCGGCGCCGAGGGCGGCCCCCACGATCGCCGCGGCCGACAGCAGTCCCTGTTCGGCCGGGCTCCCGTCGAACTCCTTCGAGATCAGTGGGTTGGCGACCCCGATGATGAAGAAGTCGAAGCCGTCGAGCATGATGCCCAGTCCGGCCAGCAGCCAGAACCTCCGGTGCAGACGTGAGATCGGTGCGCTGTCGAGTGCAGCGCCGAGCGAGCGCGATCCGCCGGGGGATCGGTTGATCACCTCGGGCACAGTGAACGACCCCCATAGCGGTCGAGAACGGTCTGCGACGACCCGCAGGACGGTCCTGCGGGACCGCGGCGCACGGCCGGTACGAGTGAAGGCCACCGGATGCGGTGGATCAACGTGCCACGCTGGCACGGGACCCGGGCCACCCGGGCGCCACCCGCGAATCCCGGATCAGTACCGCTGCGCCTTGGCGACCGTCGGGGTCAGCGTGGTGTCGGCCGGCTTGCGGCTGATGGCCAGGGGCTGGGCCTGCTCACCGGGTGCGAGGTCCTTCGCCCCGACGATCCGGCTCTCCACGACCTTCCCGGAGGAGTCCTTGAAGTCCACCTGCACCGCGTACGACGCCTGTGCGTCCGTGCGGTTGGTGATGGTGACGACGACGACCTGCAGGCCGCCGGTGTCGGCCGTCGGCCGCCCCGTGAGAGCCACGTCGGACCGGGCGTTGCCACCGCCCTGCAGGTTCTTCAGGCGTGCCTCGGCGTCCTTGGCGGCCTGTGACGCCTCGTCGGAGACGCGGGCCTCGAACGAGGAGGCGGCGGCCGACGCGGACGAGGCCCGGGCGGAGGCCCGGGCGCGGGCCGACGCCTCGAGCGAGGCAAGCGCCGAGGCCGCCGTGCCGGTGAAGGACGCCGTGTCGGGCGGGGTCGGCCGGGGGCTGAACGGTGAACTGGTCCCCGAATCGCCACTCTCGGTGCTGCACGAGACCAGTGCGGCCGCGCCCGATGCCGTCACGACCAGCGTCAGCACGGCCGCCGCCAACTGCCGCCCGAGGGAGGGGTTCTTCCGGCACGCAGACATGTGTGCCCGTCCTTTCACTGCTGGGGTCCGGTCCGCCCCTCAGGAGCGCGACGCGCCCGTGTCAGTAGCGCAACGTGCTCGCGATGCCGCCCATGCCGGTGAGGGTCCCGTCGGGGACGAAGCGCACCTGTGCGCCCGTGTCGAGGGACTTCTCGACGATCTCGTCGACGATGTCGTCGAGGGCGTCCAGATCGCCGGGGTCGGCCGGCAGGAGATGGCCGCCTGAGTCGCGCACCGTCTCGCGGTAGTTCTCCTCCACGGCGAGCAGCGCGACCCGGCCCGACTCCACGTTCTGGTGGATCTCGTCGACCCCCGCGGCGAAGGCGCGCCTGCCACGGGCCCGATCGAGCTCTTCGAGCACCCCGGCGACGTCCTTCTCCGCCCGGGCCTCGACGAACGGCCGTACCGCCTGCCACACGGCGTCGCCGGGACCGGCGGCCAGCCCGCCCTGGGTGACATGCGTGGCCGTTGCCCTGACCACGGTGCCGGCGTCGTCGATGAGCGACAGAGCGGCCGCCTCACCCGTCACGTACAGGGGCCGTGGATCGTTCCTGAGCACGGCGCCGACGGCGGTGTCCGCCTCCCTCAGGAACTGGCGCGTCGCCTCGTCCGTGAAGGTGCTGGGCACATCGCCGATCCGCTCCAGGCGCTCGGCGTCGAAGTTCTCGCTGATCCGGGTCATCGGGAAGGATCCGGTGTGCGCCTCGGTGACGTGATCCGCCGCGCCGCTCCACAGCGTGACGTGGTCGGACGAGACCGCCAGCACCCAGAAGGGGCGCTCCGCGGCCTGCGCCGAGACGAGATTGCGGGTGAGGTACGTGTCCGAGAGCACCACACGCTCGGGCACGCTCCGGCCCAGCATCCACACCTCATGCTCTCCCGGCGCCGCGAACACCACCAGTCCGTCCTCGGCGTGCACGAGATCGATCTCGGCGAGTGCCTGGTCGAGCTGGGCGGTGACATCCATCCGCGTCTCACGCGTGACGGCCGGATCGGCCTGCAGTTGCTCCTTCGCCTCGGCCATCAGGTTGCGCAGCCGGACAGGGTCCTGTGCGCTGCCCGGATCCCGGCGATGCGTGGGCATCAGGACCGACACCGCCGGATAGGGGCGCTGCCGTCGCAGCCGTGCCAGATCGTCGGAGCGGAGAGCTGGGTGCATCGGGACCACCCTTTCCGAGCGGACGTGCACGGGAGTGCCACGACCGATAACCAACTCTATGCACCATAAGTCCGATTCCTTGATCGGGCACCAGGACCGGGCGCCGGGACCGGGCACCGCGGCCGCTGCCCGGAGCCGGCGGCTCACGCCATCGACACGAGGCGGTCGGCGACCGTCTTCGCGGGCGTGCCGCTCATCAGGATCGTGAAGTGATTGCACTGCGGGATCGCCTCGGCGGTCAGGGGTGATGTCCGCGAGGTCCAGCGTGCGACGAGGCCGGCGTCGAGCACCCCCGGTTCCGTGCCCGTCGTCCCGCGGGGCGCGTACAGCACCTTCGTGGGTACGGACAGCCCGGTCAGGTCCTCGGCGAGCGCGGCCGCCGAGGTCAGCAGCTCCCGTCCGTCCCGGCGGACAGGGCCCTCCTGGGCGCGGGAGCGGCGGGCGCCCTCGGGGCCGGTGATGTCGTAGCGGACGTACGCCTCGATGTCGTCGTTCCAGTCCGGGCCGAGCGCCGGATGGGCGCGGAACTGGTTCACGTACGCCTCGTCGCTGTCGAACGTCCGCGACAGCCTGGCCAGGATCGGTCCCAGCGACGCGTCCAGGAGCGCGTCGGGGTGGGTGTGCGCAGCGGCCGGAACGGGCAGCCCGCCGTCGATGAGGAGCAGTCGGTCGAAGAGCTCGGGACGGCGGGCCGCGGCACGCAGGGCGACGCACGCGCCCATGGAGTGACCGGTGAGGGCGACACGCGCGCCGCCGCCCCACCGCTCGGCCGCCGCGCACAGGTCGGCGGCGTGGGTGTCGAAGCCGTACGGACCGGGGGTGGCCGCGCTGCCGCCCCGGCCCCGCAGATCAGGGGCGAACAGCGACCAGTCGGGCGGCAGATGGCGGGCGAGGGCGCGGAACGACATGCCGGACGCGGTGATTCCGTGTGCGGCGACGGCGGTGCGCGGTCCCTCGCCGAAACGCAGGACGCGCAACGCCCCGCCGTCGACGGCGAGTTCCAGCTCGGCCGGAGGTGTGGTCATGTGTCGCTCCTCGTGAAACCGGTCCATCCGTGCATGATCCTGTCATCCCGCGGTCACGCCCCTTGACGTGGTCGACTCCCGTTGGTTGAGTGGCTCATCCACTGAGCCACTGGGAGGAACGGCGTGGAGGCACTGCCCCGCGAGACCATCGTCGACGTCCTGGAGGGCCGGCTGCGCGAGGACATCCTCACCGGCCGCCACCCGGCCGGCAGCTATCTGCCGCCGGAGCGCCAACTCGCCGACGGGTACGGCGTCACCCGTACCACCCTCAAGCACGCCTTCGGCCGCCTCGTCCAGGCCGGGCTCCTGGAGACCCGGCACGGAGTGGGCACCCGTGTCCGTGACTACGCACGGCTCGGCGGCGCCGACCTGCTGCCCATGCTCGTACGGCACAGCCCGGACTGGATCGGCGAGATCTTCGAAGTGCGGCGCGGGGTCGGTGCGTTGATCGCCGCACGGGCCGCGGTCCGCGCCACCGCGGAACAGCGGGCCGAACTGGGCACGCTGCTGGCCGAGGTGCGGGCGGCCGACGGCGGGGACGCCGTGCAGCTCGCCGACATCGAGGTGCACCGGGCGCTCGCCCGCGCCACCGGCAACCGTGTCTACGGACTGCTGACCAACACCCTCTTCAACGCCTATCTGCCGGTGCGCGCCGCGCTCGTCGGGCCCTTCACGGACCCGGAGGCCGCGTACGGACGGCTGGAGCCGGTGGTGGCGGCGGTGGCCGCGGGTGACGAAGGCGCCGCCCGTCGGGCGGCGGAGGCATATCTGACGGCGACCGAGCGGATCATGCTGGAGGGTCTCGCATGAGCACAGGCACAGGCACAGGCACAGGCACAGACACGGGCACAGGCACAGGCGCGAGCACCGGTTCCGGTTCCGGCGCCGGCACCGGTACCGGCGCAGGCCCGGATGTGAACGCAGGCACAGGCACAGGCGCGAGCACGGACACAGGCGCGGGTACACGCGAGCGCGCGAGCACGCGCGGCACCTCGTTCGGCGAGACCATGCTCGGCACCGTCCGGCTCGACGGCGAGGACCGCACCCGCCGTGTCCGCCTCGACCTGCGGGTGACGGCGGACCGCGTCATGCGGCTCCTCGGCACGACCGGCGCGCGGGCCACCGGCCGGATCCGCGTCGAAGGATGGGCCGACGACCCGCACGCGGACGGCGAGTTGGAGATATCCCCGCTCGCGCGTCGGCGCATCCGCTACCGGATCTCGTTCACGGCCGGCGGTCGCCGCTTCACCCTCGACGGCTGGAAGTCCGTCACCCCGCGCAGGCCGGTCTCCTCGATGACCGTGCTCCCGTTCACGCTGTACGAGGACGGCGCGGAGGCCGGCAGGGGAACGCTGCGCTTCCCCGTGACCACCGGGCTGCTGCCCTTCCTCGCGAGCTTCCGCTTCCCGCGCCACGAGCACGCGGCGCCGCTGATGGCCCCACGCTGGAACGGCGCGCCGGGACGTACCGAGGTCTGGTACACGACCATCACGGACCCGGCCACCGGCACCGGCCTGTGGCTCCACCATGAACTCACCGCGCCCGCCGACGGGTCCGAGCCGTACGCACACGGCTGGGCCGCGGCGTTCCCGAAGGACGCGCCGGTCCGCCACGCCCGGTTCGGACCCGGCAAGTGGACCCCCGGCGAAGCGGGCTTCACCGCCGACGGCGTCGCGGCCGTCCCTGGCCGGCTGACCGGCGCCGCCGGAACCCTCCGCTGGGACCTCGCCGAACAGGGCGCTGACGCGCCGCTGTTCACCTTCCCTCGCTGGTCCTGGCGCCGCCCCCTGCTCCCCGCCGCCCAGATCCTGCCCGCCGCACGGGCCACCTACGGCGGGACGTTCTCGTACGACAACACGACGCTGACACTCGCCTCGGCGCCCGGTGCCTCCGCCCGGATCTACGGTCACGGCAACGCCCGGCGCTGGGCCTGGCTGCACGCCGACCTGGGCGGTGGCGACGTACTGGAGATCGTGGCCGCGGTCTCCATGCGGCCCGGGCTGCGCAGGCTTCCGCCCCTGGTCTTCCTGCGGCTGCGCCGGGGCGGCCGTACCTGGCCCCGGCGCGCCGAGCGCACGGCCGTCGGATGGGCGGGGCCGGGACGGTTCCGTGCCGCGATCGGTCTGCCCACGTGGACCGTGACCGGACGCGCCGGGCTGCGCCGTATCCGCGTCGACGTCACACAGCCCGAGGACCGCACCCTCGCGCTCGACTACACCGACCCGGACGGCTCACCCGCGGTCTGCCGCAACAGCGAACGCGCCGATGCGCACGTGCTGCTGGAGCGGTGGTGGTTCGGCGGCTGGCGCACCGAAGCCGAGTGGACGCTGGACGGCACGGCACACGCGGAAGTGGGCAGCCGATGAACCTCACCGGCTTCGTGGCGTCCCTCATCGCCGACGACGGCACCGACGGCTGGCCGGCCCGGGTGCCCGCACGGCTCGAAACCGTTCTCGCCTCGATGCCGCGTCCCGCCCGGACCGGGGTGCGGTCCGCGGCCCGCGCCCTCGACGCGTACGCCCTCGCCCGCACCGGCCGGGGGCTCGCCGCCCTCACGCCCGCCGAGCGGGAGTCCGTCCTCGGCTCACTCGGCGCGCGGCCCGCGCTCCTCCCGCTGCTCGATGTGCTCAAAGTGCCCGTCCTGCTCGCCGCCGGGACGGAACGGATGCTCCAGCAGGGCCTGTCCGTAGCGCCGTTGACGCGCGAGGACCCTCCGCTCGACTGCACCCCCGCCGACAGCTGGCCCGACCGCTCCACCGCCGACGCCGTGGTCATCGGTTCCGGCGCGGGCGGTGCCATGGCGGCGCGGACCCTGGCCCGCGCCGGGCTCGCCGTGCTCGTCCTCGAGGAAGGGCAGCACCACTCCACGGCGTCGTTCGGCCGGCGCACCCCGCTCGACCGGTTCGCCGACCTGTACCGGGACGGCGGAGCCACCGTCGCCCTCGGCCGTCCGCCGCTGCTGCTGCCCGTCGGCCGCGCCGTCGGCGGCACCACCGTCGTCAACTCCGGTACGTGCTACCGCACCCCGGAGCATGTCCTCGCGCGCTGGACCAAGGAGTTCGGGTTCCACCTCGCCGAACGTCTGGGACCGTACCTCGACGAGAGCGAGCGCACGCTGAAGGTCGCCACCCAGCCCCTGGACGTCCTCGGCAACAACGGCCGGATCGCGCTCGACGGCGCCGAACGGCTCGGCTGGCGGGCGGCGCCGCTGCGGCGCAACGCGCCCGGCTGCAAGGGCTCCTGCCAGTGCGTCGTCGGCTGCCCGACCGGGGCCAAGCAGAGCGTGCAGCTGTCCGTGCTGCCCGACGCCTGCGCCGCGGGCGCCCGGATCGTCACCGGAGCCGAGGTGCGTCGGATCCTCGTGGACGGGGACAGGCCCGGAGGCCCGCGCGCGGCCGGCGTGCGCGTACGACGCGAGGACGGCGGCGAGTTCGAGATCCTCGCCCCGCTCGTCGTCGTCGCGGCGGGCGCCCTGCAGTCGCCTCCCCTGCTGCGCCGCTCGGGCCTCGGCGGCCACCCGAGGCTCGGCCGCAACCTCAGCGTCCACCCGGCGACCAGCGTCGCCGGACGCTTCCCTGAGCCCGTGACCGCCTGGGAGGGGGTGCTGCAGAGCGTCGGCGTGGAGGAGCACCACGACGGCGGCGTGCTGATCGAGGCGACCGCGACCCCGCCGGGAATGGGCTCCTTCGTCCTGCCCGGCCTCGGCCACGAGCTCCGTCGTGAACTGGAGGACGCCGACCGGCTCGCCACCCTGGGAGCCATGATCGCCGACCGTCCCTCGGGCCGCGTCCTGGGCCGGGACCGCACCCTGCTCCGCTACGACCTGGACCGCCGCGACGCGGGGCGCCTGATGCGCGCTGTGCGCGCCATGGGGGAACTGCTGTTCGCCGCCGGTGCGCAGGAGGTCCTGACCGGCATCCCCGGCGCCCCGCGCGCCCGCAGCCTCGACGAACTGGACCGCGTCCTCGCCACGGCAGGCCCGCGGCAGCTGCATCTGTCCGCGTACCACCCCACCGGCACGGCCGCGGCGGGCTCCGACCCGGAGCGTTCCCCGGCCGACGCCACGGGACGTCTCCGCGGCGTCGAGGGCGTGCTGGTCGCGGACGCCTCGGTGCTGCCCGGCTGCCCCGAGGTCAATCCGCAGCTGAGCATCATGGCGGCGGCGCTCGCGGTGACGGAGGCACAACTGGAGCGGTGAAGCCGTGCCCGGTGGGCGGGAACGGCGCCGGGTCGCCGCCGCCGTCCCGCCGCTCCCCGCCGTCCGGCCTGCCGCCGGCGGGGAGCGGCCCGGCCCGGCAGCCCTGCGCCGTTCGGTCCCCCGGCCGAGCCGAACGGCCCATGCCCGCGGCGAGCCCCGGACGCACGCTGGTGGTGCGCGGCCCTCGTACCGCGCACGGCACGAGCAGCGTGAGGCGGGAGAAGGCGAACGGGTCATGGCGCGAACGGCCGAATGGAGGATCCGGCTCGATCCGTTCGAGGAGGGCCGGACGACGAAGGCCCACGCGCGGCCGGACACCGGAACGACGGTGCTCACGGGCCGTGGAGTCGCCCGCTGCCGTCCGGCGTGCCCGGACGTTGCGGAGATCGGTGACGAACTCGCCGCGAGCCGTGCCCGCCATGGCTTCGGCCGTCAGCTCATGATGGCGGCGTACGGCGACATCGAGACCCTCCACCACGGGTACACGATCCCGGACACCGGGCCGGGCGCCGCCCGCTGACCGAACGGCGCGGGAGGACCGGACGGCGCCGTACGGCCCGATGTGGCCTCACCACCCGACGTTACGGAGGAACCGATGCGCAAGGTCATGCGCCATGGCCGGACGGCGTTGAGCCGCGAGGAACTCGGGAGCCTGGACGCGCACTGGCGGGCGGCGAACTACCTGGCCGTGGGCCAGATCTATCTGATGAGCAACGCGCTGCTGAAGGAGCCGCTGCGACCGGAGCACATCAAACCGCGGCTGCTGGGCCACTGGGGCACCTCGCCCGGGCTCAACCTCGTCCACACCCACCTCAACCGGGTGATCAAGGCGCGCGACCTGTCCGCGCTCTGCATCTGGGGCCCCGGCCACGGCGGGCCCGCCGTGCTGGCCAACTCGTGGCTGGAGGGCACGTACAGCGAGACGTACCCGGACGTGAGCCGGGACGCGGTGGGCATGAACCGGCTCTTCCGGCAGTTCTCGTTCCCCGGCGGCGTTCCCAGCCATGTCGCACCCGAGACGCCCGGCTCCATCCACGAGGGCGGTGAGCTGGGCTACTCCCTCGCCCACGCCTACGGAGCCGCCCTCGACAACCCCGAACTGGTCGTCGCCTGCGTCATCGGCGACGGCGAGGCCGAGACCGGTCCGCTCGCCGCCTCCTGGCACTCCAACAAGCTCCTCGACCCCGTCCACGACGGGGCCGTGCTCCCGGTCCTCCATCTCAACGGCTACAAGATCGCCAACCCGACCGTTCTCGCGAGGCTCCCGCGGGGCGAACTCGACGAACTGCTGCGCGGCTACGGCCACGAGCCGCTGCACGTCGCCGGCGACGAGCCGGCTCAGGTGCACCGGGCGATGGCCGCCGCCATGGACCTGGCGCTGGACCGCATCGCCGCCGTCCAGCAGGACGGCCGTGCCGGACGGACCACCGAGCGGCCTCGCTGGCCCATGATCGTCCTGCGCACCCCCAAGGGCTGGACCGGTCCCGCCCGGGTCGACGGCGAGCCCGTCGAGGGCACCTGGCGCTCCCACCAGGTGCCGCTCCCGGGCGTCCGGGACAATCCGGAGCACCTGGCGCAGCTGGAGGAGTGGCTGCGCTCCTACCGTCCCGACGAGCTCTTCGACGAGGACGGCCGCCCCCGCCCGCAGGTCCTCGCGGCCGTTCCCGACGGCGACCGCAGGCTCGGCGCCACCCCGCACGCCAACGGCGGGCTCCTCCTGCGCGACCTCCCCGTCGCGCCGCTGGAACGCTTCGCCGTGCCCGTCGACAAGCCCGGCGAGACCCTCCACGAACCCACCCGGGTCCTGGGCGACCTGATCGCGCAGATCATGCGGGACACCGCGGGGCGCCGTGACTTCCGGCTGGTCGGCCCGGACGAGACGGCCTCCAACCGGCTCCAGGCGGTCTACGGCGCCACCGGAAAGGCCTGGCAGGCCGAGGTCCTGCCCACCGACGAGCATCTGGCGCGCGACGGCCGGGTCATGGAGATCCTCTCCGAGCACTGCTGCCAGGGCTGGCTGGAGGGCTACCTCCTCACCGGACGCCACGGGCTCTTCTCCTGCTACGAGGCCTTCGTGCACATCGTCGACTCGATGGTGGGACAGCACGTCAAGTGGCTCAGGACGTCCCGGCAACTGCCCTGGCGCGCACCCGTCGCCTCCCTCAACTACCTGCTGACCTCGCATGTCTGGCGCCAGGACCACAACGGCTTCTCCCACCAGGACCCGGGCTTCGTCGACCTCGTCCTCAACAAGAGCCCCGAGGTCGTCCGCGTCTATCTGCCGCCGGACACCAACACCCTGCTCTCCGTGGCCGATCACGTCCTGCGCAGCCGCGACTACGTCAACGTCGTCGTCGCCGGGAAGCAGCCCTGCTTCGACTGGCTGAGCCTGGACGAGGCGCGCGCCCACTGCGCCCGGGGGGCCGGAGCCTGGGACTGGGCCGGTACGGAGACGGGAGAGCGGGCGCCCGACGTCGTCCTGGCCTGTGCGGGGGACGTGCCGACGCAGGAGGTCCTGGCCGCCGCCGGGCTCCTGCGCCGGCACCTTCCCGACCTGGTCCTGAGGGTCGTCAACGTCGTCGACATGACCCGGCTGATGCCCCAGGAGGAGCACCCGCACGGCATGCCGGACTTCGAGTACGACGCCCTGTTCACCCGGGACAAGCCCGTGATCTTCGCGTACCACGGCTACCCGTGGCTGGTGCACCGCCTCGCGTACCGCCGGACCGGGCACGCGAATCTCCACGTCCGCGGCTACCGGGAGTTCGGCACGACCACGACGCCCTTCGACATGGTCGTACGCAACGACCTCGACCGGTACCGGCTGGTCATGGACGTCGTCGACCGGGTGCCCGGACTCGGCGTCCGTGCGGTCGCGGTACGTCAGGCCATGGCCGACGCCCGCACCCGGCACCACGCCTGGGTCCGCGAGCACGGCGTCGACATGCCCGAGGTCGCCGACTGGTCCTGGACCGGCTGACGGCCGCGGGCTCCGGTGGCGGCGCTCGTCTGGCGGAACGCCCGGCGGTCGCGCAGCGTGGATGAGGGATCCGCCGGAAGCCGACGGATCCGTGAGAGGTCGAGAAAGGTGGAACGGCCATGAGCACAGGCGATCAGGCTCCCCGCGTGGTCGTGGGCATCGACGGCTCGCAGTCGTCGTACGCGGCGCTGCGCTGGGCCGTCCGGCACGCCGGTCTGATCGGGGGCACGGTCGACGCGGTGGCGGCGTACGAGCTGCCGGGCGCGCACGGCTGGTCGGCTCCCGCGGTCGACGCCGAGTTCGACGCCGCGGAGGCCAAGCGGGGCCTCGTCGAAGAGGTACGCAAGGTGCTCGGTGAGAAGGGCGAGGCCCAGGTCCATGAGCGCCTGGTGCACGGCAACCCGACCGAGGCCCTCCTGGCCGCCGCCGAGGGTGCCGAACTGCTGGTCGTCGGCTCCCGGGGCCGCGGCGGGTTCGCCCGGATGCTGCTCGGCTCGGTGAGCCAGCAGGTCGCCCAGCACGCGCCCTGCCCGGTCGTCATCGTCCGGCCGGACGTCGCCGTGCAGGGCACCGCGACCGGCGCCACGTGACGCCGCACCACTGTGGCGGTGTGCTGCGGTGAGGCGTGAGGCGTGCTGTCAGCGCTCGTCGCCGTGCGGGTGGATGTGCGCGGGGCCGATGAGTTCGCAGGACACGCCGACGACACCTTCGACCGCGTAGGCCAGCCGCGCCGCCGTGGGTACGAGCCTGCCGTCATGGACGGTGCCGGACAGGGTGACCACCCCGTCGGCCACCTCGACGCGGATGTCGGGGGCGGACAGCGGGAAGAGCGGGTCCACGACCTCCTTGCGCACCTCGGCCGCGATGTCGGCGTCCGTACGCAGGAAGACCTTGAGCAGGTCGGCGCGGCTGACGATTCCCTGAATGACGCCCGCGTCGTCGACCACGGGCAGCCGCTTGACGCCGTGGCGGGCCATGACGCGCGCCGCGTGGGGCAGTGAGGCGCCGGAGCGGACGGTGACCGCCGGCGCCGGCGCCGTCATCAGACTCCCGGCGGTCACCGCCCGGGCCCCGGCGTCCTCGTCCAGGGGCGGCAGCCGGTCGATCATGCCGGGGCGGCGGTCGCGGGCCTCCTCCGTGGACAGCAGATCCGCTTCGGAGACCACGCCGACCACCCGGCCTTCGCCCTCCAGCACCGGCACGGCGGTGACCTTCCACCGCTCCAGGGTGGCGACGACCTCCTTGAACCGGGCATCGGGTGCCACGGCCACGACGGTCGTGGTCATGACGTCGTCCACGGTGTGCGGGCTGTCGGCCATGGCGGGTTCCTCTCCTGCGCCCGAGCCCGTCGGATCCGAGCCCGTCGGGCCTGAGCCTGTCGGGCCCGAGCGTGGCGGGCGACCCCTCGCGTCCAGCGTGCGACGCCCACCTCGGGGCCGGGCAGGGCTGAAGGACCCCGCCGACGTGCCCCGTCCGGCCCAAGCGACGGGCCGGCTGGCCGGAGCACGCTGGCGGTGACCCAGGGGGAACCTGATACCCGCGCCGCCCCCGGCAGCCGACGCGAGGAGCGTGAGCACCATGGAGCAGGAGATCTCGGTACAGGCCGGGGCCGGCACCGTACAGGCTCGGCCCGGCGACCTGGGGCGCCGGGTCGCGGCCCGGCGCCGGGAACTCGGGCTGACCCGGGACGAGCTCGCCGCACGCAGCGGGGCCGCGCCCGCGTACGTCGAGTACGTCGAGGACCGGGCGGCCACCCCCGGCGCCGGCGTGCTGCTGCGGATCGCCGACGCGCTGGAGACCACGGTCGGCGAACTCACGGGTGCCACGGTCACGGAGCCACCGGGCAGGGGACGCGCGGTCCGCGACGCGGAACTGTACGAGCTGGTCGAGGCGGAGTGCCGCGAGCTGCTGTCCACCCACGGGGTGGGACGGGTGGCCGTGTTCACGCCGGACGGGCCGTCCGTCGTGCCGGTCAACTACCTCTTCGGCGAGGACGGGATCTCCTTCCGTACCGCGTGGGGCACGGTCGCGGCGACCGCCGACGGGGCTCTGGTCGCCTTCGAGGTCGACCGTATCGACGAAGCCTTCAGCCAGGGATGGAGCGTGCTCGTCGTGGGCCGGGGCCGCGCCGTCGTCGACCGCGAGGCGGTGCGGCGGCTGGAGGCACGGGCGCACTCCCGCCCATGGGCCGGCGGGAGCCGTGAGATATGGCTGACCATCACGCCCGAACGCATCACCGGCCGGCGCGTCGTCAACCCCAACGGCACCCCGTGGACGCCCGCCGGCGACTGACGGCGGCCGACGGCTGCGCGGCGGCACTGCGCCGTCGCACCTCCCGAGAGACCAGGCGCGCGGCCGGGTACGCGCCGGGGCATCCTGGAGCCATCCGGGCGAGGAGGTAGGCCATGGCACGGACGCTGGAATGGAAGGTCCGCATGTTCCTGTCCGAGGAGGACGGAACCACGAAGGCCAGGGTGGACCTGGAGACGGGCTCGACGACTCTCACCGGCCACGGAACGGCACGCTGCAACCCGCAGGACCCCGACGTGCCCGAGATCGGCGACGAACTCGCGGCGAGCCGCGCCATGAGCGACCTGGCCCGGAAGCTGATGCGCGTGGCGGACCGGGACCTGGAGTCGGTGGGCGCCGGCCCCGCGAGCGCGGTGCCCGCCCCGTACGGCTGGCCGGAGCCGGGCCGGTAGGGCCGGATGGACCCTGGTGACGCAGGTCGGGGGGTGTTTCCATGGAAGGGACGGAAAGGGCCCCTGCGGAGAGACGCGGAGCAACGGTCGGAACGTTCACCGCGCAATCAGGATCCACGAGAAGTGGATGGGCCCTTTTCGCCTGTCGTGCCGCCGTTCCGCCGCCGTCCCCGGCCGCCGTCCGGGCCGCCGTCCGGGGCGTTGACGGTCGAGCAGACGGGCCACCGCCGGGTTAACGTGAAGACTGCGCGCAGCGCACCATGATCGTTCGAATCGGCGGAGGACTCATGGGCGGCGATGCCCCTGGCGACGCGGGCCGGGTTCCCCGGCTCAGGCTCGATGAGCTGCTCGAAGAGCTCCAGGTGCGCATCGACGAGGTCCGCGGCACCAGGGACAGGCTCAACGGGCTGCTGGAGGCTGTGCTCTCCGTGGGCCGGGGCCTGGATCTGTCACAGGTGCTGCGCGAGATCGTGGAGGCGGCCGTCGTCCTCGTGGACGCCGGGTACGGAGCACTCGGTGTCATCGGCGACGACCAGAGGCTGTCCCAGTTCCTGCCGGTGGGCATCAGCGACGCACTGCGCAAGCGGATCGGCGACCTGCCGTCCGGCCACGGGCTCCTCGGCGAGCTGATCAGGCATCCCGAGCCGTTGCGGCTCCCGGAACTGTCGGAGCACTCGGCGTCGTCCGGCTTCCCCGAGCACCATCCGCCGATGCACTCGTTCCTGGGCGTGCCCATCCGGGTGCGTGACGAGGTCTTCGGCAACCTTTACCTCACGGAGAAGCGCGGCGGGGCCGAGTTCGACAGCGAGGACGAGGCGGTCCTGTCGACACTGGCCGTGGCGGCCGGCGTCGCCATCGAGAACGCGCGCCTGTTCGAGGAGACCCGCCTCAGGGAGCAGTGGCTGGCCGCCAGCGCGGAGTTCACCAGTGCGCTGCTGTCCGGCGCCTCGGAGTCCCATGTGCTGGAGATGATGCTCGACCGGGCGCGCGAGATCACCGTCGCCGAGCTGGGCCTCGTCTATCTGACCGAACGGGACGGACACCTGCGCTGTGCCCTCGCGCGCGGCCCGGGCGCCGACCGCCACCTGGGGGTGGTGCTGCCGCGCGACGAGGGCACCTTCGCCAAGGCGGCGCTGCTCAGCGAGAGCGGCGTGGTCACGACCCCTGACGCGGCCGGCGACGCCCGCATCACCTTCCGGCCGGAGCGGTGGGCGGACTGCGGTCCGGCCACGGCGGTACTGGTGGGGGACCGGGACAAGCTGTGGGGCGTGCTCATGCTGGCGCGCGGCACCGGCCGGCCCGCCTTCAACGACACGGAGACCGTGCCCCTGTCCGGGTTCGCCGGCCAGGCCGCCCTCGCCCTGGAGCTGGCCGACCGGCGGCGGGACGCCGAGCAGATGAGCCTGCTGGCCGATCGTGACCGTATCGCCCGGGACCTGCACGACCTCGCCATCCAGCGGCTGTTCGCGACCGGTATGACCCTGCAGAGCGCCCAGCGTTTCGTGGACCACCCCGAGGCCGCGGAACGGCTGGGACGGGCGATCGACGACCTCGACGCCACCATCAAGATCATCCGATCCACGATCTTCGGGCTCCGCGAGCACGAGGCCCCCGGCGTGCCCGTCGGCCTCAGGGTCCGTTCCGTACGGGCCGTCGAGGACGCGACCCCGCTCCTGGGCTTCGCCCCGGCTCTGCGCATCGAAGGCCTGGTCGACACCGACGTGACGCGCACGGTCGCCGACGAGGTCGTCGCCGTTCTCGGCGAGGCCCTCGCGAACATCGCGCGTCACGCCCGGGCCTCGAAGGCGGACGTCTCGATCGCCGCGCGCGGTGGGGCGGTTTCCGTGACGGTGACCGACGACGGGGTGGGCATCAGGGAGAACGGGCGGCGCAGCGGGCTGCGCAACCTGGCGGAACGTGCCGAGAAGCTGGGTGGTGAACTGAGTGTGACCCGCGGCATCGCCGGCGGCACCCGGCTGGTGTGGCGGGTGTCCCTGCCGCATGACGGGTGAGGTGCGGCGTTCCGTTCCGCGGGCGGGCAGGTCTTCGCGGGCGGGCGGGGCTTCGCGGGCCGGCAGGTCAGTGCCGGTGCGGCTCCTCGTGCTCCTGGAACTGGGCCGCGATGACCGCCGCCTGCACCCGGCGTTCCACACCGAGCTTGGACAACAGGCGCGAGATGTGGTTCTTGACGGTCTTCTCCGACAGATAGAGCCTCTTGCCGATCTGGCGGTTCGTCAGGCCCTCGCCGATCAGGTCCAGCACCGCACGCTCCCGCTCCGACAGCGCGGCCAGCCGGTCGTCCTCCGCCGGATGGCCGGCCTCGGGATCGCGCAGCGAGTGCATCAGCCGCGCCGTGGTGGCGGGATCGAGCATCGACTGCCCGGTGGCCACGGTGCGCACGGCGGAGACCAGGTCGGACCCCTTGATCTGCTTGAGCACATATCCCGCGGCACCGCCCATGATCGCGTCGAGCAGCGCGTCCTCGTCGTCGAAGGACGTCAGCATCAGGCACGCGAGGTCCGGCATGTGCGAGCGCAGCTCACGGCAGACGGTGATGCCGTCGCCGTCCGGGAGCCGGACGTCGAGGACCGCGACATGAGGGCGCAGCGCGGGCCCCCTGGCCAGCGCCTGCTCGGCCGTCCCGGCCTCGCCCACGACCTCGATGCCGGACTCGGCGTCGAGCATGTCGCGCAGGCCGCGACGGACGACCTCATGGTCGTCCAGGAGGAACACCCTGATGGGCGTCTCCTCGGAGAAGGCCGGTGCCTCGGACATATGGGCCCTCCAGCTCTGGTGCAGTCCCACCCGATCATGGCGTGGCGCGCGAGGGCGGCAACAGGGCCGAACGGTCCCGCCGTACGCCTCCCACGGCCCCTCTTCACGACCGGCGCCCGGTCCACACGGGCTCGGTTCGGGCCCAGTCCTGCTCCCACTCGTCCATCCGGCGGTGGTCGGCCGCCCGGCGCACCGCGACGCGTACGCTCACGAAGACCAGAACCACGCCGGCCGCGGCTCCCGAACCGGCCGCCGACGCCTCCAGCCAGATCTCCGCGTCGTTCCTCGGAGGCGCGGTCACCCGGCCCCGGGCGTCCAGCCACACGTCCGCACGGTCCCCGCGCCTCAGTCCCGCGTGCACCGGTGCCACGCCCTGACCGGCGCTGCCGTCCGGGGCGGTCCAGCGCACCGGCACCGCGTACCTCCCGCTGTCCCCGGTGCCTTCGGACGACGTGATCGGAGGCGGCGCGTCCGCGAGGAGGACCGCCTGCACCCGTTCGCCGGCGTTCGCCTGCGCCGCCCTGCCCCGCTCGTACAGGGACGAGCCGGCCGCCACCCCCGCCGCCGGGGCGCCGAGCAGCAGCGCGGCCAGGAGGGCGCCCGAGGCCCACGCCTCGAAGGCGTCCGAGGGGCGGCGGGGCGGGCCGGAACCACCGCCGCGCCCGTACGCCCACAGCCGGAACACCATCGCTCAGCGCCGTTCCGGTTCCAGGGCCACCAGGTCGGCGGCGATGCGCTCGGCCCACGCGGCGATGCACGCGAAGTCACGGAAGTCCCCGCCGCGGCCGTCCTCCAGCATCATGCGGGCGACGCGCCCGCGCGCCTCCGGCGCCAGCCGACCACCGAAGGTGACATGCTCCTCCGCGCCCAGCCGCCGCGCGGCCCGGCGGGCGCCCGGCACCGGCGCGATGTCGCCCCGCGAGGCCGAGTGGTCCAGGGGCCCACTGCTGAACAGCCACACCGGCCGTTCGGCCAGGGCGCGGCGGTGACGGCGCGAGAAGCGCCGTGCGTCCCGGTGCCAGCGGCCCGAGTACAGCGCACCACCGAGCACCACGACGTCGTACGGGCCGACGTCGCGCACCTCCGCGGCCGGCCGCACCTCGGTCCGGATCCCCCTGTCCTGCAGGACGGACCCGATGTACCGGGCGATCTCCGCGGTGGAGCCGTTCGTCGTGCCGTAGGCCACGAGTGCCGTCCGGGTCACTGCGACCAGCCCCTGTCGCGCTCACGGAACGAGGAACCCGCGAGGCCGAGGCCGCCCATCGGGTACCGCTCCGCCGACCGGGGCCGGGCCGGTGAGTCGTCCAGGAGGTACGCGAGCCGGTCGACGACGCGGACCACGCCGTCGATCTGACGGGTCATCCGCAAGGCGACCGGGATCTCGCCGCGCCGTCCCAGCCGGCCCGTCAGCGTCACCACTCCGTCGCGCACCTCGACATCGACGGCGTCCGGCTCCAGCCAGAGCGCACGGACCAGGACCTCGTTGATGACCTCCCGGCGGATCTCGGGGTCCGGGCGCAGAAAGACCTGGAACAGGTCGCGCCGGGTCACGATGCCGACGAGACGGTCCTCGACGTCCACGACCGGGAGCCGCTCGACGCGGTGCTCGGCCAGGGAGCGGGCCGCCTCGGCGATGGACTGCTCGGCGCGGACGGTGACGGCGGGATGGGTCATCAGCTGGCCGGCGGTTCGCGCCTGCGCCTTGGACTCCCGGACGCGGGCCCGCCCGGGGAGCGAGGACCAGAGGAAGCGGGGCGCCCGCCCCGGGGCGTCCGCGTTCGGCTGATGGATCAGCAGGTCGGTCTCGGAGATCACGCCGAGCACCTTGTCGTCCTCGTCCACGACGGGCAGGCCGCTGATCCGGTACCGCGCCAGCAACCGGACGACCTCCGGATACGACGTGTCGAACAAGGCGCGGACGACTTCGCCGGACATGACGGAGCCCACCTTGTCGTGCTTCATCACCCGGGCCTCCTCAGCGGAGCCGCGGACAGGCGGCCATGGTCACGCCGCCGGGACGCCGTCGCGCCACCCACGAAGGGGCCCTGTCCGCCGCCCCCAGGTGGCGGACGATCTCTGCCTCCACCTGGGCGGCGACCGGCTCGACCATGGCGGCGACGGTGGAGGACAGACCGGAGCCGACGGAGGAGTCGGCGCCCTGCACGGCGTACACCACGAGGTGTCGCGGCAGCCGACCGAGGATCCGGGAGAGTTCGATGGCCTCGTTCAGCACCGGGCCGTCCGGCCGTAGCCGGCCGTCCGAAGCGTCCATGGGCTGCGCGAGCCACTCGGCGTCGAGGTCCAGTCGGGTGATCTTGCCCGGTTCCCCCGGGTGGCCGTGCTCCGATTCGACGACCACCGCCAGGTCCGCTTCGTGCCACAGGCCGACGAGCCTCGTGGGTTCCCCGTTGCAGGTGCTGAGGTCGACCACCGGTGGCAGCGGCCGCTCATCGGCCCGCTCCCGTATCGCGTCGAGGACCGCCCAGCCCACCCCGTCATCACGTCTGAAGTCGTTACCGAGTCCGATGAGGGCGATGCGTGTACGGGGTTCCATGGTCTGCTCCCCTCGTGCACAGCCCACGCTCGCCCCTCGAGCGCCACCGCACATGGGCCGAACGGCCCCATTGCCGGGACCACCCCGCCCTCCGGCCGTGCGCCGGCCGGGTCGCCGCCCCCTGCCCTGCGCCGGCCGGGTCGTGCGGCGGCCCGGCGGCCTTGCGGGTGCCCACCCCGCAAGGCCGCCGGGCCCGTGTGCCGCGCCCTCCTCGCTTCCGCCCTTCCGCTCTTCCGCTCAGTTGGCCAGCAGGGACTCCAGGACCGCCTCGTCCGGCGGGTTGACCGTGGCCCGGTTGGTGGCGGGGGGCGGGCAGTCCGGATCGAGCCGCAGTCTCGCCAGCTCCCGGCCGGACACGGCCCAGGCATGCCACGACGCCCGTTCCCAGGCCAGCTGCGGCGGGTTGTACCAGCCGTCGCCGAGGCCGGTGAGCACCTGCTCGGCCTCCGCGAGATCCGGGCCGATCCGGTACACCAGGCCGCCGAAGACGGACGCGTAGACCTCGCCCCGGTGCACGGAGAGCTCTCCGTAACTCGGCAGCTTCCCCGACCGCAGCACCGTCAGGCTGTCCAGGTCCATGGCGAACCACGTGCCCGCGAGCCGCTTGTACAGCCCGTACAGCACACCGTCGTGGACCTCGATGTGCTGCAGGCTCGCGTACCCCTCGAACGGCGCGAACTCCCACAGCACCTTGCGGCGCCACAGGTCGAAGGCGACGATCGTCGCGCTCGGCCGGGCCGGGGTGACGCTGCCGCCGCCCCAGGTGTCACCCGCGAGATACGCGATGCGGCGACCGGGCCGGTCGTCCAGCGCGAGCGACATCACGCTCTGGTCGGCGATCACGTCCTGGTAGACGGTGAGCCGCCTCCTCGACCGGTCCACCATCGTCAGCGCGCCCTTGAGCCGGCCGGCCGGCGGGGCGGTCGCCAACAGCAGCTGGTCGGTGAGCCGTGAGTACACCATGTCCGTCGGCCGTTGCTGATCGTTGTCGACGAACCCCAGCGACCGGACCCTGCCGCGGTCCGGGTCGAGCTCCACCACCTCCGTGCTCGGATACAGCGCCGCGTACACCCTGTTGCCGGCCATGCGCAGCTGCTTCGGCTCGCCCGCGACCTGGATCCGCCGGGACGAGCCGTGCTCCGGCCGGTGGGTCGTGATCGAGAAGTGCCCGCCGACGTGCACCGTCCCGCGCCTGCCGTACGTCATGGACTGCACGGGATCCGGTCCTGACATGGCTGTGTCGATCAGTTCGACTATGTCCGACCCGCCACCGTCCAGATCCAGCCACCAGAGCCGTCCGCTGCCCGCACCGCCGAGCAGCGTGCCGTCCGGCAGCGGGAACAGACCCCGGTGCTCATCGGCGGGTGTGGGCGCCGCGACCGGCACGAGCGCGTCGCCGTCCCGCCGGTAGACGGTGCCCGTGGGCCGGCCGATGCAGTACACCGTGCCGTCGGCGGTCGTCGTGATCGCGTCCACCAGTCGCTCCGTGGCCGGTATCGGGATGACCCGGGCGTCGCTGCCGTCGGGCGCCAGGTCGACGATCGACTTGCCGAACCCACCGATCACCCTCCCGCCCCGGGCCAGCAGACACGCCGCGCCGCCGTACGGCGCCGGCGTGATCGACTGCTTCGCGCCCGTGGTGCGGTCGTACGCGACGATGTGGCCGAGCGGCAGCGTGCCCGCGTAGACGAAACGGTCGTCCGCGGCGATCGCGCGCACGTACTGCTCGCCCGGCCGCGCCACGCCGAGATTGCGCAGCACACCGGTCGCCGGCGAGTACTCCCAGACCTCGCCGCGCGGATAGGTGCCCGCGTACACCGTCCCGTCGGGCGCCGTGGTCAGGCACCAGACGAAGCCGCCCGCCGGGCCGACGGTGCCGATCAGCGTCACCGACCCGGTCGCCGGGTCGAAGCGGTAGATGTCCGGGGTCGGGTACGTCCCGACGTACACGTGCCCGCCGGAGACCGTCGCCGCCCAGCCGCCCTCGCCGCGCGGCAGCCGCACCGTCCTCGTGAGCTTCTTCGACGCCAGGTCGATCTCGCCCAGCAGCGGCGGATTCTGACCACGTGCCACCACGTACGCGTGATCGCCCAGGACGGTCATGCCGACGATCGCGGCCGTGAAGGTCGCGATGCCGTACGTGGAGACCGCGGGACCCGAACAGTGCCCCGTCGTACCGGCCGTGCCCGGTCTGCTCGCCGGGTCCGGGACGACCGGCGCGCCCGTAGTGTCAGCTGTGCCGGCATGCGCCACGGACGGGGCCACCATCGGCCCCGCCACGGACGCCACGACCAGCCCGGCTCCGGCGTGCAGTAACCGCCTGCGTTCCATGCGAGCCTCCCAGGGTTGCGGACCGTTCCCTAGAGGATGACCAGCGGGTTCGCAGGGAACACCTTGCCACGAGAGGTTTTTGACGCACTTTCAGCCAGTCGCCGCAGGCAGGCACCGTTGCATGCCCTTCCGCGCCCCCGGATCCGACGCGTCGTCACCGTCCGGCGGCCCCTACCCGTGGCGGTCACCCCGCGTCACGGACCGCCGACGGTGGCACCCTGACCGCGCGGCCCGCCTGCGTGTCGCAGCGGGCACCCGGCGTGGCGCACGCTGGACATGTACCAGATGTACGCCGCCGCATGCCGCGTTCCCCGGACAGGACCGCCGATGACCGACCAGCACCCGCCCGCCGAGCCACCCACGGCCCCTGACCCCGACCCGGAACGTGACACGGGCCCCGACGCGGAACCGGAACCGGTCCCCGACACGGGCTCCGACCCGGACACGGCCCCTGACCCCGACCCGGAACGTGACACGGGCCCCGACGCGGAACCGGAACCGGTCCCCGACACGGGCTCCGACCCGGACACGGACACGGGCTCCGACCCGGAACCTGACCTTGACCTGGGTATCGATCCTGACCCGGACTCGGGCTCCGACCCGGACACGGACCCGGGCCCCGACCTTGACCCGGGACCGGGCCCCGACCTTGACCCGGGACCGGGCCCCGACCTTGACCCGGGCCTCGACCTTGACCCGGGCCCCGACCTTGACCCGACCGAGGACGTCCGGCTCGCCGTGTATCGCGCCTTCGCCCGCACCGGTCGTCCCGCCGGCACCGCCGGGCTCGCCGTCGCCACCGGGCACGATCCCGCGACGGTACGGCAGGCGCTCCGCGCCCTGCACGACCACCGCGATCTCGTGCTGGACGACCCGGCCGCCCCGACGGCGAGGGGGTCGTCATGGCCCATCCCTTCGCCTCGGTTCCCCTCGGCTTCTCCGTCATGGGCCGTCGCACCCTGTGGTGGGGCGGCTGCGCCTGGGACTCCTTCGCCCTGCCGCAGCTGCTCGACGAGGAACCCGACGTGCTGGTCGCGTCCCGTTGCCCCGCCTGCGACACACCGCACGCCTGGGTCGTCGGCCGGGACGCCCCGCCACCGGGGGAGCAGGTGGCGCACTTCCTCGTCCCGGTGCGCCACGTGTGGGACGACGTCGTCCACACCTGCCGCCACCAGCGGCTGTTCTGCTCCACGCGCTGCGTGGACGACTGGCTGGAGCGCACCGGCGCGTCACGCGGGTAGGTGATGGACCTGACCACCCTCTGGCGGCTGCCCGCGGCTGCCCGCGGCTGGTACGCGGGTCGGCTCGACCGTGGCTACCGTCGGCGCGAGGTGTCTTCGGCCGCCGCCTACTTCGCGCAGGCCGGGCTCGGCGGACCGCTCTGGGGGTTCTGAGCGGACCGAGGACCACGGCCGGGTCGCGGGACCGCCCGGCGTGTGCTCAGGAAGCGTCGTGGAAGACCAGCCCGAGCGCGTGGCGCCGGCCCGAGCGCACCACGCTCACGCCGTGCCGCAGCGCGCCCGCCGACCAGCCCCGCGCCGAACGGACCGGCCGGTCGCGGGTGGTGAAGACCAGCCCGTGCCCCTGCCGGAGCGGCGTCGCCGTGCCCCTCGACTGCGCCCGAGGCCGCTGCTCGACCAGCAGGAACTCACCGCCCGTGTAGTCCGTGCCGTACGCGTCCAGGCCGATCACGACCTGGAGCGGGAAGAGCATCTCGCCGAAGACGTCGCGGTGCAGCGCGTTCCAGTCGCCCTTCCCGTAGCGCAGCAGGATCTGTGCCGACCGGTCCTGTCCGGCCTGATGGCACTGTGCGAGCCACTCCTCCAGACTGTCCGGCCACGGCGCGGGCCGGCCGAGCCGCTCCGCCCAGTCGCGGGCGACCGGCAGCAGCCGCGGATACAGCGCCGCACGCAACTCCCGTACCGCATCCGGAAGTTCGTGCGTGAAGTAGCGGTACTCGCCGGAACCGAACCGGTGCCGGGCCATGTCGACGGTGGTGCGGAACCGCTCGTCGTCGGTGTAGAGCCGGGCGATGCCACGGCACTCGGCGGCGGTCAGGAGCGCGGGCGTCTGCGCGCAGCCGTGGTCGTCGAGTTCCGTGGCGACCGCGGCCCAGTCGGCTCCGGCCACGCGCTCGTGGATCCTGGTGGTGGTGGAGACCGTCATGGGCCGCTCAGTCCTCTCTCGCTCCGCGTTCTCGCTTCTCACCTCCCAGAGTGCTGGGTGCCGAGGGCCCTGACCGGCGGAATCCGGACATCGAGATCAGGCACGGGGCCGGCGGCTCAGCCGAGCCCCCAGCCATGGCCCAGCCGGTACGCCGCGCACAGATCCACATCGAGCAGATACGCCCCGGCCGTGCCGCACTGCGTGGCCGCCGCACCCGGATCGACCGGCTGGCCGTGTCCCATGCCGGTGATGGCGTACGTCTCCACGACCGCCTTGCCCGCCGGATCCCGGTAGACCCGGTGCGGGTGCCCGGCGACGGTGTCACTGGTGTCGGCGCTCTGGTCGGTGCCGTGGACGTCCGTCCACTGACGCATCAGATCCTCCATGTTGACCGGCTTCACCGTGTAGTCCGCCGTGCCCTGCAGCACCGTGAGCACCGGCCACGGTCCGCCGTACCCCGGCCTGGCCGCGCGGACCCGGTCGCCCCACTGCCGGGGGGTCTGCGTGGCGCCGACGTACATGCAGACGTAGGGGGAGCCCG
Source organism: Streptomyces sp. NPDC091376 (assembly GCF_044757085.1). NCBI lineage: Bacteria > Bacillati > Actinomycetota > Actinomycetes > Kitasatosporales > Streptomycetaceae > Streptomyces > Streptomyces sp. NPDC091376. The sequence goes on along the minus strand of NZ_JBIVUF010000006.1, from coordinate 313,339 downwards.
CCGCCTGCGCACAGCCGTACGGCAGACCCGCCACCACCCCGCCCGCCGCGAACTTCTCCGGGTACGCGGCCATCATCACCGCGGTCATGCCCCCGCCGGCCGACAGGCCGGTCACGTACGCGCGCGCGGGGTCGCCGGAGACGTCCGCGAGCTGCCGGTCGGTCATCTGGGCGATGGAGGCGGCCTCGCCCTGGCCGCGCGCGGTGTCCCCGGTCTGGAACCAGTTGAAGCACGCACTCGCGTTGTTGGCGCCGGTCTGCTGCGGCAGCACGACGGAGAAGCCCCAGCGGTCGGCGAGTCCGGTCCAGCCGCTTCCGGTGCCGTAGCCGGCGGCGTTCTGCGTACAGCCGTGCAGGACCACGACGACGGGCCGCCCGGCGGGCAGTCCGTCCGGGACGTAGCGGAACATGCGCAGGGCCCCCGGGTTGGTCCCGAACCCGGTGACTTCTGCGACGCCGGCGGCCGCCGCCGGGGGAGCGGGTACGAGCAGCAGCGCCGCCACGGCGGAGAACACCGTGACGAGCACCGCGAACAGACGATGCGAGGTGGCTCTCAGTGAGGTCATGGGCCCGGACCGTAGATGCGGGCACCGGGACCGGACATGGCCCGGGACACCACAACCCGGGCCCTTGCCATGTCGACCGGGCCCCCGCCGACGCACCGCACCGCCGCGTTCGGCCCGCACGTGCACCGCCGCGTTCGGCTCGCCACGACCCTTCCGGATTCTTGGAACACGTTCTAGTCTGTCCGCCGCCGCAGCGACGCGGCACGAGACGCCTGGAGGGGCCGTGCATCTCGAATACTCGCCGGACCAGCAGCAGTTGCGCGCCGAGCTGCGTGCCTACTTCGACGGACTCGTGCCCGACAACGCCTACGCCCGCTACGCCGACCCCGCCACCCAGAAGCGCTTCTACCGGGAGACGATCCGCCGCCTCGGAGCCGACGGCTGGCTCGGCGTCGGCTGGCCCGAGGAGTACGGCGGCCGCGGGATGACGCCGATGGAGCAGTTCATCTTCTTCGACGAGGCCGCGCAGGCGGGCGTGCCGCTGCCGCTGATGGCGCTGAACACCGTCGGCCCGACGATCATGCAGTACGGCACCGACGAGCAGAAGGCGTACTTCCTGCCCCGGATCCTCTCCGGCGAGATCGACTTCGCGATCGGCTACAGCGAGCCCGACGCCGGCACCGACCTCGCCGCGCTCAGGACCCGCGCCGTGCGCGAAGGCGACACCTACGTCGTCAACGGCCAGAAGATCTGGACGACCAACGGGGACACCGCCGACTGGGTGTGGCTCGCCGTCCGCACCGATCCCGACGCGCCGCCCCACAAGGGCATCACCATGCTGCTCGTGCCGACCTCCGACCCGGGCTACTCCTGCACCGTCATCAACACCCTCGCCTCGCACGACACCACCGCCAGCTACTACGAGAACATCCGCGTGCCCGTCTCCCGCCGCGTCGGTGAGGAGAACAAGGGCTGGCGGCTGATCACCAATCAGCTCAACCACGAGCGGGTCACGCTCGCCGCCCACGGCACCATGGCCATCCGGGCACTCCACGACGTCCAGCGCTGGGCGTCGCAGACCGAACTCACCGACGGCCGCCGTGTCATCGACCTCGGCTGGGTCAGGAACCGCCTCGCCCGGACACACACCAAACTCGACGCGATGAAGCTGCTCAACTGGCGGATGGTGGGCGCCGTCCAGGAAGGCACCCTCACCCCGCAGGACGCCTCCGCGGTCAAGGTGTACGGCTCCGAGGCCCGCCGAGACGCCTACGCCTGGCTGATGGAGGTCGTCGCAGCCGCGGGCTCCCTCAAGGAGGGCTCGGCCGGTGCCGTCCTCCACGGCGAGCTGGAGCGCGGCTACCGCTCGGCCGTGATCTTCACCTTCGGCGGCGGCAACAACGAGATCCAGCGCGAGATCATCTCCTGGATCGGCCTCGGGATGCCGCGCGTCCGGCGCTGACGCCGTGCGCCGAGGCTTTCTTGGTTGGCCCGCGGAAGAAGTCCTCCGGGCGGGCAGGGACGAGGGGGCAGCGTCCGCAACCGGCCCACCCCAACACCTCGCGGGGAATCCACCTGGTCGGCCGGACGGGGCGGCTACCGCGCTTCGCGCGATCGTAGTTACCCAGCGCGGCCCGCCGGGTGCACAGGACGGGCGGGGGAGAGGATGCGACGCTGGAGTGAGGGCCCGAGTGGAGGTCCGAGTGCGTCTCATCCGGCCCTCTCTTCGGCCTGGCGACCACGTCCCGGTGCGGCCCAATGGATTCGACGCAGAATCGTGCGGTCAGTCCCTGAGCCCGTCGGCCGGAGGCACCACTCACCGAGCGTTGCCAGGCGGCCTTGCCGCGTGGATCCGGCCCGCCGGGACCAGGACCGCGCGACCAACCCGGAAGGCAGGTGCGTCCCATGCGCACGTCGACCCGTATCGCCGGTGCCCTCACCGGCCTGACCCTCGCCCTCGGCGGTGCGGTCCTCGCCGCTCCCGCGGTCCGGGCGGACATCCCCGCCTGCACACAGATGGCCGAACGAGCAGGTGCCACCGCTTCCGACTCCGTCACAGCGGCCTGCAGCCGTGGTGTGGTCGGAGACCTGCAGAGTTGTGTGACCGGGCTGACCGGGGCCGGAGTGGCGGGCGGCGCCGCGACCGGTGCCTGCCGGGCGGCGGCACACGAACCGCGTTAGAGCACCGCGCGCGGGCCGCATCGGAACGCCGCGTGCGCGTCGGTCGAAGCGGGGCGAGACCGCCCAACGGGCCGCGTTGTGTCCGCGCAGGCCGGGGGTTGAGGAGGAGACGGGCCGTACCTGCCTCCGAGCGGTGACGGCGGCCGGTCAAGGTCGGTGACGTCATGCCTCTCCGGGGCCGGGCAGTCACTGGCCGGGCGCGGCGCCCAGCCTCGCCTCGCGGGCCTCATGCGGAGCGCCCATGCTGAGTAAGAGGGCGCCGTCGTCTTGAGACTTGTCCTTCCCGAAGGCCGAACGAAGGCGCCTGAGAGGAGGAGGAGGCCATGCGCATGCGATGGATCCTGGGCCTCGCCCTGGCCGCGGCAACCCTTGCCGGCGTGAGCGCCGTCGGCGCCGAGGCCGCCTCCTCGCCGAACATCTCCCGAGACGAGTGCACGGCCGCCGGCGGACAGATCATTTCACGCCCCTACGGCGGTGACGCCTGCGCGCTGCCTGACGGGACCAAGCCGGCGATCACTTGACCGGTCGGCGCACGGCTGGGCAACCAATCCGGCCGGTGCACCCGGCGCGGTGCGTATGGGGTGACGGCACCCGGTCCACCGTCGGGTGGATGGCCCGCGCCCGTCTTGACACCGCGGCACTCGCGATGGTGGACGCCGACCGTCTCGAAGCCAAGGCCGTCACCGCTTCGAGACGGTCCGCGCCGTCCCGGACACCGCGCTCGCCGCCGTACTGAACGGCCTCGGCCACGTCGTCACACAGTGACCGACGAGGTAGTTCGCATTTCCCAGCTGTACTGATCACCAGCGTTGATGACACCCGCAGGTCTTGAACAGGCGCAGAAGAACGAGCAGTCCTGCCGGCATCGAGCCTGGATGTGCCGACGGTGATGGCGCCCTCTTCCGGCGCGGGCGATCATCGCACCGATCCGCCGTATCTCTGCTGAGATCCGCTCAATGAGTGGCATTCCCGGACCGGAACCGGCGTGCTGCGGCAGCGTTCCCAACCAGCCTTGTATCCCTTGGACGTTACGTGACGCGATGGAAGGCTGGAGACACGCGATGTTCGGGCGAAGGAATTTCCTCATGGCCGGTGTCATGGGGAGTGCGGCCATGCTTCCACGCGGTGTCACGGGAGCGCAGGCGTATGCGTCGCCGGCTCACGGGACGGGGTCCGCGCACGACGACGCCTCGGTGCCGCACACCCCTCCGCTGGAGAAGTTCGTCGACCCGCTGCCCAGGCCGATGACAGCCGTCCCGGATCCTTCCGTCTATCCGGGCGCCGACTACTACGAGATCACGATGCGGCAGGGCTCATGGCGTTTCCACCGGGATCTCGGGCCGGCGACCACGTGGGGCTACTGGGCCACGAACCCGAACGATCCTCACCACGAGATCGGCATGGGCTATCTCGGGCCGACCCTCAGCGTGGCCCCGGACCACCCGACGGTCGTCAAGTGGCGCAACGAGCTGCCGACCAACCACCTGTTCCAGGACGTGATCCAGCGCATCAAGAACGGGGATCCCGAGCTCACTCCGACCCCTCCGCCTCCGTACAAGCCCGAACTGCCTTTTCCCCGGGACGTCAACGTGTGGAACGTCGTCCACCAGCACGGCGGTTTCACGGCACCGCAGTCCGATGGCATGCCGCTGCAGTCGTTCAGCCCGGACGGCATCCACGCCGAGGGTTACGCAACGCTGGACCCGAGTCGGGTCGACCGCAACGAAGCGATCTACGGCTACACCAACCATGACCGTTCGTGCATGCTCTGGTATCACGATCACGGCATGGGGATGACCAGCCTCAACGTGTATGCGGGCCTGGCCGGTCTCTACCTCATTCGTGATCCCGCAGACGAGCGGCTCGGGCTGCCGCGAGGCGAGTTCGAGGTCCCGCTCATCCTGCAGGACCGGACCTTCAACCCGGACGGCTCGCTCGCCTACACCATGACCATGAGGGAAGGCGAGGACACCCCGGTCGTCAACGGGAAGGCGTACCCCTTCCTGGCCGTCGAGCCCCGACGCTACCGGCTGCGCATTCTCAACGCGTCGAACGAGCGTTTCTGGCGGCTGAGGTTCGACGTTCCCAGGGACGTACTGCCTCAGCCCACGCTGCCGTTCTGGCTCATCGGAACCGACGGCGGCTTCCGCGCTCCGCTGCAGATGCTGAGCTTTCTGATCTCGCCGGCCGAGCGGTACGACCTGATCGTCGACTTCAGCCGGATGCCCATGGGTACGAAGGTCAAGTTGACGAACTACCCGGGGACGCCGGTCCACTACCCAGGCGTCCCAGGCCAGGGACCGCAGATCTCGGAGATCATGGAATTCCACGTCACGAAACTCCTGTCCGAAGATGCGGACACGACGACGTCGCCCAAGAAACTTGCGCTGCCGACGGTCGCGAATTTCACGTCGAAACCGCCCGCCCGTCGGCGGGAATGGGTGGTGTACCAGCACAAGCTCTTCCGGACCATGACGTTCAACGCGATGCCGTTCATGGAGCCCTCCCAGGACTTCGTCAAGGCGGGCTCGACCGAGATCTGGGAGTACATCAATCCCAACCACGACGCCCATCCGATGCATGTGCACCTCGTCAACTTCCAGGTGCTGAACCGGCAGCCGATCGACGCGGCCGCCTACCAGGCGGATTACGAGAAGTGGATTAACGGTGGCCGCAAAACGGAGGACAAGCCGGTACTGAAGAACTATCTCACCGGCCCGCCGATTCCTCCGGACCCGGACGAAGCGCGGTCCTACAAGGACACGTTCAAGTCCTATCCGGAGACGGTGACCAGAATCGTCATTCCGGAGATCCACCCGCCGACGGGTACGATCGCGTCGATTCCGGGCAGCGGCGCCGAACTCCCGGCGACGTACATCCACCACTGCCACATTCTCGAACACGAGGACGACGACCTGATGCGCCCGTGGACGATCGTCGGTGACGACGGCGACCACGGCGACGGCGACCACGGCGACGGCGACCACGGCCGAGACGACCACGGCCGCGACGAGCACGGCGGTGGCGGCCCCGGCGGTGGCCACAGCCACTGACGGGATCGATCGACCCCCATGTGCCGGTCCGCACTGCACCCAGAATGCGCGGACCGGCACTCACGCCGTGTCCAGACCCTCGCCGGGTGGATGCGGGACTGCCGGGGATTCCCGGCGAGCGCCGTGCGGGGTCACTGCCCGCTGCGGATCGTGTCGAGCTTCTCCGCGAAGGCTTTCGTCTCCGCGATCAGCCGGTCGCGTGCGTTCTTCTGCGTCTTGTCGCCCTGGTCCTTGAACGCCCCGTTGAAATCAGGCTGGAGCTGGGTCCACCAGCCGTAGTCGAGCATCGCCCATGCCTGTGGGCACAACGGTGCTCGGGTCTTCGGCAGATAGCCCGCGTCGACCAGCGGCCCGTAGAACTTCCTGGGGTCGCTCCCCTCCAGGTAGCAAAGGAAGTTGAAGACCCGTTGCTGGGTGACGGGGTGATCGCTCGCGAACCCCTCCAGCGTCAGCCCGCCCTCCTCGCGGGCGAGTTCGTCGAACAGCATCGCGGCTGCCAGCGACGGACCCGGTCCCACCTCGTTGACAGTGGAGAACGACGCGAAACCGTCGGCGGCGTCCTCCTCGAGGCCGAGGTTCGCGAGCAGAAGCAGGCGCTGCAGCGCGTGGCCCATTTCGTGGCCGAAGATGAACTGGGTCGACAGTGCGGTCAGGCCGTCGGTGGTGAACTGGGCCTCGGGGAGCAGTGCGGGGCGCTCGACGGTCCTGACCACATTCCCGAGGACCTCTTCGATCTGGGTCAGGAACGGCGGGGGCACGAAGATCGTCCTCCCGTCGGGCTGGGTGACCGCGTCCGTGACCCCCGGTGGCACCTTGTCGGTGACCTTCACGACCAGGTCGTGCGGCAGGGCGAGCGACGCGTTCACCCAGTCGGCGAGCTGCTCGAGCACGCGGGACTTCCGGATCACCGCCACGGCCTGCCGGTCCTTCGGCTTGATCGTGTCGTCCTCGTAGACGACCGTGACCTTGCCGCTCGCGTCGGCCGCGCTGCCTGCGCCGTCACACGAGGCGACCGCGACGGCGGCGACGAGCAGCGCCCCCGCCACGGCAGTCCTCGACCTGGCCGAGGAACCACCACTGTTCAGCATCCTGGTCAGCTCCTTCTCCCGGACGGGACGTTCGGGCGGCCGTTGCGCCCTCGTGGACCACGCCACTTTCCGGTGCGCAGGCGGTACGCGACCGGACACGCGGACCATGATCGACGGTTCATGTGTCTGTAATCAACCATTTGTGGAGCTTTTCGCCCCTATGGTTCGAGATGGCTGTGTCCGTGCCTCAAGTGGAGTCGGGCTTGCGCATGCGGCATACGATGCTGCGTATGACGCAAGACGATGGCGAGCTCGACGCGCTGGTACGCAAACGGATCCGCGCTCTGCGCATGGCTCAGGGCTGGTCCCTGGACGAGCTGGCCACCCGCGCCCAGCTCAGCCCGTCCACCCTCAGCCGTATCGAGAACGGCCAGCGCAGACTCGCCCTGGACCAGCTCGTCACCCTGGCCCGCGCCCTGGACACCACGCTCGACCAACTGGTCGAGACCGCCACCGACGACGTCATCACCAGCCCGACGATCGACGCGGCCCGTGGCCAGATGCGGTGGCCCGTCCGCGCGGACCCCGGCATGACCGTCGTGCGCCGGCGCATGACGGACCCGCCGCCGGAGAGTCCCTCGAGCATGCGTGCCCACCCCGGCCGCGAATGGCTCGTCGTCCTGTCCGGCACGGCGGTCCTGCTCCTGGGCAACCGGCGGATTCGTGTGGAGACCAACCAGGCTGCCGAGTTCCCGACGATGCTCCCGCACGCCATCGGCGCCGAGGGCGGACCCTGCGAGATCCTGGGAATCTTCGACCGCGACGCCCGCCGCGGCCACCAACGCGGCGAGGGCACCGAAGGCGCGAGCCGCTCGCGAGGATGAAACCCCCACGCGCGCGCTCGTCCTCGCGCCGAACGGTCGCAGCGCACCGCGGGCCGCCACGCGCGCTCGTCCTCGCGCCGAACGGCCGCAGCGCACCGCGGGCCGGGACCTGCTTGCGCGGTCGGCAGCCCAGGCGGCCATCGTCTTGCTCTTTCGGAAAGCGCTCGTGCCGCACGCTCTTGATCCTCATAGCGTGGCCGCCATGACACACGCATCCCGGCACGCAGTACACGACCACAGCGCGCATGCGGTCCACGCGCACGAACAGGACCACGACACCGGCGTCCAGGCGGAGATCCTCGATCTGGACGCGGAAGTGCTCGCCGAGCACACCGCCTCCATCACCGCCTGGCTGCCCGTCGCAGCCACTCCCCGGCACATCGTGGATCTGGGCTGCGGAACCGGAGCCGGTACCCTCGCCCTGCTCGACCGCTTCCCCGACGCGGAGGTGAGCGCCGTCGACACCTCGATCAGCCACCTCGACCGCCTGCGGGAGAAGGCCGGGGAGAAGGGCCTGGCCGACCGGGTGCACACCGTCAGGGCCGACCTCGACGAGGCCTGGCCCGACCTCGGCACCCCGGAACTGGTGTGGGCCTCAGCCTCCATGCACCACATGGCCGACCCCGACCGGACGCTGCGCCAGGTCCACGACATGCTCGCGCCGGGCGGCCTGTTCGCCGTCGTCGAGCTGGCCGGCTTCCCGCGCTTCCTGCCCGAGGACGCCCCGGAGGACCGTCCTGGACTCGAGGAGCGTTGCCACGCCGTACTCGACCAGCGCCATGCCGATAAGGTGTCGCACCGCGGCGCCGACTGGGGGCCGAAGCTGACCGCGGCCGGCTTCACCGTCGAAGGCCTGCGCACCATCACCGTGCACATCGGCCCGCCCCCTACCGATGCGGTGGGGCGGTACGCGCTGACCAGCCTGCGCCGCGTGCGCGACGGTGTCGCCCAGGCGCTGACGGCCGAGGACCGCACCGCGCTCGACCGGCTGCTCGACACCGACAGCCCGCACAGCATCCTGCGTCGCGACGATCTGACCGTACGCACCGAACGCATGGTGTGGGCCGCACGACGTAGCTGAAGGCGCGCGCCGGGCACGCCGCACCCCCGGCGCCGCACGCACGCCTAACCGCGATACGCCTCCATCAGCCGCAGCCACACTTCGCTGATCGTCGGGAAGGCGGGGACGGCGTGCCACAGCCGTTCGACGGGCACCTCGCTGATGACCGCGATGGTCGCGGAGTGCAGCAGTTCCGCGACGCCGGGGCCCACGAAGGTGACACCGATCACGGTGCCACGGTCCAGGTCCACCACCATGCGGGCCATGCCGCGGTACCCCTCCGCGTACTGGACCGCACCGGCCACGCTGCCGAAGTCGTGGTCCACGACCTTGACCCGGTGTCCGGCGCGTTCGGCCTCCCGCGCGCTCAGGCCGACGGCCGCGACCTCGGGGTCGGTGAAGACCACTTGGGGCACGGCGTCGCTGTCGGCGGTCGTGACGTGCGTGCCCCACCTGGCTTCGTCGAGCGGTTCGCCCTTGACGCGGGCCGCGATCACGGCGCCCGCGATCCGGGCCTGGTACTTGCCCTGATGGGTCATCAGTACGCGGTGGTTGACATCGCCGACGGCGTACAGCCAGCCGTCCTCGACGGCCGTCGACCGGCAGGTGTCGTCGACCTTCAGCCAGTCGCCCGGGGTGAGACCGATGGTCTCCAGGCCGATGTCATCGGTACGCGGTGCCCGTCCGATCGCGAACAGGATCTCGTCGGCGACCAACCGCTCACCGTCCGCCAGTGTGATGGCCACCTCGCCGTCGGGTCCGTCGTCCCGCGCCACGGCCGTCACGGTGGTCCCGAAGCGCACGTCCACGCCCGCCTCGCGCAACGCGTCGGTGACCAGCTCCCCGGCGAACGGTTCCATCCGCGCGAGCAGACCGTCCCGAACAAGCATGGTGACCTCCGCGCCCAACGCATGCCAGGCGGTGGCCATTTCGACGGCCACGACGCCGCCGCCGACCACGACGAGACGCCCCGGCACGGCATCGGCGCTGGTGACGTCACGACTGGTCCAATGACGTACCTCGTCCAGACGGGGCAGGTCCGGCAGCGCCGGACCGGACCCGGTGCAGACGGCGACCACGTGCCGGGCGGTGAGGCGCACGGTCCCGCCGTCGGGGGTGCTCACGACCACCTGGCGGGGACCGTCGAGGCGGCCATGGCCCCGTACGAGGTCGACGGAGATCGAGGCCAGCCACTCCTCCTGGTCCTCGTCGTGCCAGTGATTGACGATGTCGTCGCGGTGGGCGAGGACCGCGGGGACGTCCAGCGGCCCCGCGACGGCCTTCCTCAGACCCGGCACGCGGCGTGCGTCGGCACGCGCCAGAACCGGCCGGAGCAGCGCCTTGCTGGGCTCGCACGCCCAGAACGAACACTCACCACCGAGCAGCTCGCTCTCCACGATCACGGTGCTGAGCCCCGCGGCCCTGGTCCTGTCGGCCACGTTCTCACCCACGGGGCCCGCGCCGATGACGACGACGTCGTATGTGCGGGAGGTGTCGTTCACTGTGCTCCTGCCGTCTCTTTCCGGTTCCGCGGTCCGTGCCGCGGGGGGCGGGCGCGACGGGTGTCACACGTGACCGCGGGGGCACGATCCCGTCAGCCGTTGAGCCTGTGCCTGCGGATCAAGGCACGGAGGAAGGCCATGGCCGCACCGATCTCGAAGGCCATGACCGCACCGGTCTCGGCCAGTTGGTCCGGCAACGCGGAATCGGCACACCCATCGGTGGCTTTCGGTCCGGCACTTGGCCCCGAGACCTCGCACGGCGAACAGATCAACTCCTTTCGAGCGTAACAACATGTGTCGCATGACGCCTTCCAGCAAGGGCCGGGGCCTGCCCTGCCTTGGCGGGGCAGGCCCGTTCCGATATATGCTTTACGGGTGCTTCTGTGCTGCTGGTCCCGCCCTGGCGGTCTCGACCGAAGCGGCCATGATTCGATTCCGTCCCTCGACGTCGTCGCCCGAGGTCGTGCCGCTCCCGGCGCGCGTCGCGCAGCCGTGAGGGAGGTCTCCCATGGACCTCAACACCATCACCGAAGTCGTCCGGCGGCCCTTGGACCGGCCGGGTGCCGACTGGCGTGAAGGCGATGCCTGGCTCGCGGGCGGAACGTGGCTGTTCTCCGCGGAGCAGCCGGGTCTGCGTCGGCTGATCGACCTGACCGCGTTGCGCTGGGATCCCCTCGTACCGAGCGAGACGGGCCTCGAGATCGGCGCCACCTGCACCATCCGCGACCTGTACGCCTTCGCGCCCCCGGGCGAGTGGCTCGCGGGCCCCCTTCTCGCCGAGAGCTGCGAGGCGTTCCTGTCCTCGTTCAAGGTCTGGAACGCGGCGACCGTCGGCGGCAACATCTGCATGTCGTTGCCCGCGGGCCCGATGATCACGCTGACGGTCGCACTCGAGGCGCGGTACGAGCTGTGGGCTCCCGACGGGTCCACGCGCACCGTCGACGCCCTCGACTTCGTGACCGGTGACCATCGGAACGTCCTGACCCCCGGCGAGATCCTGCGGCGCATCGAGATTCCGGCGCGCGCCCTGAGGAAGCGCGTCGCCCACCGTCGCTTCACACTGACCCGTCTGGGCCGTTCGACGGTGTTCCTCGTCGGCACGCGGACACCGGGAACGAGCGATCTGCTCCTCACCGTCACGGCCGGTACCGCACGGCCCGTGCGTATCGCCTTCGACACCGTGCCGGACGCCCGAACCCTGCGGCAGAGCATCGATGTCGTCCCCGCCGACGTCTGGTTCGCCGATCCCAACGGGACCCCCGGCCACCGGCGCCATCTGACGAAGCACTTCGCCGAAGAGATCCGTCGCGAACTCATGGGCGGAGGCGCGGCATGACGTACAGCGTGAACGGCAGGAGCTTCGACGAGGAACCGGAGCCCGGCCAGTGCCTGCGGACCTTCCTGCGCGCACTCGGCCACTACGGCGTCAAGAAGGGCTGCGACGCGGGCGACTGCGGCGCGTGCACCGTGTGGCTGGACGGCAGTCCGGTGCACAGCTGCATCACCCCCGCCTTCCGCGCGGACGGACACGAGGTGACGACCATCGAGGGCATCGGGTCACCCGGCAACCTGCATCCGATGCAGCGGCGGTTCCGCGACGCCCCGGGGTTCCAGTGCGGCTTCTGCACCGCAGGGATGATCATGACGTCGGCGACGTTCACCGAGGCCCAGAAGGCGGACCTGCCAAGGGCGTTGAAGGGCAACCTCTGCCGCTGCACCGGCTATCGGGCGATCGAGGACGCCGTGAAGGGCGTCGTCGGTCTGGAGACGGCCGCGCCGGGAAAGGCCGTCGGGACGAGCGTCGGCGCGCCCGGGGGCAACGACGTGGTGTCCGGCCGCGCCGAGTTCACGATGGACACCCACGTCGAAGGCATGCTGCACCTCAAGGTGCTCCACTCACCGCACGCGCACGCCCGGATCGTCTCGATCGACAGGACCGCCGCGCTCGCCGTCCCCGGCGTGCGGCGGGTCTACACCTGGCAGGACGTGCCGCGCAAACGCTTCACCACGGCGATCCACACCGACCATCTCGTGGACCCCGACGACACCTTCATCCTCGACGACACGGTCCGCTTCGTCGGTCAGCGCGTCGTCGCGGTGCTGGCCGACACGGTCGCGGCCGCGGAAGAGGGCTGCCGACGGGTCGTCGTGGAGTACGAGGTCCTGCCGGCCGTCCTCGACCCCGAAGAGGCGATGGCCGAGGGAGCGCCCCAACTGCACGGCGCGGAGGACCCGTTCGTCCGCGATCCCGTCCACAACATCCTGCTGGAGATCCATTCGCACATCGGCGACGTCGACGCGGGGTTCGCCGCGGCCGACGTGATCCACGAAGGTACGTACTTCTCACCGCGGGTGCAGCACGCGCATCTCGAGACCCACGGCTCGATCGCCTGGATGGAGAACGGCCGCCTGAACGTCCGCACCAGTTCGCAGTCGCCGTCGATCGCGAAGGGCAAACTCGCCCATCTCTTCGGGCTGCGACCGGACCGGATCCGCGTGTTCTGCAAACGCGTCGGCGGCGGCTTCGGAGGCAAGCAGGAAGTGATCTCGGAGGACCTGGTCGCGCTCGCCACCCTGGACACCGGGCGGCCCGTCTGCTTCGAGTACACGCGTGAGGAGGAGTTCACCACCGCCTCGCCACGCCACCCGATGACGTTGACGGTCACGCTCGGAGCGAAGGCGGACGGCACGCTCACGGCCTTCAAGGTCCGCAACGTGTCGAACACGGGCGCCTACGGCAACCACGGCGGCGAAACGCTGTTCGCGGGCGGCGCCGCCGTCATGATCTACCGCTGCCCCAACAAGAAGTACGACGCGTTCTCCGTCTACACGAACACGGTGCCGAGTGGCGCGCTGCGCGGCTACGGGATGACCCAGCTGGCGTTCGCCGTGGAATCGGCGATGGACGAACTGGCCCGCGCCCTGCGCATCGACCCGCTCGAACTGCGACGACGCAACATCGTGCGCCCCGGTGAGCCGCTCGTCGCCCTGCACGACGGCCCCGACGACGTGGTGTTCACCGAGGACGGACTCGGGAAGTGCATCGACCGGGTGGACGACGCTCTCGCCCGCACGGCCGATCAGCCCTCCCCGGGTCCCGGGTGGCTCGTCGGGGCCGGCGTCGCGAGTTCCCTGCACGAGACGGCGCCCCCGACCGAGCACATCTCCGAGGCGTGGGTCACGCTCGGCGACGACCTCGTGTACGAGGTGGCCGTCGGGACGGTCGAGTTCGGCGAGGGCACATCCACGGCGCACGTCCAGATCGCGGCAGACCAGCTGGGCACGACGCCGTCGCGGATACGCCTGGTGCAGTCCGACACCGACCGTACGGGATTCGACACCGGGGCCTTCGCGAGCGCGGGCCTCTTCGTGGCGGGCAACGCGGTGCTCCGCGCGGCCAACGCCGTGCGCGACCGCATCCTGGAGTTCGCAGCCGCGCGCACCGGTGTCCATCCCGTGATGTGCTCCATGGACGACGACGCCGTCCTCTGCGGCGACCAGCGGGTGTCCCTGGCCGAACTCGTCGCCCTGGCCCGGGCGCGCGGCATCCGGTTCACCGCCGCCCGCAAGGCCTATGGCTCCCCGCGAAGCGTCGTCTCCAATGCGCAGGGATTCCGGATAGCCGTCCACCGGGTGACGGGTGAGATCCGCGTCCTGTACAGCGTCCACGCGACCGACGCCGCAGTCGTCATCAACCCCGCGCAGGTGCGGGGCCAGGTGGAGGGCGGTGTCGCCCAGGGAATCGGCTTCACGCTGACGGAGAACCACCACGTCGACGCGAACGGCGTCATGGCCAACCCGAACTTCCGCAACTATCGCATCCCCACCTTTGCCGACATCCCTCGCACCGAGCTGCTCCTGGTGGCCTCCTCGGACTCCGTCGGGCCCATGCGGTCCAAGGGCATGGCGGAATGCTGTATCAATCCGGTGGCACCGGCGCTGGCGAACGCGCTCCAGGACGCGACGGGCGTCCGCTACCGCGCGCTGCCCCTGACCCCGGAGCGGATCTACAGCCGGCTCGGCGAGAACCAGCCGGTGCGGACGGACTGAGCCATGGGCACCGAAAGGCTCGGAGACGCCACGGCGACGGCGATCATCGGCCAGAAGGTCCTGCCCGGACACGAGCGGGAGTTCGAGACATGGCAGGAGACCGTCAACGCCGTCGCCGCCGAGTACACCGGCTTCCTGGGAGCCGAGATCTCCCCGCCGACATCCCTGCAGTCCGACTGGGTCGTCGTGTACCGATTCGACTCGATAGCCCATCTGCAGATGTGGATCAACAGCGCGACCCGGCAGAGTCTTCTGGAGACCGGCAGAAGCTACTTCGACGGTCCCGCGACCCAGCAGGTCGTCACCGGCGGCACACGGCCGAGGGAGGATCCGCTGGTGACCGTCGTGGTCACCCACCGCGTCCACCCGAACCACGTGGACGACTTCCTCGACTGGCAGAGCCGCATGAGCCAGGAGAAGAGCAGGTTCGAAGGCTTTCGCGGAACGGAGATCTTCCGGCCGGTCGAGGGGCTCCAGGACGAATGGACCACGCTGTACCGCTTCGACAACGCCGAGCATCTCAATTCCTGGCTGACGTCGGCCAGGCGGCAGGAGATCCTCGCCGAAGGCGCGAGGTTCAACGACTTCAGGATGCGCACGATCGACAACTCGTTCGGCAGCTGGTTCGCCTTCAGGGACAACGGCAGGGAAGCGCCGCCACCTTCGGAGACCAAGACGGCCATCGCGGTCTGGGTCGGCCTGTACCCGACCGTCGTGCTGCTCGCGCTCGCCCTGGCACCGCTGAACATGCCGCTGTGGCTCGGGCTGCTCGTGGGCAACCTGTTCTCCAGTTTCGCCATGAGCTTCCTCACGATGCCCTACTACGTGAACCCGCTGCTCAGGCGCTGGCTGCGGCCGTCGCCCGAGGAACCGCCGGCGAGGTCCAACCGCGTCGGCCTCGGCATCGTCGCCGTGGCGATGCTGTTCTGGGTGGCCTTCTTCTTCGTCGTCACGACCCAGATCTGGACCCTGCCCTGACAGGGGCGCGCACTCGAACACGTGGCGGTACGGCCTGTACGTTGAGGCCTGTACGTTGGCGGGAACCGAAGCTGTGAGGCACGACGTCGAGACATGAGCGCCGTCACCGAGGACCGGGACCCGGGCCTGTTCGGCCCCGGTTCGGTCACCTGGCAGATGCACGGCGACCCGATGATGTGGGTCGCCGGTGTCCGCGCGCTCTACCTCCAGGCCCTGCACCCGCGCGCCGTCCGCGGCGTCATGATCAACAGTGACTTCCGGAAGGACGCCTGGGGCCGGCTGCTGCGCACCGCGGACTTCGTCGGCACCCTCTCGTACGGCACCACCGAGGCGGCCGAGAAGGCCGGGGCGCGCGTCCGCAAGGTCCACCGGCTCCTCGGCGTGGACGAACCGGAGCTGCTGCTCTGGGTGCACTGCGCCGAGGTGGACTCCTACCTCGCCGTCCTGCGCCGCTCCGGCTTCCCGCTCAGCGACGCCCAGGCGGACCGGTACATCGACGAACACCGCGTCAGCGCCCGCCTCGTCGGACTCGAACCGGCCGAGGTGCCCGCCTCCAGGGCCGCGCTCGCCGACTACTTCAGCTCCGTACGCCCCGCACTCGAAGCCGGCGCGGACGCCCGTGTCGTCGACGACTTCCTGCGCAGCCCGCCGGTTCACCCGCTCCTCGTCCCGGCGCGGGACGTGCTCTGGCGGCGCGTCGCGGCGCTCGCGTACGACGCGCTGCCTCCGTACGCCCATGAGCTGTACGGCCGACCGGCGCCCTCGCAGGAGCGCGTGACCCGCCGGCTCGCCGCCACGGGCAGGGCCCTGCGCTGCGTTCCCGCACGGCTGCGCTGGCAGCTGCCGCCAGGTCACATCTTGAAGGCGATGGCCCGACTCGGCCCCGGGAGCCGCCCCGCACCGTACAAACTACGCAGACAGGCGGCCATACTGGACGGGCCGGGGAGGGCGTAGCGAAGCGACGGGGGCGACGGCACGCGATGGCGGACACCAGGCTGATCCACGGCCGGTACCGGCTGCTGGATCTGATCGGCCGGGGCGGCATGGGCGAGGTGTGGCAGGCCCGAGACGAGTCACTGGGGCGGCACGTCGCGGTCAAGTGCCTGAAACCACTGGGCCCACAGCACGACCAGACCTTCATCCGGGTATTGCGCGAACGCTTCCGCCGAGAGGCCCGGGTCGCCGCCGCACTCCAGCACCGGGGAGTCACGGTCGTCCATGACTTCGGCGAGGACGAGGGCGTGCTCTACCTGGTGATGGAGCTGCTGGAAGGCCGCAACCTCAGCCAGCTGCTGGAGGACAACAAGCAGCACCCGCTGCCGGTGTCCGATGTCGTCGACATCGCGGAGCAGGTCGCCGACGCCCTCGCCTACACCCATGAACAGAGCATCGTCCACCGCGACCTGAAACCCGCCAACATCATGCGGCTGACCGACGGCACCGTGAAGATCTGCGACTTCGGTATCGCCCGCCTCGGCCACGACATCGGGTTCACCTCCCGGCTGACCGGCACCGGCATCGCCATGGGCACCCCGCACTACATGTCGCCCGAGCAGATCGGCGGCGGCCACGTCGACCACCGCAGCGACCTCTACTCGCTGGGCTGCGTGCTGTACGAGATCGCCACCGGCGCCCCGCCGTTCGACCTCGACGACGCCTGGGGCGTCCTCGTCGGACACCGCGACACCCCGCCCGAGCCGCTGCGCACGCACCGCCCCGAACTGCCCGGCTCCATCGACCGGATCGTCCTCGACCTGCTCGCCAAGACCCCCGAGGACCGTCCGCAGGACGCCAAGGACCTGCGCCGCAGGATCACCGCCGCCGTCCGCACCGCGCCCGGCGCACCCGCTGCCCCGAACCCGGCGGTCCCGCCGCAGGTCCCGCACCCGCGGTCGGGCGAGCGAGACCTGCCGTCCTGGACCCGCGGCATGACCACCGGTCACAAGGCGGCCGGTGTCCATGCCCTCAGCGCCGTGCCGCCCGACCACACCGCGGGCCTCACCGGCGAGTGGACCACGGGCGTGCGGCTCCACGACCCCGTCCTGGTGCAGCCGCCCCGCCCCGAGCGCCCCACCCCCTCGCCCGAGCTGCTCGCCGTCCTCACCAGCCGGCACAACGCCGGCCTCAGCCTCGGGCGGCTCGGTCGCTGGGAGGAGGCCGGCGAGGTGCACCGCGCGGTCGCCGCCGAGCGCGAGCACGCCCTCGGACCCGACCATCCCGACACGCTCGCCAGCCGTTACGAGGTCGGCTTCACCCTCAGCAGGACCGGCCGCACGGCGGACGCGCTACGCGAGTTCGGCCGCGTCGCCGAAGGCCGCGAACGCACCATGGGCGCCGACCACGCGGAGACCCTCGCCGCGCGCCAGGAGACGGCGTACGTCCTCGGCCAGCTCGGCCGTCACTTCGACGCGCACCAGGTGTACACGTCGGTGCTCGCCTCCCGGATGCGGACCGTGGGCCCCGAGCACCCCGACACCCTGCGCTGCCGCCACAACCTCGCCTTCAACCTGAGCCGGCTCGGCCGGCTGGAGGACTCCTACCGCATGGCGGACGAGGTCGCCGCGGCCCGTGCCCGGGTGCTCGGGGCCGGGCACCCCGACACCCTGGTGACCCGCTACGAGGTCGCGTACGCGCTCGGCCAGCTGGGCCGGTGGACCGAGGCCCTGGCGACCTACCGGGAGGTCGCGGCCGGCCGCGCACAGACGCTCGGACCCGACCATCCCGACACGCTCTCCGCACGCTACGAGGTCGGCATCAGCCTCGGTCGCCTCGGGCGCAGCGCCGAGGCCCTGGAGCTGTACCGGGCCCTCGTCGACGACCGCACCCGGGTCCACGGCCCGGGCGACGCCGAGACCCTGCGCGCCCGCCACGGCCTCGGAGTCAACCTGGGGCGGCTCGCCCGCTGGGAGGAGGCGCTGGCCGAGGCCCGCGACGTCTGCGGGATCCGCGAGCGAGTGCTGGGCCCCGACCATCCGGACACCCTCGTCAGCCGCCGCGAGATCGCCGTCGGCCTGGGCTGGCTCGGTCACTGGGGCGACGCCCTCGCGGTCTACCGCCAGGTCGCCGAGGCGCGCGAGCGCGTCCTCGGCGCCGACCACCCCGACGCGCTGGCCAGTCGCAACGACGAGGCCCACTGCCTGGAGCAGCTGGGCCGGGGCGGCGAGGCGGTCGAGCTGTACCGGCGGGTCGCCGCCCTGCGCCAGCAGCGGGGCAGCCGGGGCCGCTGAGCCGCGTCGGCGGCCTCACCCGAACGGGCCACTCGGCCCTGTCACCGCGCCCGGCCCGCCCGCACACTGTGACCATGACGGACCTGGCCGAAGAGATACGGCGCGGTCGCGCCGCGCGCAAACAGGCGCCGCGCTCCTCGCACGGCCGCTGGATCCCCGCCGCCGGCCGGCCGGAACCGCTCGCCGTCCTCGAGGCGCAGGCCAGGAGCCGGGAGCCGGACCTGGTGCCCATCCGCTACGGCCGCATGGCGGTCTCGCCGTTCACGTACCTGCGCGGGGCCCCGGCCGTCATGGCCGCCGATCTCGCCGCACAGCAGCACACGGGACTCACCGTGCAGCTCTGCGGCGACGCCCATCTGCTGAACTTCGGCGTCTTCGCCTCACCGGAACGCGCGCTCCTGTTCGACCTCAACGATTTCGACGAGACCCTGCCGGGCCCCTTCGAATGGGATGTGAAACGACTGGTCGCGAGCGTGGCCGTGGCCGGGCGCGACAACGGTCAGCCGGACGCGCGGGCCTGGCAGGCCGCGCGGGCCGCGGCGGAGTCGTACCGGCTGTCCATGCGCCGCCTCGCGGGCCTCGGTGAACTCGACGTCTGGTACGAGCGGATCACCACCGAGGACATCGTGCCGCTGGTGCGGAAGATGGACCGCGAGCGCTTCCACTCCCAGCTGGAGAAGGCCCGCCGCCGCACCAGCCTCCAGGCGGTGGACAAACTCACCGAGACCGTCGACGGACACCGCCGCATCGTCCACGACCCGCCGCTGCTCGAAGCGGCGCCGGACATCGACGCGGCGGCCGTACGGAAGATCCTCAGCGACTACCGCAGCACTCTGCCCGAGGACCGGAGGGTCCTGCTGGACCGGTACAGGTTCGTCGAGGCGGCCCGCAAGGTCGTCGGGGTGGGCAGCGTCGGCACCCGTTGCTTCGTGGCGCTGATGACCGGCCGGGACGACGAGGATCCGCTGTTCCTGCAGATCAAGCAGGCCCAGCGGTCCGTCCTCGAACCCCATCTGCCGAAGTCGGCCTACCGTCACCAGGGCCAGCGGGTCGTGGCCGGCCAGCGGCTTCTCCAGGCTGCGAGCGACATCTTCCTCGGCTGGGTGAGCGGTCCGCAGGGCCGGCACTTCTACTGGCGGCAACTGCGCGACATGAAGGGCTCCGCCGACATCGCCACGATGTCCCCGACGCTGCTGCGCGACTACGCGGCGCTGTGCGGCAGGGCGCTGGCCCGTGCCCACGCCCGGTCCGGCGACCGGATCGCGATCGCCGCGTATCTGGGCACCTCCGACACCTTCGACCGGGCCATGGCCGCCTTCGCGCTCGCCTACGCGGACCGGACCGTGGAGGACCATGCGGCGCTTCAGGCGGCGATAGCGTCGGGGGCGATAGAGGCCGCCACCGGCACCTGAGACGGGCACCGCCGCGGCCGCACCTCTGGTCCGGGGCGATCTTCGCGTGTTACGAAGAGGCATGCCAGCAGCCTCTGCCGAAACCTTCAGCCGCTCCGTGTACGACGCCGTCATCGTGGGCGGCGGCCACAACGGACTGGTCGCAGCCGCCTACCTCGCCCGGGCGGGCCGTTCCGTCCTCGTTCTGGAGCGCCTCGGGAACACCGGGGGAGCGGCCGTCTCCACCCGCCCGTTCGCCGGGGTCGACGCCCGTCTGTCCCGCTACTCGTACCTGGTCTCCCTGCTGCCCCAGCGGATCGTCCGCGAGCTCGGCCTCTCGTTCTCGGTGCGCAAGCGGACCGTCTCCTCGTACACCCCGCTCGTGCGCGACGGCCGCGCGACCGGGCTGCTGGTCGGCGGGGACCGTACCCGTGAGTCGTTCGCGGACCTCACCGGCTCCGACCGGGAGTACGAGGCGTGGGAAGCGTTCTACGGCATGACCGGACGCGTCGCGGAGCGGATCTTCCCGACGCTGACCGAGCCGCTGCCGACGCGCGACGAACTGCGCGAGCGGGTCGGTGACGAGACGGCGTGGCGCATGCTGTTCGACGAGCCGATCGGCACCGCGATCGAGGAGAACTTCAGCCACGACCTCGTCCGCGGGGTCGTCCTGACCGACGCGCTCATCGGCACGTTCGCGGACGCGCACGATCCGTCGCTGGTGCAGAACCGCTGCTTCCTCTACCACGTCATCGGCGGCGGCACCGGCGACTGGGACGTGCCCGTCGGCGGCATGGGGGCGCTGACCGACGCGCTCGCCGACGCCGCGCGCGCAGCGGGCGCCGAGATCGTCACCGGTCATGAGGCGATCCGGATCGAGACGGACGGTGAGAGCGCGGAGGTCGCGTTCCGCACCGACGACGGCGAAGGCACGGTCGCCGCGCGCAAGGTCCTGGTCAACGCCTCGCCGCAGGCCCTGTCCGCCCTGCTCGGCGAGGAGCCCCCGCCGCCGGCGGAGGGCGCCCAGCTCAAGGTCAACATGCTGTTGCGGCGGCTGCCCCGGCTCCGCGACCACGCCGTCGACCCGCGCCGGGCGTTCTCCGGCACGTTCCACATCGCCGAGGGCTACGGCCAGTTGGCGACGGCGTACGCCCAGGCCGCGTCCGGCCGCCTCCCCGAGGCCCCGCCGTCGGAGATCTACTGCCACTCCCTGACCGACCCGTCCATCCTCGGCCCCGAACTCGCCGCCCAGGGCTATCAGACGCTGACGCTCTTCGGGCTCCACACCCCGGCCCGGCTGTTCGCCGCCGCTCCCGACGCGACCCGCGACGAGCTGCTCAAGGCCACCCTCGCCGAACTCGACGCCCACCTGGACGAGCCGATCACCGACTGCCTCGCACTCGACGAGGCAGGACAGCCCTGCATCGAGGCCAAGACCCCGCTGGACCTGGAGCGCGACCTGCGGCTGCCCGGCGGGCACATCTTCCACCGCGACCTGGCCTTCCCCTACGCGGACGACTCGACGGGCCGCTGGGGTGTGGAGACCGCCCACGCGAACGTGCTGCTGTGCGGGGCGGGCGCGGTGCGGGGCGGCGGCGTGAGCGGCATCCCGGGCCACAACGCGGCGATGGCGGCGCTGGGGCGGTGACGGGCGCCGCGGCCGGCGTGTGCGCCCTGGGCCGGCGGCGGGCTCCGGAGGAACCCGCCGCCGGCCCGGCGTCAGTCGCGTGACACCGTCCAGCCCACCGCCTGGACGCGCCCCGCGTCCCCCGGCCGCCGCTCGTCGAACAGCACGCGCCCACCGTCCTCGACGCGCAGCCCGTCCACGTACGCCCCCCGCCCCACGTACAGCTGATCCGTCGCACAGCGCCACCGCAGCCGCACCGCACGCCCGTGCCACCCGGCCAGGGACGCCTCCAGCCGGTGCCAGACCCGCCCGGACCAGCCGGTCACCGAGCCGGCGGGACGCGGTTCGGGCTGCTGCCCCTTGCGGGCGGTGGTGAAGGGCACCGCCTGCCAGGTGGTGCCCCCGTCGGACGAGGCCTCCAGGAAGACCTTGTCGGCGCCGGGCTCGGTGTCCCACCACAGCGAGCAGCGCACGACGGCACGGTCGGAGGACGGGGTGACCTCGGGCAGCGTGAGGGTCGCGGTCGTCGCCGCGGCCATGCCGGAGTACCACGCGGTGCGGCCCTCGTCGGGGCGTACGGCGACGGCCCGGGCGAGATGGTTCGCGGCGGCGACGCGCGGCGCACTGCCGGAGCGCCAACTGCGCACCGGATGCACGGAGTTGCCGAGCACGACGAGGAACGAGTCCGTCGACGGGTCGAGTACGAGACTCGTGCCGGTGAAGCCCGTGTGCCCGGCGGTGCGGGGCGTGGCCATCGCACCCATGTACCAGTGCTGGTACAGCTCGAAGCCGAGTCCGTGCTCGTCACCGGGGAACGCGGTGTTGAAGTCGGTGAACATCAGCTCCACGGACGCGCCGGACAGGATGCGCGCCCGCCCGTACGCACCGCCGTTGAGCAGGGTGCGGGCGAGCACCGCGAGGTCCCAGGCGCAGGAGAACACCCCGGCGTGCCCGGCGACGCCGCCGAAGCCGTACGCGTTCTCGTCGTGCACCTCGCCCCACACCAGCCCCCGGTCCAGGCCGGACCACGGCAGCCGGGCGTCCTCGGTCGCGGCGATCCCCGGCCGCCAGGAGGCCGGGGGATTGAACCGTGTGCGGTGCATGCCGAGCGGGGCGGTGATCTCGTCGTGGAGCAGGGCGTCCAGTCCGCGGCCGGTGATCTTCTCCAGGACCAGCTGGAGCGAGATCAGATTGAGGTCGGAGTACAGGTACTTGGTGCCCGGCGCACTGGCCGGCGCCTCGTTCCACAGCAGCCGCAGCTGCCCCTCCCGGGTCGGCTCCTGGAAGAGCGGGATCCACGCCCGGAAGCCCGAGGTGTGCGTGAGCAGCTGCCGTACGGTGATGTCCTGCTTGCCGGCCGCCCCGAACTCCGGCAGGTACGCCGCGACCCGTTCCTCCAGCTCCAGCGCGCCCCGCTCGATCTGCTGCACCGCGAGGATCGACGTGAACAGCTTGGACACCGACGCCAGGTCGAAGACGGTGTCCTCGGCCATCGGGATCTGCTGCTCCGGCGGGAACTCCACGCCGGTGTCGGTCTTCTCGTCGTACGCCGCGTAGCGCACCGCCATGCCGACCGGCCGGTGCAGGGCCACCGTCCCGCCGCGGCCGGCGAGCAGCACGGCGCCCGCGTACCAGGGGTGCTTGGGGGAGGGCGCGAGGTACTTCTCGGCGTCCGAGACGAGCTGGTCCAGATGCGTGGCGATCAGCCCGGCCCGCTCGGGCGAGCCGCGTCGCAGCGTCGTGCGCCGCCGCTCACCGCTCCCGCCGCCGTTTCCGCCCGGCGCCGCTGTGGCGGCCCCCGGGAAGGGTCCGATCACCAGCGCACCTCCCAGTGCCAGCGCGGCGCCGCCCAGCCGGCGGCGGCTGATCCCTCTGCCCGCCGAGGCATCCGTCATACCTCACCCTCCCTGAAAGAATCCTTCGTAGATCGCGCAACACGTGAAACTTTCTTACCGGGGTGAGGGCGCGTCAAGACCGGTCAAGAATCTGACACTGCATCAGAAAATCTCTTCCCTCGGCCGTTCCGCTGCGGCATCCTGCGCCCATGGAGACGGAGCTGAGCAAGAAACTGGGAGTCGAGCACGCCATCTTCGGCTTCACGCCCTTCCCCGCGGTCGCCGCCGCCATCAGCAGAGCGGGCGGCTTCGGCGTCCTCGGCGCGGTGCGCTACACCGCCCCCGGCGATCTCGCGCGCGATCTCGACTGGATGCAGGAGCACACCGGCGGGAAGCCGTACGGCCTCGACGTCGTGATGCCCGCCAAGAAGGTCGAGGGCGTCTCCGAGGCCGATGTCGAGGCCATGATCCCCGAAGGACACCGCCGCTTCGTCGAGGAAACCCTCACCAAGCACGGCGTGCCCGCCATGCCGGCGGGCGAGGCATCCGGCTGGCGGATCACCGGCTGGATGGAACAGGTCGCGCGCAGCCAGCTCGACGTCGCCTTCGACTATCCGATCAAGCTCCTCGCCAACGCCCTCGGCTCCCCGCCCGCCGACGTCATCAGCCGCGCCCACGACCACGGCGTCCTCGTCGCCGCCCTCGCCGGCAGCGCCAAGCACGCCCGCCGACACGCCGAGGCCGGCATCGACATCGTCGTCGCCCAGGGATACGAGGCGGGCGGCCACACCGGCGAGATCGCCTCCATGGTGCTCACCCCCGAGGTCGTCGACGCCGTGGGCCCGCTGCCCGTACTGGCCGCCGGAGGCATCGGCAGCGGTGAACAGATGGCCGCCGGACTCGCTCTCGGCGCCCAGGGCGTCTGGCTCGGCTCGGTCTGGCTCACCACCACCGAGGCCGACCTCCACTCCCGCGCCCTCACCGAGAAACTCCTCGCCGCGGGTTCCGGGGACACCGTCCGCTCGCGCGCCCTGACCGGGAAGCCCGCCCGGCAACTGCGCACCGAGTGGACCGACGCCTGGGACGACCCCAGCGGCCCCGGCACCCTGCCCATGCCGCTGCAGGGCCTCCTCGTCGCCGACGCCGTCTCCCGTATCCAGAAGCACGAGATCGAACCGCTGCTCGGTACGCCCGTCGGCCAGATCGTCGGCCGCATGAAATCCGAACGCAGCGTCCAGCAGGTCTTCGACGAACTCACCCGCGGCTTCGAACGCGCTGTCGACCGAATCAACCGCATCGCCGGACGGAGTCAGGCATGAATCAGTCCCCGAACGGATTCTGGGCCCAGGCCGCGGCCGACCCCGGCCGTACGGTTCTGATCGCGCCCGACGGCGAGGAGTGGACCGCCGGAAGGCTGCACGCCGACGTCAACCGCCTCGTGCACGGGCTGCGCGCCGCGGGTCTGCGGCGGGGCGACGCCTTCGCCGTCGTCCTGCCCAACGGCGTCGAGTTCCTCACCGCGTACCTCGCCGCGTCCCAGGCCGGGTTCTATCTCGTACCCGTCAACCACCATCTCGTGGGACCGGAGATCGCCTGGATCGTCGCCGACTCCGGAGCCAAGGTCCTCATCGCGCACGAGCGCTTCGCCGGCGCCGCGAGGGCCGCGGCCGACGAGGCGGACCTGCCGCCCGCCCACCGCTACGCCGTCGGCCCGGTCGAAGGCTTCCGGGCGTACGCCGAACTCCTCGAAGGACAGCCGGACACGGTACCCGGCGAGCGCACCCTCGGCTGGGTCATGAACTACACCTCCGGCACCACAGGCAGGCCCCGGGGCATCCGCCGCCCGCTGCCCGGAAAGCTCCCCGAGGAGACCTATCTCGGCGGCTTCCTCGGCATCTTCGGCATCAGGCCCTTCGACGACAACGTCCATCTGGTCTGCTCGCCGCTCTACCACACCGCCGTGCTCCAGTTCGCGGGCGCGTCCCTGCACATCGGCCACCGGCTGGTGCTGATGGACAAGTGGGCGCCCGAGGAGATGCTGCGCATGATCGACACGTACGACTGCACCCACACCCACATGGTCCCGACCCAGTTCCACCGGCTGCTGTCGCTGCCCGAGGACGTCCGCGGCCGGTACGACGTCGGCTCGATGCGGCACGCCATCCACGGCGCCGCACCCTGCCCCGACCACGTGAAGCGAGCCATGATCGAGTGGTGGGGCCACTGCGTCGAGGAGTACTACGCGGCGAGCGAGGGCGGAGGTGCCTTCGCCACCGCCGAGGACTGGCTGAAGAAGCCCGGTACGGTCGGCAGGGCCTGGCCGATCAGCGAGCTCGCCGTCTTCGACGACGACGGCAACCGCCTGCCGCCCGGCGAACTGGGCACCGTCTACATGAAGATGTCGACCGGCGGCTTCAGCTACCACAAGGACGAGGCCAAGACGCGGAAGAACCGCATCGGCGACTTCTTCACCGTCGGTGACCTCGGTGTCCTCGACGAGGACGGCTATCTGTTCCTGCGCGACCGCAAGATCGACATGATCATCTCGGGCGGGGTGAACATCTACCCCGCCGAGATCGAGGCCGTGCTCCTCAGCCACCCCGCGGTCGCCGACGCCGCCGCCTTCGGCATCCCGCACGCCGACTGGGGCGAGGAGGTCAAGGCCGTCGTGGAACCGGCCGACGGCCGGGCCGCCGGCCCCGACCTCGCCGCGGAGATCCTCGCCCACTGCGAGCGGCGCCTCGCGGGCTACAAGCGCCCCAAGAGCGTCGACTTCATCGACACCATGCCGCGCGACCCCAACGGCAAGCTCTACAAGCGCCGGCTGCGGGACCCCTACTGGGCGGGACACGACCGCCCGCTCTGACCCGGTGGGGGCCGCCATGGCCCCGTTGGCCCAGTACCCCGCGCGCCCCGCCCGGCGGCCTGGCAGCGTGGCCGCCATGAAGACCGGCACGACAGGGCTGGGGGCACAGTGGACCACCTGGGTGCCGGTGGTCGCCGCGATCGCGCTCGTCCTCGGCTGGGGCCGCCATCTCCCCGGTTTCGCCGTGACCCTCGTCGGTCTGTGCCTGGTCGGCGCGGTGCTGGCGGCGGTGCACCATGCCGAGGTCATCGCCCACCGGGTGGGCGAGCCGTTCGGCTCGCTGGTCCTCGCCGTCGCCGTGACCGTCATCGAGGTCGGTCTCATCGTCACCCTGATGGCCGGCGGCGGCGCGAAGGCGTCCACGTACGCCAGGGACACCGTGTTCGCCGCCGTGATGATCACCTGCAACGGCATCGTCGGGCTGTCCCTGCTGGTGGCCGCGGTGCGCAACCGTGTCGCCGTCTTCCACGCAGAGGGCTCGGGCGGGGCGCTCGCGACCGTGTGCACCCTCGCCACGATGACGCTGGTGCTGCCCACCTTCACCACCAGTCGGCCGGGCCCCGAATTCACCTCCGCCCAGCTGACGTTCGCCGCCGTGTCCTCGTTGTGCCTCTACGGGCTCTTCGTCGCCGTACAGACCGTCAGGCACCGCGACTACTTCCTGCCCGTCGCCCGCGAGGGGCAGCGGAGCGACCCCGACGAACACGCCCCGCCGCCCGGTGTCCGCCAGACCTGGTGGAGCGTCGCGCTGCTGTTCGTGGCGCTGGTCGCCGTCGTCGGCGACGCGAAACTCGTCTCGCCGACCATCGAGGGCGGGGTGGAGTCGGCAGGGCTGCCGAAGTCCGTCGTCGGGGTCGTGATCGCCCTGATGGTGCTGATGCCGGAGACCCTCGCCGCCCTGCGCGCCGCGCGCCGGGACCGTATGCAGACCAGCCTCAACCTGGCCTACGGTTCCGCCATCGCGAGCATCGGTCTGACGATCCCGGCGATCGCCCTCGCCTCGATCTGGCTGCCCGGGGCGCTGATCCTGGGGGAGGACGCCACCCACATGGTGCTGCTCACGCTCACCGCCGTGGTCAGCGCCCTCACGGTGGTGCCGGGGCGCGCCACTCTCCTGCAGGGCGGGGTGCATGTGGTGCTGTTCGCCGCCTTCGTGTTCCTGTCGTTCAGCCCCTGACGGCTTGCCCGTCGTTCAGCCCCTTACGACTTTCCGTCGTTCAGCCCTCGACGCCGATCGGCCGTCCGGCGGCCCCGGGCCCGGCGACGAATGCGCTCCTTGACCCGCGCGAGCGCACGGCCGAGGATCCAGCCATGGCAGCCTTGGAGCGACTCGTCCACAGCACGGTCGACGGCGTCCTGCGCCGCACCGCCCAGCGCGTCCCCGACCGCATCGCCGTCAGGTACGGCGACCGGTCCTGGACCTACGCCGAACTGGACGCCGCCGTCTCCACCGCGGCTGCCGTGCTGAGCGAGCGGCACGGACTGGGCCAGTACGACCGGGTCGCCGCCTACGGCCACAACTCCGACGCCTACCTGATCGCCTTCCTGGCCTGTTCCCGCGCCGGGTTCATCCATGTGCCCGTCAACCACAACCTGACGGGCGACGACCTCGCGTACATCCTCGACCAGTCCGGCAGTTCACTCGTCCTCGCCGATCCCGGACTCGCCGACCCGGTGCCGGGCCGCTTCCCCGTACGGGCCCTGCGCGACACCGGCGACTCGCTGCTGGACGCGCTGGCCGAGCCGGAGGACTTTGACACCGACCGCGACGCCCGTGACCTCGTACAGTTGCTGTACACCTCCGGCACCACCGCCCAGCCGAAGGGCGCGATGATGACGCACCGGGCGCTCGTCCACGAGTACGTCAGTGCCGTCGCCGCCCTGGACCTGGACGAGAGCGACAAGCCGGTCCACTCGCTGCCGCTGTACCACTCGGCCCAGATGCATGTGTTCCTGCTGCCCTACCTGGCCGTCGGCGCGGAGAACACCATCCTCGACGCGCCCGACGCCGCACAGATCTTCAATCTGGTCGAGGCGGGACAAGCCGACAGTCTCTTCGCACCGCCCACCGTCTGGATCGGCCTGTCCCAGCACCCGGACTTCGCCGGCCGGGACCTGGGTGCCCTGCGCAAGGCGTACTACGGGGCGTCGATCATGCCCGTGCCCGTACTGGAACGACTGCGCGAGCGCCTGCCGCACCTCGCCTTCTACAACTGCTTCGGCCAGAGCGAGATCGGGCCGCTCGCCACGGTCCTCGGCCCCAAGGAGCACGAGGGCCGGATGGACTCCTGCGGCCGGCCCGTGCGCTTCGTCGAGGCGAGAGTCGTCGACGAGGACGGTGAGGACGTCGCCGACGGGACGGCCGGCGAGATCGTCTACCGGTCACCGCAGCTGTGCGAGGGGTACTGGGACAAGCCGGCGGAGACCCGGGACGCCTTCCGCGGAGGCTGGTTCCGCTCGGGTGACCTCGCGGTCCGCGACGGCGAGGGCTACTACACGATCGTCGACCGGGTGAAGGACGTCATCAACTCCGGGGGAGTGCTGGTCGCCTCCCGCCAGGTCGAGGACGTCCTCTACACGCACCCGTCCGTCGCCGAGGCCGCCGTCATCGGCCTCCCCGACGACCGCTGGATCGAGGCCGTCACCGCGGTCGTCGTCCCCCGTGACGGCGTCACGGAGGAGGAACTCCTCGCGCACGCCCGCAAGGACCTGGCCGGATTCAAGGCGCCCAAGCGGGTGCTGTTCGTCGACGAGCTGCCGCGCAACGCGAGCGGGAAGATCCTCAAGCGGGAGCTGCGCGACAGGTTCGCCTGAGCGCGCGGGGCCGGCCGACTCCGGTCAGGGCGTGGGGGCCCGCCGGCTCTGGTGAGCGCGTGGGGCCCGCCGGCTCCGGTGCCGACCGCGGGTCCCACCGCGGATCTCACCGCGAGGGACGTGCCGTCACGGGCCGGTCGGGTACGGCTGTGTCTGCTGCGGATGCATGCCGAGCGGCGGCAGCCCGGAGCGCATGACCTGCTCCAGAGTCCGCAGCGCGTGCTCGGCCTCCCGGCGCACCTGCGCGGGCACGTCACCGCGTTCCGTGACGAGCCGGTCGTAGATCGGCGCCTCCTGCCACACAGCCAACCAGCCCTTTCCTCAAGCGAGTTCAGCTCCCGAGGACCAGGAGCAGCTGCCGAGCCTATCCTGTCGGCGGTGCCGCTCGGGCATCAGGTCGGCAGGCCCGCGCCCCGGGCCGCCGGGATCCGGCCGCCGAACCCGTGGCGGGACGAGGCCGTTCTACCGGAGGTCGACGATCCGCTTGATCTTGCCGACGGAGCGCTCCAGCGTCTCCGGATCGACCACCTCCACCGCCACCGACACCCCGATCCCGTCCTTCACCGCCGCCGCGATCATCCCGGCCGCGGCCTCCCGCTGCTCCGCGGACACCCCCTCGCGCGCCTCGGCCCGGACCGTGAGCTCGTCCATCCGGCCCTCGCGCGTCAGCTTCAGCTGGAAGTGCGGGGCGACACCCGGCGTACGCAGCACGATCTCCTCGATCTGGGTCGGGAACAGGTTCACCCCGCGCAGAATGATCATGTCGTCGCTGCGTCCGGTGACCTTCTCCATCCGCCGGAACACCCTCGCGGTCCCGGGCAGCAGCCGGGTCAGGTCCCGGGTCCGGTAGCGGACGACGGGCATGGCCTCCTTGGTGAGCGAGGTGAAGACCAGCTCGCCCTCCTCCCCGTCCGGCAGCACCTCACCGGTGAACGGGTCCACGACCTCGGGATAGAAGTGGTCCTCCCAGATGTGCAGTCCGTCCTTGGTCTCGACGCACTCCTGCGCCACACCCGGGCCCATCACCTCGGACAGCCCGTAGATGTCGACCGCGTCGATGGCGAAGCGCTCCTCGATCTCCCGCCGCATCTCCTCGGTCCACGGCTCCGCGCCGAATATCCCGACCTTCAGCGAGGTGGAGCGGGGATCGACGCCCTGGCGTTCGAACTCGTCGAGCAACGTCAGCATGTACGACGGCGTCACCATGATGATCTCGGGGCGGAAGTCCTGGATCAGCTGCACCTGCCGCGCCGTCATCCCGCCCGACGCGGGGATGACCGTACAGCCGAGCCGCTCCGCCCCGTAGTGCGCGCCGAGGCCGCCCGTGAACAGACCGTAACCGTACGCGACATGAACCTTGTGGCCGGGCCGTCCGCCGGCCGCGCGGATGGAGCGGGCCACCACGTCCGCCCAGGTGTCCAGGTCACCGTCGGTGTAGCCGACGACCGTGGGCCGTCCGGTCGTCCCGCTGGAGGCGTGGATGCGCCGCACCCTCGACTGCTCCACGGCGAACATCCCGAACGGGTAGTGGTCGCGCAGGTCCGACTTCGCCGTGAACGGGAAGCGGGCGAGATCGTCGAGCGAGCGGCAGTCCTCGGGCCGCAGCCCGGCCTTGTCGAACGACTCCCGGTAGAAGCCGACGTTCTCGTACGCATGGCGCAGCGTCGCCCGCAGCCGCTCCAGCTGGAGGGCCCGGAGCTCCTCGCGGCCGAGGCGTTCCCCGGCGTCCAGCAGCTGCGCCGGGTCCGTCAGATGCGTCAGGTCCGTCCGATCCGTCATACGGATGACTCCCGTGTCACTCGCAAACCGGGCGACCGATCATTCGGTCGACTGTCCGGGATCAGTAATCCAGCCGCCCGGGCCGGGCGTCAAGACATCAGCCCGTTGGCGGGATCGCGGACGCCCGGAGAGGATCGCGGTATGCCGACCTTCAGTGCATACGACGGCACCTCGCTCGCCTGCCATACGGAGGGGGAGGGGGAGCCGCTGATCTGTCTGCCGGGCGGCCCCATGCGGGCCTCGGCCTACCTCGGCGACCTCGGCGGCCTCACCGCCGGTCGCACGCTGATGCGGCTCGACCTGCGCGGCACCGGCGACTCCGCGGTACCGGACGACCCGGGCACGTACCGCTGCGACCGGCAGGTCGACGACGTCGAGGCGCTGCGTGAGCACCTCGGACTGGAGCGTGCCGACATCCTCGCCCACTCGGCCGCCGGCAATCTCGCCCTGCTCCACGCCGCCGCCCACCCCGAGCGCGTGCGCTCCCTGACCCTCGTCACCCCCGGCACCCGCGCCGTCGGCGTCGAGGCCACCGAACAGGACTGGCGGGACGCCGTCGCGCTGCGCAAGGGCGAGCCCTGGTACGAGGCCGGCCACCAGGCGTGGGAGGCCTACCTCGGCGGCGCCGAGCTCGACGACCTCTGGCCGGACATCGTGCCGTTCATGTACGGGCGCTGGGACGCGGCCGCGCGGGAGCACGCGGCCGACGACGCCCACCAGTCCAACCCGCAGGCGAGAAGCGCCTACTTCGCCGACGGCGCTTTCGACCCGCCGGCGACCGCGAAGGCGCTCGCCGTGCTGGAGGCGCCGGTGCTCGTCCTCGCCGGTGAGTACGACGGCGGGCCCACCCCCGCCCGCGCCGAGAGGACGGCCGCGCTCTTCCGCCACGGCACGGCCGTGGTGCAGCGCGGCGCTGGCCACTACCCGTGGCTGGACGACCCCGGCGCCTTCACCCGCGCCGTCACCGGCTTCCTCGACTCCGCCGTCACCGGCGCCGCGGCGGGGCCCGCGTGAAGCTCTGCTGTCGGCCCGCTTAAGAAAACCTCGATGGACTGAACGCCCGAGCCTCGGCAGATTGGTCCACGTCGTCCGCCGACCCGGCGTCCTGCCTGGTCCGCCCGCCCGCAATGCCTGGAGCCGCACCATGAAGGCACTCGTCAAGCAGCACGCCGAGCCCGGGCTGTGGCTCATGGACGTCCCCGAGCCCGAATACGGCCCGGGCGATGTGCTGATCAAGGTCCTCCGCACCGGCATCTGCGGTACCGATCTCCACATCCGCTCATGGGACGGCTGGGCTCAGCAGACCATCAGCACCCCACTGGTCGCGGGCCACGAGTTCGTCGGCGAGGTCGCGGCCGTCGGCGCGGACGTCCAGGACATCGCCGTGGGCGATCTGGTCAGCGGCGAGGGGCACCTCGTCTGCGGCAAGTGCCGCAACTGTCTCGCCGGCCGCCGCCATCTGTGCCGCAGCACCGTCGGGCTCGGCGTCGGCCGCGACGGAGCGTTCGCCGAGTACGTGTCGCTGCCCGCGTCGAACGTCTGGGTGCACCGCACGGAGGTCGACCTCGACATCGCCGCGATCTTCGACCCGTTCGGCAACGCCGTGCACACCGCGCTGTCCTTCCCGCTCGTCGGCGAGGACGTGCTGATCACCGGCGCGGGCCCGATCGGGGTCATGGCGGCCGCCGTCGCCCGGCACGCGGGCGCCCGCAACGTCGTGATCACCGACGTGAGCGAGCCGCGCCTCGAACTGGCCCGCAAGGTGGGCGCGACCCTGGCCGTCAACGTCGCCGAGACCGACATCGCCTCGGCACAGCGCACCCTCGGCCTCAAGGAGGGCTTCGACGTCGGCCTGGAGATGTCCGGCCGCCCCGAAGCCGTCCGCGACATGATCGACAACATGACGCACGGTGGCCGGATCGCGATGCTGGGTCTGCCCGCCCAGGAGTTCGCCGTCGACTGGTCCAGGATCGTCACCTCGATGATCACGATCAAGGGCATCTACGGCCGGGAGATGTTCGAGACCTGGTACGCGATGACGGTCCTCCTCGAAGGCGGACTCGACCTCGCTCCCGTGATCACCGGCAGCTACGGCTACCAGGACTTCGACGCGGCGTTCGACGAGGCCGCCACCGCCCGCAGCGGCAAGATCATCCTCGACTGGACCGCCTGACCGTCCTGACCGCCTGAGTCCCCGGCCCGGCCCGCAGCCACCCCTCAAGGGAGAGAACCCCATGTACGCGTCCGTCCGCGACGACCTCCGCGCCACCCTCGACGAGATCCGCGCCGCCGGCCTGCACAAGCCCGAGCGCGTCATCGGCACCCCCCAGTCGGCCTCCGTCGCCGTCACCTCCGGCGGTGCGCCCGGTGACGTGCTGAACTTCTGCGCCAACAACTACCTCGGCCTCGCCGACCACCCCGAGGTCGTCGCCGCGGGCAAGGAGGCTCTGGACCGCTGGGGCTACGGCATGGCCTCCGTCCGCTTCATCTGCGGCACCCAGGAGGTCCACAAGGAGCTGGAGCGCCGCCTCTCCGCGTTCCTCGGCCAGGAGGACACGATCCTCTACTCCTCCTGCTTCGACGCCAACGGCGGAGTCTTCGAGACCCTCCTCGGCCCCGAGGACGCCGTCATCTCCGACGCCCTCAACCACGCCAGCATCATCGACGGCATCCGCCTCTCCAAGGCGGCCCGCTTCCGCTACGCCAACCGGGACATGGCCGAGCTGGAGACCAGGCTCAAGGAGGCCACCGAGGGCGGCGCCCGGCGCAAGCTCGTCGTCACCGACGGCGTCTTCTCCATGGACGGCTACGTGGCGCCCCTGCGCGAGATCTGCGACCTCGCCGACCGCTACGACGCCATGGTCATGGTCGACGACTCGCACGCCGTCGGCTTCGTCGGCCCCGGCGGCCGTGGCACCCCCGAGCTGCACGGCGTCATGGACCGCGTCGACATCATCACCGGCACCCTCGGCAAGGCCCTCGGCGGCGCCTCCGGCGGCTACGTCGCCGCCCGCGCCGAGATCGTGGAGCTGCTGCGCCAGCGCTCCCGCCCGTACCTGTTCTCGAACTCCCTCGCCCCGGTCATCGCCGCCGCCTCCCTCACGGTCCTCGACCTGCTGGAGTCCGCCGGTGACCTGCGGGAGAAGCTCGCCGCGAACACCGCGCTCTTCCGCACGAAGATGACCGAGGCGGGCTTCGAGATCCTGCCCGGCGACCACGCGATCGCGCCCGTCATGGTCGGCGACGCGGCCGAGGCGGGCCGGATGGCCGAGCTGCTGCTGGA
Organism: Streptomyces sp. NPDC091376; assembly: GCF_044757085.1. Lineage (NCBI taxonomy): Bacteria > Bacillati > Actinomycetota > Actinomycetes > Kitasatosporales > Streptomycetaceae > Streptomyces > Streptomyces sp. NPDC091376. The sequence continues at coordinate 279,276 of NZ_JBIVUF010000006.1, read as the reverse complement.
GCGGGGCGTGTACGTCATCGGCTTCTCGTACCCGGTCGTCCCGATGGGGCAGGCCCGCATCCGCGTCCAGCTCTCCGCCGCGCACTCCCGCGAGGACGTGGAGCGGGCGGTGGCGGCGTTCGTCGACGCCCGGGCGACAATGGCCGGGTGATCGACCCCCGCAGGCTCCGCATACTGCGTGCCGTGGCGGACCACCGTACGGTGACCGCCGCGGCCGCAGCGCTGTATCTGACCCCCTCCGCCGTCTCCCAGCAGCTCGCCGCCCTGGAGCAGGAGTCCGGCCACACCCTGCTCATCCGCAGCGGCCGCGGCGTACGGCTGACGGCGGCCGGCGAGATCCTCCTCGCCCATGCCCACGCGGTGCTCTCGCAGCTGGAACGGGCCGAGGCGGAGCTCGCCGCCTACGCGGGCGGCGCGGCCGGCGAGGTCACGGTCGCCGCCTTCGCGACCGGTATCGCCGAGGTCCTCGCCCCCGCGATCGGACGCCTGGCCGGCGAGCACCCCGGTATCCGGGTCCGCGTCCGCGACGCCGAGGGCGACGAGAGCCTGCCGATGGTCCTCGACGGCGAGGCCGATCTGGCCCTCGCCGTCGAGTACCGCGGGGCGCCCCGCGAGAACGACCGGCGACTTGCCCGTGTCCCGCTCTACGCGGAGCCCTTCGACGCCGTCCTGCACCGCGGCCACCCGCTCGCCGGCGGCAGCCGGGTGGAGCTCGCCGACCTGGCCGACAGCGACTGGATCGGCCAGTACCCCGGCAACCCCTGCCACGACGTCATGCTGCTGGCCTGCGAACTCGCGGGCTTCCAGCCCCGGCTGACCCACACCTCCGACGACTTCCGCGCCGTGGTGGCCCTCGCCGGTGCGGGCGCCGGAGTGGCCCTCGTCCCGCGCTCGGCGCTGCGCGGCATGGAGCTGAAGGACACCGTGGTCCTCCCCGTCGCGGGACCGGCCGCCACCCGGCGCGTCTTCGCGGCGGTCCGTCGCGGCGCGGAGGCCCATCCGCTCCTCAGCCCGGTCCTCGACGCCCTGGCCGGGGCAGCGGCGGGACTGTCCACGGACTGATACCGCCATCGCCGCCGCACCCGCCGCCGGGGCGGAAACCGGCCAGTGCCGGCGGGAACCGAACCGCGTCTTCGGCCGTCGCAGCGAGCATGAAGCCGAGAATCGTCGCGATTCCTGCACTCATCCTCCTCGCTGCCTGCGGGCAGGAGACAACTCCCGGCAGTACGGCGTCGCCCTCGCCGTCGTCGTCCCCTTCCACATCGCCGTCGGCCTCCGGCCAGCGCTACGAGGTGTGGGCGACCGTCCTGGAGCACGCCTCGCACGGACCGCAGCTGTGCTCGATGGTCCTGACGTCAATGCCGCCCCAGTGCGGCGGCCCCGATGTCGTCGGCTGGACGTGGAGCGCGGTCGAGCACAAGTCCCTGAACGGAACGACCTGGGGCATGTACGACCTCGTCGGCACCTGGGACGGCAGCCGCTTCACGCTGACCGAACCGGCGAAGCCCTCCCCTCCCGGAACGCGCGAAGTTCCCGAAGGCGACTTCCTGACACCCGACTTCACGAGCCCCTGCCGTGCGGCGGCAGGGGACCGTGAGGCCGTGGACCCCTCGAAGGCGGGCGTCGACGACTACGAGCGCGCCCTTCGGACGGCGGAGAAGGACAAGGAGTTCGCCGGCGGCTGGATCGACACCGAAGGCGGCGGCACCGTCCTCGTCATGCGGTTCACCCGGGACCTAGGCGGCCACGAACGCGAGATCCGCAGGACCTGGGGCGGCGCCCTCTGCCTGACGACCGCCGCGCGCTCGCAGGCCGAACTCCGCAAGGTGCGGGAGCAGGCGGTGCAGAAGGTCCCGGACCTCCTGGGCGCGAGCATCGACATCGTGGACAACGCCGTGAGCATCAGAACCTACGTTGCCACCGACGAGATGCAGCGGGACATGGACCGGAGGTTCGGCGCCGGCGTGGTCCGCCTGTACGGCTGGCTGCGCCCGGCCGGCTGAACCGGTACCGGGCGCCGCCGTCAGTGCGGGCCCGGAGCTCCCGGCCGACGGACGTAGGGAGTCGTCGTGCTGAGCGCGGTGAAACCGAGACGCTCCAGGATCGGCCGGCTCGTCGGCATCGCGTCCACCTGGAGGTAGCGGTAGCCGCGTTCCGCCGCGACGCGGGCCCGACGTGCCACCGAGGCGCGATACAGGCCGCGGCCGCGCCACCGAGGTACCGTGCCCCCGCCCCACAGCCCCGCGAAGTCACGTCGTCCCGGCGGGAGTTCCAGCCGGCACGAGCTCACCGGCACCTCACCGGCCATGGCGACGACGGCGACGAGACCGTCCGGCCCGGCCGCCAGCTGTGCGAGCAGCTGCGCCCTCAGCCGGGAGGAGTCCGTACCGAAGGCCTCCTCGTGGACCCGGGCGACGAGATCCACGCCGGCGGCGTCGGTGACCCGGTGGAACTCCACGCCCGGCGGCAGCTCCGGTCCGTCCCGGCGCCCGTCCGCGAACGCGTCGGTGGGTGCGACCATCAGGGTCTCGTCGGGCTCCGGTACGAACCCGGCCGCGAGCAGCCGCTCCGCGAGATCGGCCGGCCGGTCGTGCCCGTACAGCTTCCACTCGAACTCGCAGCCGAGCGGGGCGAAATGGCGCACCTGCGCGGCGATGGCCGCGTCCGCCGTCGTCGTGTCCAGGCCGGACCACAGGACACCGTTCCAGCCGTCGGCACCGGCGGTCTGCCGTACCACGCCATCCACACACTCGACCCGTGATGCGGGCCCGTCCGCCGGAGCGTCCCGCCGCATCTGCTCGTCGTACAGGGCCAGCACCGCATCGTGATTCATCCGGCCACTCCACCACCGGCCCGCAGCGGCGGCAACGGAGTTTCGCGGCCGACGACGCGAACGCCCGGTGCCGGGCGGCTCACGCGCCCCTGACGAGCCGGTCCACCGCCGCGGTGCCGGAGCCGTACGGCAGCGCGTACTCCGGCATGGGGCCGGGACTCCTGGCCGGTTCGAGGGCCGGAATCCGGTCGTACCCCTGGCCGTGTCCGTGTCCGTGTCCGTGTCCGTGGGCCTGACCCTGGCCGTGGTTCTGGGTCTGGCCCTGACTCTGGCCGTAGGTCCGGCCCTGGCCGTGGTGCGTCGCGTACAGCGTCTCCTCCAGCCCGGCCACCAGCCGCTGCACGTCCGCCTGCGGCCGCACCACGAGCCGCAGATACCGGCTGGAGCTGCCGATCTTGTTCCCGCACTCCCGCACCAGCACGCCGTACTCCTCCAGCAGCCGGTCGCGAAGCACCGCCCCGTCGGCGCCCTCCGGCAGCCGTACGTACAGGAAGTTGCCCTGCGACGGGTACACCGTCAGCCCCGGCAGCCGGCTCAGCTGCCAGATCATCTCCTGCCGGTCGCGCTGCACCAGACGCAGACTGTGCGCGTACTCGAGCCGGTGCTCCTTCAGCATGAACACCACGGTCTCGGCGAAGGAGTTGAGGTTCCACTTCGGCAGCGCCGCCCGCACCCGCCCCGCGAGTCCCGGATTGGCGACGAGATAGCCGAAACGCACCCCGTGCAGCCCGAAGTTCTTGCCCAGACTGCGCAGCACGATCGTGTTGGGGCGCAGCACGGCCTCGCCGACGACGCTGGAATCCGCCTCCGCGTCCGCGAACTCCAGGAACGACTCGTCCACGACGACCAGGTCAAGATCCTGGAGCTGGTCCAGGAGCGCGAGGACGCCGTGCCGCGGCAGCAGACCGCCGTCCGGGTTGTTCGGATTGCAGATGACGGCCGTACGGGAGCCTCTCGTGCGGACGAAGTCCACGAACGACGCCGGATCGAGGGCGAAGCCGGCGGACTCCGGCAGCGGGAACATGTCCACCCGCTTGCCCGTCTCCATGGGCTGGTCCGTCCACCGCCCGAACGTCGGCACCGGCACCGCCAGCGACTCCCGCACCAGCAGATGGTCGATCCAGGTGATCAGCTCGGTGGATCCGTTCCCCATGGCGACCGTCTGCGGATTGAGCCCCAGGACGGAACACAGCTCGGTGGTGATGGTGTCCGCGCTGCTCGGGTAGTACGTGAGGATGTCCCGCAGCCGGCCGCCCAGCTCTTCGAACATCTCGGGCGTGGGGAAGTACGGGTTGCAGGGGATGCAGAAGTCGGTGATCGCCTGTGCGTCCCCGCCCGCCCGGCTCAACGCCGCGTACGAGGGACTGTGCGCCGTCGACGCGCGGAACAGCGCGGTGACGTTGCTGCCGGCTTCGGCCATGGGGTTCCTCCGGAGGTGGCTGGCTGCTGCCTGCCGGGGAATACGTACATCCGCACGATCGTGCTCAACAGTTGACGACCGGCGACCGGCCACCGGCGACCGGCGCCTTCCGGGGAACCGGGGCCCGTCGGGCCTAACCCCTGTCGTCCGCCGCCGCCACCGACCGCGCCCACCGGTAGTCCGCCTTGCCGCTGGGCGAGCGCTGGATCGACGGTGCGATGACCAGCTGCCGGGGGATCTTGTACCCGGCCAGCCGGGCGCGGCAGTGCTCCTGTACGGACTCCAGATCGAGGGCCGCCGCGCCCTGCCGCAGCTGTACGACGGCCGCCACATGGTTGCCCCACTTCTCGTCGGGGACCCCCGCGACCAGCGCGTCGTACACGTCGGGATGAGCCTTCAGCGCCTGTTCGACCTCCTCCGGATAGACCTTCTCGCCACCGGTGTTGATGCACTGCGAGCCCCGGCCGAGGACGGTGACGACACCCTCCTCGTCGACCGTCGCCATGTCGCCGAGCAGCACCCACCGCTCGTCGCCCTTGCGGAAGAAGGTCTCGGCGGTCTTCGCGGGGTCGTTGTAGTAGCCGAGCGGCACATGGCCACGCTGGGCGATACGGCCCGGCTCCCCGACGGCGACCGGCTCGAACGTGGCCGGATCGACCACCTGCGTACGGCCGTTGACCCGCACGCGGAACCCGTTGTCCTGCCCCGAGTCGTCCGTCGCCGTGCCGTTGAAGCCGGACTCCGACGAGCCGAAGTTGTCCAGCAGCATCACGTTCGGCGCCAGTGCCCTGAACTGGTCGCGCACCGTCTCGGACATGATCGCGCCGGACGACGACACACTGAACATCGAGGACAGGTCCGCGCCCTTCAGCGGCCCGTTGAGCGCGTCGATCAGCGGCCGCAGCATCGCGTCGCCCACCAGTGACACCGACGTCACCCGCTCCCGCTCGATCGTGCGCAGCACCTCCTCGGGCACGTACTTGCGGTGCAGCACCACCCGCTGGCCGAAGTTGAAGCCGATGAACGAGGTGAGCGTCGACGTCCCGTGCATCAGCGGGGGAGTGGGGAAGAAGGTGATGCCCTCGCCGCCGGCCGCGACCCGCTCCGCGATCTCCTCCGGCCGCTTCACCGGCTCACCGGTGGGCGCGCCACCGCCGAGCCCGGCGAAGAAGAGGTCCTCCTGGCGCCACATCACGCCCTTGGGCATTCCGGTGGTGCCGCCCGTGTAGATGATGAACTGGTCGTCCGCCGAGCGGGGCCCGAAGCCGCGCTCCGGCGAAGCCGCCGCCTCGGCGTCGCCGAACTCCGTGCAGCCGAGGGCCGCTGTGCCCTCCTGCGGCGTTCCCACCCGCACGAGGTGCCGGAGCTTCTCCGTCTGCGGCAGCGCTGCCGCTACCCGCTCCGTGAACTCGGCGTCGAAGACGAGAGCGGCGAGATCCGCGTCGCGGTAGAGGTAGACCAGCTCCTCCTCCACGTAGCGGTAGTTCACATTGACCGGGACGACGCGCGCCTTGAGACAGCCGAGGACCGTCTGCAGGTACTCGACGCCGTTGTAGAGGTGCAGCCCGAGGTGCTCACCCGGCCGCAGCCCGGCGTCGATCAGATGGTGGGCGACGCGGTTCGCGGCGGCGTCCAGCTCCGCGTAGGTCAGCCGGCGCTCCGCGCCCGTACCGGGATGGTCGACGTACACGAGCGCCTCGCGGTCCGGGACCACGTCGACGACCGACTCGAACAGGTCGGCAAGGTTGTACTCCACCGTTCCTCCTGACCCCGGTCCGTACGGCGCAACTGCCTCGGAGCGGTCATTAGAGCGCCGCCGCTCGCAACTGGGAAGGGGTCCCGCAGAAGAAATCTGACTGACTGTCAGAAAACTATTGAACTGGACCCCGGGCTCCTGCAACCTGTTCTAGGTCTTGAGACGGGAGGACGGTCATGGCGGGTACGGAACACCTCACCGTGCAGCGCGAGGGCGCCACGCTGGTGCTCACCTTGAACAGACCCGAGGCGAGGAACGCGCTGTCGCTGCCGATGCTGGTCGGGCTGCACGACGGGTGGGTGCAGGCCGACGAGGACGACGGCATCCGCTCCGTCGTCCTCACCGGAGCCGGCGGCGCCTTCTGCGCGGGCATGGACCTCAAGGCCCTGGCGGGAAGGGGAATGGAGGGCGAGCAGTACCGGGACCGGCTGAAGGCCGACCCCGATCTGCACTGGAAGGCCATGCTGCGCCACCACCGCCCGCGCAAACCCGTCATCGCCGCGGTCGAGGGGTACTGCGTCGCCGGAGGCACCGAGATCCTCCAGGGCACGGACATCCGGGTCGCGGGCGAGAGCGCCACGTTCGGACTGTTCGAGGTCAAGCGCGGCCTCTTCCCGATCGGCGGCTCGACCGTACGGCTGCAGCGTCAGATCCCCCGCACCCACGCCCTCGAGATGCTCCTCACCGGCCGCCCCTACACGGCCGCCGAAGCCGAACGGATCGGCCTCGTCGGCCATGTCGTCCCCGACGGCACCGCGCTGGAGAAGGCCCTCGCCATCGCCGAGCAGATCAACGCGTGCGGTCCGCTCGCGGTGGAGGCGGTGAAGGCGTCCGTGTACGAGAGCGCTGAGATGACGGAGACGGAGGGCCTCGCGGCCGAGCTGAAACGCGGCTGGCCGATCTTCGACACGTCCGACGCGAAGGAGGGTGCCCGCGCGTTCGCGGAGAAGCGCGATCCCGTGTACCGGCGGGCGTGAACCGCCCCTCCCCGCCTCCTGAAGAGCTTCGCCGGGAGGGTGTCCCGCCCCGGCTTCCCCCTACGCGTCAGGAGGCCGTGCCGGGGGTCCGGTGGCGGGCTCCCGGCGGGAAGCGGGGTCCCCGCGTCGCAGGGCGGAGGCGGCGCGGAGGGGAGAACACCCCGCGCGGCGGCCCACGCACCTCACCCGTCCCCGACCAAGGAGCCCAGCATGCCGTCCACACCCGCACCGGAGGTGCTCCGCGCACCCCTCGTCGTCGAGTTCCCCTTCACCCGCTCCCTCGGCCCCGTCCAGTCCGCCTTCCTCACCGGACTGCGTGAGCGCACCGTCCTCGGTGTGAAGACCTCCGGTGGCCGGGTCCTCGTCCCGCCCGTCGAGTACGACCCCGTGACCGCGGAGGAGATACGCGACCTCGTCGAGGTCGAAGCCACCGGCACCGTCACCACCTGGGCCTGGAACCCCGAGCCGCGTGCCGGCCAGCCCCTCACATCCCCGTTCGCCTGGGTGCTGGTGAGGCTCGACGGCGCCGACACCGCCCTCCTCCACGCCCTCGACGCGCCGGGACCCGACGCCGTACGCACCGGAATGCGCGTCCGGGTCCGCTGGGCCGACGAGCGCACCGGAGCGATCACCGACATCGCGTGCTTCGAACCGCACGACGGCGCCGCCGATCCCGACCACAACAGTGCCCCCCGCCACGGCGGGGAGTTCGCCGACCCCGTCACCGGCGTCGTCGCGGCCGCCCGCCTCGACTACACCTACACCCCCGGCCGCGCCCAGGCCCGCTTCATCAACGCCCTCGCCGGGCAGCGGATCACCGGGGAGCGCTGCCCGTCCTGCCGCAAGGTGTACGTCCCGCCCCGTGGCGCCTGCCCCACCTGCGGCGTCGCCACCTCCGAGCAGGTCGAGGTCGGCCCGCGCGGCACGGTCACCACGTACTGCATCGTCAACATCAAGGCGAAGAACCTCGACATCGAGGTGCCGTACGTCTACGCGCACATCGCCCTCGACGGCGCCGACCTCGCCCTCCACGCCCGCATCGGCGGAATCCCGTACGACCAGGTGCGCATGGGCCTGCGCGTGGAACCGGTGTGGACCGAGGGAGGCCGGCACCCGGACCACTACCGGCCCACCGGCGAACCCGACGCGGACTACGACACCTACAAGGAGCTGCTGTAGCCATGCGAGACGTCGCGATCGTCGCCTTCTCCCAGACCGACCACCGGCGCAGCACCGAGGAGCTCTCGGAGGTCGAGATGCTGATGCCGGTGCTGCACGACGTGCTCGAACAGACCGGGCTGCGGACCGGGGACATCGGATTCACCTGCTCCGGCTCCTCGGACTATCTCGCCGGCCGTGCCTTCTCCTTCACCATGGCGCTCGACGGAGTCGGCGCCTGGCCGCCCATCTCCGAGTCGCACGTCGAGATGGACGGTGCCTGGGCGCTCTACGAGGCGTGGGTGAAGCTCCTCACCGGCGAGGCGGACACCGCGCTGGTCTACTCCTACGGCAAGTCCTCGCCCGGTCCGGTCCGCGACGTGCTGACCCGCCAGCTGGACCCGTACTACCTCGCCCCGCTGTGGCCCGACTCCATCGCCCTCGCCGCCCTCCAGGCCCAGGCGCTGATCGACGGCGGGGAGACGGACGAGCCGGCCCTGGCCGCGATCGCCGCCCGCAGCCGCAGTGACGCGGCCGGCAATCCGCACGCACAGCTGCGCGGGCCCCGCGACCAGGGCGAGTACCTCGTACGGCCGCTGCGCACCGGCGACTGCCCGCCCATCGGTGACGGCGCGGCCGCCGTTGTGCTCGCCGCCGGGGACAGGGCCCGCGAGCTGTGTGAACGGCCCGCCTGGATCCGCGGCATGGATCACCGCATCGAGGCGCACAGCCTCGGCGTGCGTGATCTCACCGACTCGCCCTCGACCCGGCTCGCTGCCGAACGGGCCGGGGCCTTCGAACGGCCGGTGGACACCGCCGAGCTGCACGCCCCCTTCACGTCCCAGGAGGTCGTGCTCCGCAAGGCCCTCGACCTCGACGAGAGGGTGAGGGTCAATCCGTCCGGCGGAGCCCTCGCCGCCAATCCCGTCATGGCCGCCGGCCTCATCCGCCTCGGCGAGGCCGCCGCCGCCGTCCACCGCGGTGAGTCCGAACGGGCCCTCGCCCACGCCACGTCCGGCCCCTGCCTGCAGCAGAACCTGGTCGCCGTCCTCGAAGGAGAGCCGCATGTCGGTTAAGGAACCCGTGGCCGTCGTCGGCGTCGGCCAGACCGAGCACGTCGCGGCCCGCCATGACGTGTCCATCGCGGGACTGGTCCGCGAAGCCGCGCGGCGCGCCCTGGACGACGCCCAGCTCACCTGGGCGGACATCGACGCCGTCGTCATCGGCAAGGCCCCGGACTTCTTCGAGGGCGTGATGATGCCGGAGCTGTACCTCGCCGACGCGCTCGGCGCCGTCGGCAAGCCGATGCTCCGGGTCCATACGGCGGGCTCGGTCGGCGGTTCGACCGCACTCGTCGCCTCCAACCTCGTCGCGGCCCGCGTCCACCGGACCGTGCTGACCCTCGCCTTCGAGAAGCAGTCCGAATCGAACGCGATGTGGGGCCTGTCGCTGCCCATTCCGTTCCAGCAGCCACTCCTGGCGGGCGCGGGCGGCTTCTTCGCCCCCCACGTGCGCGCCTACATGCGCCGCAGCGGCGCACCCGACACGGTCGGGTCCCTCGTCGCCTACAAGGACCGGCGCAACGCGCTGAAGAACCCCTACGCCCATCTGCACGAGCACGACATCACCCTGGAGAAGGTGCAGTCCTCGCCGATGCTGTGGGACCCGATCCGCTACTCCGAGACGTGCCCGTCCTCCGACGGCGCCTGCGCGATGATCCTCACCGACCGGGCCGGCGCGGCTCGTTCACCGCTGCCGCCGGCCTGGGTGCACGGCGGCGCGATGCGCAGCGAGCCCACGCTCTTCGCCGGGAAGGACTTCGTGTCGCCGCAGGCCGGCAAGGACTGCGCGGCCGACGTCTACCGGCAGGCCGGCATCGCCGATCCGCGCCGTGAGATCGACGCCGTCGAGATGTACGTGCCGTTCTCCTGGTACGAGCCGATGTGGCTGGAGAACCTGGGCTTCGCGGCGGAGGGCGAGGGCTGGAAGCTGACCGAGTCCGGCGCCACGGAACTGGACGGGGACCTGCCCGTCAATCCGTCGGGCGGCGTGCTGTCCACCAACCCCATCGGGGCCTCGGGGATGATCCGCTTCGCCGAGGCGGCGCTCCAGGTGCGCGGGCAGGCGGGCGAGCACCAGGTGGACGACGCGCGCAAGGCCCTCGGCCACGCCTACGGGGGCGGCTCGCAGTTCTTCTCCATGTGGCTGGTCGGCGCGGAGCCGCCGTCGAACTGAGCGGCAGGTCCCCTCCCGTCGCGGCCTGTCCGCGACGGGGGCCGATCGCTAGTCTGAGCCCCGGACGACGAACCGGGAGGAGTACGGACGTGGCCGAGACCATCACCACGGGCCAGCCGCTTACGGGCTGGGACAAGCCGGACCTCGACCTCAGCCAGGCGGACTGGCGGTCGGGCAGCCAGGGAGCGGGCGACGTTCAGATCGCCTTCGTCGAGGGCTTCATCGCGATGAGGAACGGCGGCCGTCCCGAGAGCCCGTCACTGATCTTCACCCCGGCCGAATGGCGTGCCTTCGTAGTCAACGCCCGGGAGGGGGAGTTCGACCTCACCTGAGGGTGGCCTTCGGGGCGGCCCTCCGACGGGCGGGCCGCCACGCCGATGTACCCGGCGAATCGAAGGGCGACACGCGTGTGCCGCCTTCATTCATGGCCCGCATCGGGCCCCGGCCGGTGATCTAGGCTGCGGATCATGAGTGCAGAGCGCGATCTCCACCGCCTCCTGACCACCATGCGGCCCGAACTCAACCCCGGCCGCCATGTCTTCACCACCGTCCCCGGCCCCACACCGCCACCCGCTCTCGCGCCCGTCGTCACCGTCGCCGAGGCCGAGGGCCTGACCCTCGTCGTACGCCAGGAGCTGGCCGACGCCGCCGGGCTGTCGTACGACTACGTCGCGGGCTGGATCACCCTGCGCGTGCACTCCGCGCTGGACGCCGTCGGACTGACCGCCGCCGTCGCCACCGCGCTCGCCGACGCGGGCCTGAGCTGCAACGTCGTCGCGGGCTTCCACCACGATCACCTGTTCGTGCCGTACGAGCGTGCCGAGGAGGCCGTCACCCTGCTGAGGGAACTGGCCGCGCACCCGCGCTGACGCGGTGTGCCGCGTGTCGCCCCGCACAGGGACGACACGCGGGCCGCCCGCGGCGCCTGTGACGGGCCGCGCGCGGTGGGCGCCCGGTCGGCGGCAGGGAGATCCGGCCACGTACCATGGCGGCATGTCCTTCCTCCGCCGCCGTAGCGCCGCCACTCCCGCGGGCCCGGACTTCGACGTCCTGGCCATGGACCCGGGGGACTGGCCGGGCAATCTGGGCGCCGGGCTGCTGCCCGCACCCGACGGGAGCTGCCAGGGCGTGTTCCTGCGCTACGACCTGTTCGGCGGACGCGGCCCCGCGATGATCATCGGCAATCTGCCGGAGGGCTCGCCGGCCCGGGACCTCGGCGAGGGCCAGGCCCCCTTCGAGGTCGCCCAGCTGCTCGCGGCGCTGGACAACGACGAGGAGGTCACGGTCGTCGGCACCGAGGACGTCCCCGTGATGCAGGGCGACAACCTGCTGATCGTGCGCAGGATCAAGCTCTCCGAAGGCCGGATCTCCTGCGTGCAGTTCGACCGCAGCGACAACGTCCTCGTCACCATCGCCAGCTGGGACCGGCCGATCACCGACGACCTGTACGCACTGCTGAAGCCGCTGCCCGCGGAACTCTTCCAGCAGGGCTGACAGGCACCGTCCCTCCCACCACCGCACTCCCGGGCTACTCCTCCACAGCCGGCACGACGCGATCGAGATCCAGGGCCCGCCGCGTCACCCTCACGGCGGGTCGCACCACCCGGATCACCGGCCCGTCCTAGAGCCGCACGGCACCCGCGGCCGAGCCCGCGGTCGAGCCCGCGGTCGAGCCCGCGGTCGAGCCCGCACCCGCGGCCGAACCCGCACCCGCGCCGGTGCGGAACCGGTCCACGACCCTCGCCGCGGACATCCCGAGCGCGGTCGGTCCGGCGAGCCGCAGGGGCGAGCCCGCGCCGGTGTGCACGTCGTCCGGCCCGTACCGGCGGATGTTCCGGTGCCAGTTCAGGATGCCCGCGATCCAGTCCTCCAGCTCGCGCACATACGCGTCGAGGGCCGCCCTGCCGCGCTCATCGAGACCGAACTGTTCGTGCAGCAGCGGCAGTTCATGCTCCTTGAGGTGCTGGAACTGGCGTAGCCGCGAGCGCATCAGGTCGTCGACGATCGCGACCGCGGCCGTGTAGTCGCAGCCGAAGAAGTTCTGCACCACCAGGACGGCGTTGTGCACCTCTCCCTCGACCTCGATCTCCTTCTGGTAGGAGAAGAGATCATTGATCAGCACGGCGTAGTCCGACGCGGAGCCCTCCAGGCTCCGCACCGTCCCGGTCCGGTAGATCTCCGGAGGCAGTTCCCCCTCACGGCGCAGTCGGCACAGCATCATCGTGAGGTCCGAGCCGAAGGTCAGACGCCGCATCTCCATGTAGTCGACGGGATCGGGCACCCGGTGCTGCGCCTGGTTGTGCAGTTCCCACAGCCAGCTCTCGAGCATCACGTCGAGGGCGCGCCGCAGCCCCGCCCGTGGCTCGGGGCCCATCGGCCCGGCGGTCCGCGCCCACAGATCGGCGAGAGCCCGCTCCATGGGGCTGACCGCCGCAGCCGCCCCTGCCGCCGGGTCCTCCAGCGGCAGACACGCCATGAGCCGGTCGGTGCACGCCTTCGCACCGAGGAGGTTGCGTGGGCGGCCGAACACGAGCGGGTAGTAGTCGTCCCCGTACGTCCCCCAGGTCAGCCACTCCGCGCTGAGCTCCAGCTCCTCGGGCGTCGCGTCCGGATCGAGGCCCGCCGAGCAGAGCGCGAAGTCGAAACCGGCGAGCATGGGCTCGTCCCAGATGTCCCCGAGCAGCCCCATCCGCTCGGCCCACGCGATCGACTTCCTCCTGGCGTCCTCGTGATGCGGACTGACCGTCAGCGGGAAGGGGCAGTCGAACTCGGGCAGCAGCGGCGGGCCCGTCGGCCGGTGGGGGACATGGGTGAGGCCGCGCAGCCGTGCGGCGGCGGGGCGCCCGAACATCGTCCTGACGTCCAGGGCCGACGTCCCGAGCACGCCGCCGAACAGCGAAGGCCCGCTCACCGCGCCCTCGTTCATGTAGCGGCTGGAGCGCAGATGCCACTCATGACCGCCGGACTGCCAGTCCTGGAGGCCCTTCGTGTACGCGGCGATCGCCGCGCACTGCGCCGGATCCAGTCCGTTCTCCACACACAGCGCCGGCACCTCGGTCAGCGCGGTGTTCTCGAACTGCTGCAGCCGGGACGTCAGCAGGTCGTTGACCGCATCGGCCGCCTCCTGTGTCGTACAGCCGAGGAATTTCTCCAGCACCAGCACGCCATTGCTGTTCTCGCCCTCGTCGCGGACCTCACGCTCGTACGAGAACAGGTCGTTGCGCAGATGCACGGCATCGGAGAACGCGTCCCTCAGCACCCGCATCGGCCTCGAGCCGGCCACCGCCGCCGGGACCTCCGCCCCCGCCGCGTACTCCACGAGCCCCGCCGACCACGGCGCACCGCCCACCTTGCGGCGCATCTCGATGTACTCGACGGGGTTGGCGATCCGCCCCTCGTTGATGTTGTGGAGCTCCCACAGAGACTCGTTCAGCAGATGCTCCGTCGCCTCGGAGAACCGGGCCCGCCACGCCGCCGACATGCTCGGCACCGTCCGGGCCCACAGATCGGCGAGCCCCGCCTCCACCTGGTTCTCCGGCTCCGGGGTGCCCTGCGCCGGATCCATCGGCATGAACGCCGGGAGCCGGTCCAGATACGCCTTGCCGCCCGCCGTGTCGCCGCTGCGTTTGAAGACTTCCAGGAAGTGGTCGTCGAAGAAGAACACCCACACGTACCAGTCCGTGACCAGCGACAGCGCCTCCGCCGAACAGTCCGGGTGGGTGTACGCGCACAGCAGGGCGTAGTCGTGCGCGTCGAGATCCTCCAGCTCCCAGATCCCCGACCCCTCCAGCATGCCCATGCGGTGCGCCCACTCCCGGGTGTGCTGCCGTGCCACATCGACATGCGGATTGAGCCGCGCCGGATACGGAACATAGAAATCCGGCAGGTGGAAGGGCTGTGCCATGCGTGCCCGGCCTTTCGGTGAGCGTCCGCGCGCGAGCCGCGCGGACCGTTCGGCGTACGGGCCAGCCCTACCCGTCGCCCATCCGGACCACGCGACCACGGTGATCACCCGTCCGGATGAACCCGCCGCGCGCGAGCACCGAGCCCACCTCCGGCCGGCGCCCCTCTACCGCCTCAGGACACGCACGTCCGCCGCCTTCACGAAGGCGACCCGGTGCCCGAACTGGATCTCGTAGTACATCTCCTTGCCGCGCACGACCGTGTGGTGGGAGGAGTCGAACGTCGTCGCCCAGTAGTACTCGCCCGGGGTCCGCCCCCCGGTCACGTACTCCTGCCCCGCGAGCAGCTTGTACGGCAGCGGTGTCACCGCCTGCACCGGCACGCCCGCCGGGTACGCCGAGGCCTCCGGATAGGCCCGCCCGTACACCGGCACCTCCGTCAGCCCCTCGCGCGGGGCGACGACCGATGCCCGCGCGCCCACCGCCGTCGGCTCCTTGCGCGGATTGTGGAACCACGCCTTCTGGCCCAGGTACCAGACGGCCGTCCAGTCACCGCGCCTCTCCGCCACCGCGTACTGCTGGCCGGTCGAGGCCCGTGCCCCCGTGTCGTTGACCCCGTTCGTGGAGCCCTCGCCACCCGGCCGCAGCCCGGCGTCCCGCACGAGCGGAGCCGTCTCGTCCGGCGCGGTGTGCAGCCGCACCGCTCCCGAACCGTGCGCCGGGCAGGTGTCCCCGGGCTTCTCGCAGCTCGTGTACACCGGCCGGTGGTCGTCGTAGTCGGGGCGGATCGTCACCACGGACGCGCGCGGGCCCGCGGTCGGGACGAGCGGCCGGCCCAGCAGGTCGAAGTAGTGCGCCCAGTCCCAGTAGGGACCCGGGTCGGTGTGCATCCCGGGAATGGTCGAGGGCAGCGTGCCCGGCACGTTGTCGTGGCCGATGATGTGCTGCCGGTCCAGCGGGATGTCGTAGCGCTGGGCGAGATAGCGCACCAGCCGGGCGGAGCTGCGGTACATCGCCTCCGTGTACCAGGCGTCGGGACTGACGAGGAATCCCTCGTGCTCCAGGCCCACCGACTTGGCGTTGACGTACCAGTTGCCCGCGTGCCAGCCGACGTCCTTCAGCCGCAGATGCTGCGCCACATGCCCGTCGGAGGAGCGCAGCGAGTACTGCCACGAGACGTACTCCGGGTCCTGCACCAGCTGGAGCGTGGTGTCCCAGGTCGCCTCGGTGTCATGGATGACGATGTACTCGACCGCCTGCGACGCGGGACGGTTCCCCTTGTCGTGGTTGCCGTAGTCGCCCGCGCCGAACTCCTTGTACGGAGCCGGGATCCACTCGCACGCCACGGACCGCGGACACTCCGTCAGCCCCTGGTCGACGGTCCGCAGGCCGAGGCCCCCGGCCGTCGCCGTGTCCGGCCGCAGCGCGGCGTCGGCCGGCAGCGCCACCCGCTGGCCGCTGTCGGTGGTCCGGCTCTGGCCCGAGCGGATGACGTCGTACACGTCGTCGGCGTACGTCTTCGCGGTCGCCGAGTCGTCGGCGCCGGAGAACCCCGCCACCGCCCCGTACCAGTCCGCCGCGTCGTCGCTCGGCTGCCCGCCGAGACGCTTCTGCGCGGCCGCGAGCAGGGCCGCCCCGCCACGGATGTTCGCTGCGGGGCTCGTGCGCAGCCGCTCGGGGGAGATACCCGTGAGCTGCGCGGCGCGCTCCAGCGTCCGCAGCCGCGCGGGCAGCGTCCCACCGTCCTCGACCGCTGTCGCGTCGCTCGTCCGCGGTGCCCGCGCGGCGTCCCCGCGGGCGTCCTCCGAGCCGTGCGAATGGTGCGGTGCCCCGGCCAGCGCCGTCCTGGCGTCCGTCAGATGCATCGGGCCGTAGCCACCGGTCACGCTCGGGGCGCCGCCGTGCCCGTCCCAGCGGGACTGCAGGTAGGAGACACCGAGCAGCACGCTCTGCGGCACCCGGTACTCGGCCGCGGCCTCGGCGAAGGCGCGCTGCAGTTCCCCGGACGGCGCGGGCTGCTCCGCGGTGGCGGACGGAGCGGCCGAGACCAGGGTCAGCAGCAGCGCCGCGACCACCGCCCCCCGGCTACGAGCGCTTCTCGGTCGTACGAGGGCGGATGCCTGCAATGCAGCCTCCAGTGACGGGTGGTGCGCGAGGGACCCGTACAGGGGTAGCGGCTCCCGGACGATCCGTCAATGAGGCTCAACGGTGCGGAATTCCCCGTCTCGGACGAGGGTCCGACGGCCTGCGGCGCGTCAGTGGCGTGGACCAATGACCGTGACGAGAAGCGTTCGGCCGCGCCGGTGAGGAGCCGTGCGACGGGTCGTGGTGACGTCCCGTCAGGCCATCGCCCGGGACAGTTGCCCGTCCACCTGGGCGGGCGACAGGGCGTGCTCGATCGCCAGGATCCCCGCACCCACCGCCGCCGCGTTCTGGCCCGTACGGCTCGGCTCGATCCGCAGCACATGCGTCGCCAGGGGATGCGACCGCCGGTACACCGCCTCCCGTACGCCGGCCAGTAGCTGATCGTGCACGGCTGCCAGGGCGCCGCCCACCACCACCGTGTCCGGATTGAAGAAGTTGACCAGCCCCGCCAGCACCTCGCCGACCGCCCGACCCGCCTCGCGCACCATCCGGACCGCATCCCGGTTGCCGGACTTCACCAGTCGTACGACATCGCTGCCCGACGCCGCCTCCAGACCCAGACCGGCCAGCCTCCCCGCCAGCGCGGCCCCGCCCGCGACGGCCTCCAGACAACCGGAGTTGCCGCAGCGGCACTCCTCCTCCTGGTCGCCGACCCGGATGTGCCCGATGTCGCCGGCGCAGCCCCGCGCACCACGGTGCAGTCGTCCGTCCGCGATGATTCCGCAGCCGATGCCCGTCCCCACCTTCAGATACAGCAGGAAACGGGTGTCGGGGAAGGCACGGCGCTGCTCGTCCAGCGCCATCACGTTGACGTCGTTGTCGACCAGCGCGCGCACACCGAAGCCCGCCGCGAAGAACTCCGGGATCGGGTACTGGTGCCAGCCCGGCATGATCGGCGGGTCCACCGGGCGGCCCGTCGAGAACTCGACGGGACCCGGCACTCCCACGCCGATCGACCGCAACGTCCCCGCCTCGCGGCCCGCTTCCCTGAGCAGCGTGTGCATGGTGCGCTCCACATGACGCAGCACCACATCGGGCCCGTCCGCGATCGACAGCGGATCCTCCCGCGTGGCCAGCAGCGCGCCGCCGACGTCCATCAGCGCCACCCGGCAGTGCGAGGCCCCGAGGTCCACGCCCACCACCGCGTGCTCCTCGGTGCGCAACTGAAGCCTGCGCGGGGGCCTTCCGCCCGTCGAACCGCCGTCCGCGTTGTCCTCGTCGAGGAAGCCGTGGGCGATCAGCGCGTCCACCCGCTGCGACACCGTGGACCGGGCCAGTCCGGTGATCCGCGCGATGTCGGCGCGGGTCGCGGCGGATCCGGAACTGATCAGCGCGAGCACCTCACCCGGCGAGTACGGGACGGCGGAGGAGCTGAGATCCGTCGGCGAAGACATGCCGGAAACCATAGGGAGGACTTCCGCCGCTCACAAGGCAGCGCTTGTTCGGCCATCGGCATAAGTCCGAGCCAACTCGACCGAGGACAAAGCTGCTTGGTCGGCCCCGGGGAACATCGGTACAGCGGTTGACGCCAAGGCGGTGATCATGGTCCGATCGGCGCGAGCGTGCTGATGCGGTTCTCGTCCGGCTGTTGTAGTGGGGACAGACTGCTGTCTGCCATCGGTGAACACCGCCCCGAGCGGGCGCAACGGTCATTAACGTCCCCTCACATGACGACGGTCACAACCCGCACGGTCGAATACCCGGCCGACAACCTGACGATGATCGGATACCTCGCGCTCCCGGCCGGTGCCGAGCGCCGACCCGCAGTCCTGATCGGACCCGAAGGGGTGGGGCTCAGCGATGTCGAGCGCCGCCGGGCGGAGGCTCTGGCCGAGCTGGGGTACGTGGCGCTGGCTTTCGACCTCCATGGTGGACGCTATCTGGAAGACCCAGAGGAAATGTTGGCCCGTTGCATGCCGCTGCTCGCCGACCCCGACCGGATGCGAGGAATCGGTCACGCCGCGCTCGACGTGTTGCGTGCCGAACCACGGGCCGACCCCGACCGGACCGCCGCCATCGGCTACGGCACCGGGGGCGCGGTCGCACTGGAACTCGGTCGCGATGGTGTCGATCTGCGCGCGATCGGGACAGTCAACGCAACTATCACGGGCCGACCGGGCGAGGCGGCACGCATTCGCTGCCCGGTATGGGCCGGGGTCGGGTCGGAAGACCCGATCATGCCGCCCGCCCAACGGGAAGCGTTCACCGCAGAGATGCGGGCTGCGGGCGTCGACTGGCGCCTCGTGGTCTACGGAGGTGCCCTTCACGCCTTCCACCACCCACCGGTCGACCACACCGTGCGTCCCGGCGTCGGCTACCACCCACGGCACGCAGAGCGAGCCTGGCGTGACATCGTCGCTCTGCTCGCCGAGTGCCTGCCCGTCACGGATTGATCCGATCGGCTCCTGATACGCACTCCTGCCCGCCGTCGTCGTCTTCGTCCAGCTCCGACGCCTCCGCGTCGCGCAGCGGGCGCAGGGCGCCGGCGGCCGGAGTCGAGGCCGTGCAGCTGTAGCGGCCGACCAGGTTCAGGTTGCGGCGCTGCCGATCGACGTGCACGAGCCGAGCCCGGGTCAACGCCTCGTAGCCGGGGCTGACCACCGGGGGGCAGACC
Source organism: Streptomyces sp. NPDC091376 (assembly GCF_044757085.1). Classification (NCBI taxonomy): domain Bacteria; kingdom Bacillati; phylum Actinomycetota; class Actinomycetes; order Kitasatosporales; family Streptomycetaceae; genus Streptomyces; species Streptomyces sp. NPDC091376. The sequence goes on along the minus strand of NZ_JBIVUF010000006.1, from coordinate 260,236 downwards.
GATGTTGCACGCCTCGGAGACCAGCAGCGCGACCATGGAGGTGGGCAGGGCCTTCATCCGGGTGGTGCGCCCGACGCGCCCGCCCCGCGGCGGCGGCACGGCCCGCGATCAGGCCGGCGGCACGACCGCCACGGGGCACGGTGCGTGGTGCAGCCCCGCATGGGCGACGGACCCGATCCGCGCACCGACGGCGGAGCGGTGAGCCCGGCGGCCGACCACGAGCAGCCGCGCACGGGCGGACGCCGACAGCAGCACCTGCCCCGCGCTGCCGATCTCGACGTGTTCCCTCACCGGCACCTGGGGGAAGCGCTCCCGCCAGGGCGCGAGCGCCTGCTCCAGCGCCTGCTTCTCGTACGGCACCAGCCCTCCCGCCTCGTCGGCCAGGTGCATCGACCCCGGGCTGTAGGCGTAGAGGGAGGGCAGGCTCCACGCCCGCACCGCTCGCACGGTGGCGCCGTGCGCGGCCGCGGTCTCGAAGGCGAAGCCCAGCGCCGCCGCGCTGTCCTCCGGCGAGCCGTGCTGGCCCACGACGATCTCACCGCCGTCCTGCGGCCGCGCCTCCTCCTGCTCCTGTGGCTCCCCGTCCCGGACACGGACGGCGACGACGGGGCACGTGGCCGAGGCGATCACCTGCTGACCGTAGGAGCCGAGGAGGAAGCCGACGATCGCGCCGTGGCCACGGGACCCGAGGGCCAGCATCTCGGCGCGCTCGCCCTCGCTCAGCAGCGCGGAGACCGCCGTGTCCGCTACCACCTCGACGCCGACCGGCAGGTCCGGGTACCGCTCGGCCACATGCTCCTGGGCCTCGCGCACCACACCGTCGGCCGACCGTGCCTGCGTCTCCCTGTCCTGGACGATCGGCACGTCCAGCGGCTGCCACAGCCAGGCGTGCACGATACGGAGGGGGAGCCCGCGGAGCGTGGCTTCACGAGCCGCCCAGCCCGTCGCGGCCAGGCTCTCCGGTGATCCGTCCACTCCTACGGTGATGGGTCGAGCCATGGGGGGTGAGTCTCCGTCCGGTCGAGAGGCGCGGCCACGACCTGCGGCCGAATGCGACCGGATTCGGGTTCCCCGTTCGCGCTCTCCCCACACCTTGCACCAGGCCGGGCAACCGCCCGAGCGAGGCTCGTCGACCGCCGGGCGGACCGGTCACGGAAGCACCGGCGGACCAGCCACGCCGGCACCAACAGAGCGCTGCGCGTCCAGTGTGTCGGCACTGGGCGCGCAGCGCTCTTCCCCTTCACGGCTCGCTCGGCCCCCGGGCGCACCAGCCCCCTTCGGACCACCGGCCGCCGTTGACGGTCAGCGAGTGCCGACCGCAGCGCGCACGGCCCGCCGTGCCAGCGCGCAGTCATCGTGCAGCCGCCGCAACAGCAGCCGCTGCTCCTCCCCGGACGAGATCGCTCCGTGCTGGGGCTGTGCGGTCCCGGCCGGAGCCGCGTCCCGCATCGTCCGCTGCACCGCGGTCTCGTACGTCCGGATCTCCCGGGTGAGCACCAGCATCAGGTTCACCAGGAACGCGTCCCGCGTCGCGGGACCCGACTGCTGCGCCAGCTGGCTGATCTGGCGCCGCGTCACCGGCGCGTCGCCCAGGACGGCCCAGAGCGTCGCGAGGTCGTACCCCGGCAGATACCAGCCCGCGTGCTCCCAGTCGACCAGCACCGGACCCGTCGGCGCCAGCAGGATGTTCGACAGCAGCGCGTCACCGTGACAGAACTGGCCCACGCCCTGCCGACCGCCCGTATGCGCCAGGCCGTGCAGCAGCTTCTGCAGATCGCCGAGATCACGGTCCGTGAACAGCCCCAGCTCGTGGTAGCGGGCGATCCGCGACGCGTAATCCAGCGGTGCGTCGAACATTCCGGCCGGCGGTCGCCACGAGTTGAGCCGGACGATCGCCCCGAGCGCCGCGCGGACGTCCGCACGCGGCGGGGCCTCGGAAGGGTGCCGTGCGAGGGCCGCCGGACGCCCCGGCATCCGCTCGACGACGAGCGTGCAGTTGTCCGGGTCCGCGGCGATGAGCCGCGGCACACGCACCGGCGGGCGGTGCCGGACGAACGCACGATATGCAGTTATTTCGTGCCTGAACCGCTCGGTCCACACCGGCGACTGATCCAGTAAGCACTTGGCCACGGCCGTGGTGCGTCCCGTCGTACCGACGAGGAGTACCGAGCGGCCGCTCCTGCGCAGCACCTGGACCGGATTGAACTCCGGGCAGATGCGGTGCACGGACGCGATCGCCATCCGCAGCTGCGCGCCCTGAGGGCCCGACAAGTCGATTCGCCCGCTGAGCGGTTGACCGACCGCCCCCGGCCACCGCCGGGCCCGGCCGGTGGGGGAGGGATCGAGAAACGGCCCGCCGCCGGCCTGCAGGGAACGCTGCGGGCGGGGCGGGGCGGACACGGAGGACGATGCTGTGTACATGGGAGATACAGATCCCTTCGTGTGCCGGCAAGTCATGTGCGCGGCCCTGCCCCGGAAGCCTTCGGCACCCTGGGGAATGCTCTCGGGTCCCGGGGCGGGGTGGCGCGTTCCTACCTGACACCGGATCGCGGGTGGCACACCATCTGGCGGACCCTGGCGAACCCTGGCGAATAGTCGCAACGCATCTGACAGGGGGTTACTGTCAACTCAGCCGAGAACCTGGGGGCTTGACGTGACCGGAGAACCCAACACCCGCCTGGCAGATCTGTTCGGCCTCGCCGGCTGGTCCAAGGGCGAACTCGCGCGGCTCGTTAACCGGCAGGCGGCGGCCATGGGCCATCCGCAGCTGGCGACCGACACCTCGCGGGTCAGGCGCTGGATCGACATGGGGGAGACCCCGCGCGATCCCGTGCCCAGAGTGCTGGCAGCTTTGTTCACCGAGCGACTCGGCCGTGTCGTGACCATCGAGGACCTCGGGTTCGTACGGCACGGACGCACGGGAAAACGGCGGGACGTCGGCGGTACCAAGAACCCTGACGGCCTGCCCTGGGCGCCCGAACGTACGGCGGCGGTCCTCACCGAATTCACGGGAATGGACCTCATGCTCAACCGACGCGGCCTGGTGGGCGCGGGCGCCGCGCTCGCCGCAGGCTCCGCACTCAGCAGCGCCATGCACGACTGGCTGCAATCCGACCCCGCACTCGCCTCCGACACCCCTCGCCGCCACGACCCCCTGCACGCCGACCCCGCTGGGTTCGACCGCTATGAGGCCGCCCCCATCGGGTCGCAGGAGATCGAGGCACTGGAACGCTCGGTCGAGGTGTTCCGTGCCTGGGACGCGGCCCGCGGTGGCGGGCTCCAGCGCAAGGCGGTCGTGGGCCAGCTCAACGAGGTGGGAGGCATGCTCGCCTTCCACCACCCCGATCACCTCCAGCGGCGCCTGTGGGGCGTCGCCGCCAACCTCGCCGTCCTCGCCGGCTGGATGTCCCACGACGTCGGCCTCGAACCCACCGCACAGAAGTACTTCGTCATCGCCGCCCACGCGGCCCGTGAGGGCGGCGACCGTCCCCGCGCCGGCGAAGCACTCTCCCGGGCCGCCCGCCAGATGGTGCATCTCGGCCGCCCGGACGACGCCCTCGACCTGATGAAGCTCGCCAAGACCGGCTCGGGCGAGGAGATCCTGCCGCGTACGTACGCGATGCTGCGCACCATCGAGGCCTGGGCGCAGGCTGCCATGGGTCGCGGCCAGGCCATGCGCCGGACCCTGGGCGAGGCCGAGGAGCTCTTCGTCTCCGACAAGGGCGATGTGCCACCGCCCAGCTGGATGCAGATGTTCGACGAGGCGGACATGCACGGAATGCAGGCCCTCGCCTACCGCACCCTCGCCGAGCACGAGCCCACCGCCGCCAACACCGCACAGCGCCACGCCAGGCAGGCGCTGCAACTGCGGGAGGGCGGCCGCCAGCGGTCGAAGATCTTCGACTACATCTCCATGGCGTCGGCCTGCTTCATCGCCGACGACCCGGACCAGGCCGACCGGTACGCCCGGCTGGCGCTGGTGTCGATGGGGGAGACCTCGTCGCACCGCACCTGGGACCGGCTCCGTGAGATGTACAGGCTCACCGGACAGTACTCCGGCTACGCGAAGATCGAGGACCTCCGCGAGGAGATCCAGATCGCCCTGCCCAACAGCCCGTCGAAGCGCTCGCGGAACAAGGAGATCTGAGGGCACCCAACACGCCGGAACCGAGGGTGCGCTCTTTTACGCACGTACTCGACACGGAGAGCTGAGCAGGAGCCCGGAAGCGCCGCCTGCCCGGGAATCACGGGTCTGTCCGGTCCAGGCCGTGTCTGACGCGACCTAGCCGCTGATCCTGGCGACCATCACGCAGGCGTCGTCCTGACGCTCGTTCCCACCGAACTCTTCGACGATCAACCGTACGCACTCCTGTGCGCTCCGGGAGCCGTCGAAGCGGGAGGCGAGAGCGAGGAGTCGGTCCGCTCCGGACCCGTCGTAGGCGTCCGCGCTCCTGGTCAGACCGTCCGTGTGCAGCACCAGCAGATCCCCGGGCAGCAGCCCGATCTCCGCCTGCTCGTACTCGGCTCCGGTGGTCGCTCCGAGGAGCACCCCGTCCGGCTGTGTCAGCATCCGCCCCGTCCCGCCGCGGAACAGCAGCGGGGCGGGGTGTCCCGCCTGCGCCCAGGAGAGCATCCGGCTGTCCGGGTCGTAGTGGCAGCACACCGCGCTGCCGAGGGCAGGCTGCGCCGACGAGTCCAGCAGCTGGTTGAGATGGCCCATCAGGGCGCCGGGCCGGATGCCGGCCACGGCCATCCCGCGCAGGGCGCCGAGCAGCATGGCCATCGTGGACGTCGCGGTCACGCCGTGGCCGGTCAGGTCGCCGACGCTCAACAGCATCCGGTTGCCCGGAAGTTCAAGCGCGTCGAACCAGTCGCCGCCGATCAGCGCACTGCTCGCGGACGGCACGTACTGCCCGGCCAGATCCAGTGCCGTGGGGCCGTCCTCGGGGAGTGCGAGCGGGCCGCGCCACGGCGGCAGCACCGCTTCCTGCATCTCCATCGCGATACGGCGCTCGGTCAGGTCGAGATGCTGTCTGCGGGCGAGCGTGTCGCGCGATTCGCGTACGGCGCGCTGTGTGCGTCGCAGCTCGCTGACGTCTCGTAAGACGGCCCACATCGACGCGGTGCAGCCGTCGGCGTCGAGGACCGGCTCGCCCATCATGTGGAGCGTGCGGACCCGGCCGTCGGTACGGACGATGCGGAACTCCCCGTCGATCGGCCTTCCGTCGATGAGGCAGTCCGTCACCATCGCGGTGAGCAACCCCTGGTCCTCGGCGAACACCATGGACGGCAGCTCGTCCAGCGACATCGGACCGTGCTCCGCCGGCCGGCCGAAGATCTGGTACAGCTCCTCCGACCAGACCACCTCGTCCGTCAGCAGATTCCACTCCGCGCTGCCGACCCGGCTGAGCAGCGAGCCGGTGTGCTCGGTCACGTGCTCGTACGGTCCGGGCTCCTGCGTACCGAAGGCTTCCGTGCCGGCGCCGGACTCTTCCGGTCCCGGCCCGTCGACCAGGTCCGCCGACGCCGGGATGCCCTCCTTGAGCTGGCCCAAGTGCGTTCCGAGGTCATCGAGCTGATGCACGGCCAGATCGCACAGTGCCCGCTGCCAGCGCCCCTGCGGGTCGTCCTCGTCCACCACCGCGTCACGCCGGACCGCGTCCACGTCCCCGCGCAGGCGGCGGGTCTGCGAGATCAACTCGTCCACCGAGCCGCGCCTCGGCGGCTGCGGGGCGGGGCGGTCCGCGAACAGATGGGACGGCATGTCGTACTCCGATGCAGGCGCGGCATGTCCAGGTCTCAAGGAATGGACCGGTTACGACTGTTGCACAGGGAGCGAAGGCACGTAAGGGATTTGGCAACACTCGATATGGTGGTGCATCCGGCATATGCCGTTGGCCCGACGGGGGTACGTCACCCCTCGACCGGCCGGAGCACCGCGCGGACCGCGGAGTCCGGCTGCAGCGTCAGGCCCGTCCTCGGCGCCACCTCGCCCGGCCCGGCGTCGACATGGAAGCGCTGCGCCAGTGTCGCCAGCACCAGCACCGCCTCCACCATCGCGAACCGTGCACCCAGACAGGCCCGGGCGCCCCCGCCGAACGGGAACCAGGCGTGATCAGGTATCCCGGGCTCGGCGTCCGCGTCCCACCGTTCGGGCCGGAACTCCTCCGGGTCGGGGAACCAGCGCGGATCCCGGTGCGCGCTCCACTGGCTGGACCAGACGACCGTCCCTGCCGGAACCGGCAGCCCGCCCAGCTCCGAACCCTCCTTCGCTATGCCCGTCATCAGCCACACCGGAGGGAACAGCCGCAGGGTCTCCTTCAGCACCTGCTCGGTGTACGGAAGTTGACGCAGATCGTCGAACTCGGGCGTACGGCCCGCGAGAACCTTCTCCAGTTCCCCGGCGAGCCGCGCACGGGCGGCCGCGTTCCGGGACAGCAGGTACCAGGCCCAGGTGAGCGTCGTCCCGGTGGTCTCGTGGCCGCCGATGTAGAGCGTCACCGCCTCGTCGCGCACCTCCTTGTCCGACAGGGGCATGCCCTCCTCGTCGCGGGCCGCCAGCAGCCTGCTCAGCAGGTCGTCCCTGTCCTCGCCACCGCGCCGCCGCTCCCCGGTCACCCGCCCGACCTCGGCGTCGATCACCGTCACGGCCCTGCGCAGCCTGCGTCGTCCCGGCGTCGGCACCCAGGACGGCAGAAACAGCGTGAGCCCTCTGAACTCGTCGCCGATCGCCCGCTGCGCGACGTCCATGGCCGACCCGATCAGGTCCTCCCGGCCGGCCGTGTCGCTGCCGAAGAGCGTGCGGACGGCGATTCGCTGGGTGAGCGCCAGCATCTCCCGCCGCACGTCGATGCTCTGCCCCGGCTGCCAGGTGTGCGCGAGCTCGGAGGCGCACTCGGTCATCGTCCGGGCGTACGACCGCACCTGCCGGGGCCGCACCGCGGGTTGTACGAGCGCCCGCTTGCGCCGCCAGGCCGGCCCCTCCGACGTCACCACCCCGTCGCCGAGGACCAGCTTGAACGCCCAGCCGAGTTCCGGGTGGCGGAACACCGTCTCGATGCCCGTGAGGAGTTCGCCGATGTGCTCGGGACGCGAGATGAACAGGGCCCGCTGTGGCCCGAGGCGCCACTCCACGACGTCACCGCAGCCGCGCAACCGCACGAAGAAGCCGAGTGGGTCACGGGCGAACGCGGGCAGATTCCCGAGCCCCGGCAGCCGGCGCGGGCCGGCTACGACCGTGTCCCGACCGGGCACTGCGGCTTCTGCGGTCATCCCGATGCCTCCCCGAGCCGTGAACCGCCGGGCAGCCCGGCGGCGTCTTCGCGTACGCGGCACGCGCACGACCACTCTGCCAGGAGTGACCGTCAGGCGTACCACGACCGCACGCCACGACCGCGTACTAGTCACGCCCATCGCGACCGGAGACTCTTCCGGACCGGACGCCCGCCTCGCCGCCCGGGGAGCCGTCGCCGGGTGGCGAGGCGGGCGGGCCGAGCGGCGGGTGCGTGTACGGGGGCACACACCCGCCGCTCTGCCCGCACACCGCCGCGGCCACGCCGGCGGCGTACGAGAGCATCGCCCCGGCCCGGTCGGGCCCGAGCCCGGCCGGACCTCCGCGGCGCAGCAGCCCGGCGGCGCCGAGCCAGGCGAGCACCGCCGCCATGAACGCGTCCCCGGCGCCGATGGTGTTGACCACCTCGACCGGCACGGCCGGTACGGACACCTGGGCGGCGGACGGAAGGAACGCCGTACTGCCGTGCGCCCCACGGGTCATGACGACCAGCCGCCCCTGCGCCGCGAGCCTGCCGGCCGACGCGGACGGGTCCGCGCCCGGCCAGAGGCACGCCAGGTCCTCGTCGCTCGCCTTCACGACATGGGCGAGGGCGCACAGTTCCCTCAGTGACGCCCCGCCTCCGTCCGTGGCCTCGCGCACATTGGGGTCGACCATCAGCAGCCCGTGACCTGCCGCCTCGCGGGCCGCCGCCGCGACCGCACCGGCCGCGGGCTCGACGACGGCGGCCAGCCCGCCCGCGTAGACGGCGCCGAAGCCGGACACCAGCTCCGCCGTCACCTCCGGCAGCCGGAACGTGGCCGTGTCCCGCAGATGGAAGTGGTAGCCCGTGCCGTCGGGGCCGGGATCGGCCACCGCCAGCGCGGTCGGCAATGGCGAGCGGGCGCACAGCGTGGTGCCGACGCCCGCCGATCGCAACCAGTCCTCCACGGTCCGGCCGAACGCGTCGCCGCCGACGCCGCCCGCGAACACCGAGGGCGTGCCGAGCCGCGCCAGCCCCACGGCGACGTTCGCCGGCGCACCGCCGGGCTGGGCGTGCCGCAGCGCCGGCAGCCGGTCGTCCGGCACGAGGTCGATGAGCGCCTCGCCCAGCACGAGGACCGATCCGGCACCGCCGCTCACGGCTCCACCACGATCTTGCGGCCCTGTCCGGCCCGGAACCGGTCGATCGCCTGCGGATACCGCTCCAGCGGCAGCCGGTCGCTGATGAAGACCGACGGATCGAGCACACCGGTCGCGAACAGCGCCGCGGCCCGTTCATAGCTGTGCAGCACCGCCATCGAACCCGTGATGGTGATCTCCTGGTTGTAGATGCGGTACGGCTCGATCACCGCCGTCGTCGCGTAGTCGCTCACCCCGAACTGGAGGAACGTGCCGCCCTTGGCGACCCGGCCGAGCCCGTCCTGGATCGCCCCGGCGTTCCCGGTCGCGTCGATCACCACGTCCCAGCCCTCGTCCGCACGCGCCAGCTCCCGCGCCGATGCAGCGGCGCCTGAGCAGCCCAGCTGCTTCGCGGTGGCGAGCCGCTCCGCGTTGATGTCCAGGACGTCGACCCCCGCGGCGCCGGTGCGCTTGGCGAGTTCCAGCATCATCAGCCCCATCGTCCCCGAGCCGTAGATCAGCACCTGTGCGCCGAGCGTGCCGCTGAGGACGTCGTATCCGCGTACGGCGCACGAGAGCGGCTCGATCAGCGCCGCGTCCCGGACGTCGATGTGCTCCGGCAGCCGTACGCAGTTCGCCACCGGTGCCACGGCGAACTCGGCCGCGCCGCCCGGGTCCGTGACGCCGATCGCTCGCCACCGGTCGCACAGGTTGCCGCGTCCGGCCCGGCAGTAGCGGCACTCGTGGCAGGGCAGGGACGGGTCGACCGCGACCCGGTCGCCCACGGTGAGTCCGGTGACGTCCGCCCCGGCAGCCACGACCGTGCCGGCGAACTCATGGCCGGGCACGATCGGCAGCGTCGGCGCGAACTCGCCCTGCAGGATGTGCAGATCGGTGCCGCACAGCCCGCACGACGCGACCTCCACCACGACGTCGCGGGGGCCCGGGACCGGGTCGGGAACGGTGGTGACGGACACCTTGCCGGGGGCTTCGACGATCGCGGCCCTCATTTGACGGCTCCAAGGGAAAGGCCCTGGACGAGCTTGTCCTGGGCGGCGTAACCGGCGGCCAGCACCGGCAGGGACACCACGACGGACGCGGCGCACAGCTGGGCCAGGAACAAGCCCTCGCTGGTGACGAATCCGGTGAGGAAGACGGGAGCGGTCTGCGCCACGACCCCGGTGAGCACGCCCGCGAAGAGCAGCTCGTTCCAGCTGAAGATGAAGCAGATCAGGGCGGTCGCCGCGATACCGGGACCGGCGATCGGCGCCACCACCCGGCCCAGCACCGTCGGCAGCCGTGCCCCGTCGACCCGCGCGGCCTCGATGATCGACACCGGCACGTCGGCCAGGAACGACTGCATCATCCAGACGGCGATCGGCAGATTCATCGAGGTGTAGAGCAGGACCAGCAGCCAGATGTTGTCCAGCAGCCCCGTGTTCCTGGCGAACAGATAGACGGGCAGCAGTCCGGCGACGACCGGCAGCATCTTCGTGGACAGGAAGAAGAACATCACGTCCGTCCACTTGCGCACCGGCCGGATCGACAGCGCGTACGCCGCGGGCAGGGCCAGCAGGAGCACCAGCACGGTGGAGAGCACCGCCGCCGTCGCCGAGTTGATGAGCGGCGGCCATGGGCCGTCGCCGCCGCGTTCGAAGAACGACCGGTAGCCGTCGAGAGTCAGCGCGGCGCCGAGCGCGGGCGGGTTGGCCGCCGCGTCCTGTTCCGAGTGGAAGGACGTGAGGAGCATCCAGCCGGCCGGCAGGCAGAAGCCGAGCCCCACCACCCAGGCGAGCAGCCCCAGCGCCGTGGACCGCCGCCGTGCGCGCCGCGCGATCCCGTCGGTGACCCTGGCGGTGACCGTGGTGTGCGTCATGCTCGGTTCGCCTCCTCACGGAAGAGGGACGAGACCACGCGCAGCGCGAACGTCGCGAGCACCATCGTGCCGATCACGACGACCACGCCCGCCGCGGACGCGAGCCCGTACTCATGAGCTTTGTAGAAGGTCTGGTAGATCGTGTACGGGAGGTTGGCCGTGCCGAGGCCCCCGGAGGTGATCGTGAACACCGCGTCGAAGTGCTGCACGATGTAGATCGAGCCGAGCAGTACGCCGAGTTCCAGATACCGGCGCAGATGTGGCAGCGTCAGATAGCGGAAGATCTGCAGGCTGTTCGCACCGTCAAGCCGGGCGGCCTCGACCATCTCGCCGGGCCGGCTCTGCAGCCCTGCGAGCAGGATGAGCATCATGAACGGTGTCCACTGCCACACCAGTGCCGCCTCGACCGCGACGAGCGGCATGCCGGAGATCCAGTCCGGCTGCGCCGGATCCGTGTCCCCGAAGAGTCCCGCGACCCATGCCCAGGCGCCGTTGAGCAATCCGTACTCCGGGTTGTACAGCACGTGCTTCCACAGCAGTGCCGCGGAGACCGGCACGAGCAGGAACGGGGTGATCAGCAGCGTGCGTACGAAGCCGCGGCCGAAGAAGGCCCGGTCCAGCAGCAGCGCCAGGCCGAGCCCGAGGAGCACGCTCACGATCACCACGGAGGCGGTGAGGAGCACCGTCGTCAGCACGGACTCCTGGAGCGCGGGGTCGGTGACCACGGTCGCGTAGTTCGCCAGTCCGGTGAACCGGCGGGCACCGGGGTCGTACGAGTTCCAGTCGAAGAGCGAGATCACCAGCGTCGCCACGAACGGCAACTGGGTGACGGCGACGAGGAAGACCAGGGCGGGCAGCAGCGGGGCGCGGGTGGCCCAGTCCCGCAGGCCGGCCCGTGGACGCACGGGTGCCGCCGCAGGTGCGGACGACATCTTCGGGGCGGTCCCGACCGACGTGCTCACCGGTACTCCTCGGCGACCTTCTCGGCCAGCTTCTGCGAGGCGGCCAGCGCCTCCGGCACCGACTTGCGGCCCGCGATCGCGGCGCTGATCTCCTGGGACACCTTCGTTCCGAGGTCGGTGAACTCGGGGATGCCGACGAACTGGATGCCCGCGGCCGGGCGCGGCTGCACTCCGGGGTTCACGGGGTCGGCGGCGTCGATGGCCTGCTTGGTGACGTCGGCGAAAGCGGCTGCGGCCTTGCGGTACTCCGGATCGGCGTACGTCGAACTCCGCTTCCCGGCCGGCACGTCGGACCATCCGACCTGCTTCCCGACCAGCTTCTCGTACTCCTTGCCGGAAGCCCAGGAGATGAACTTCCAGGCGTTGTCGGCCTTCTTGGATGCCTTCTGCATGCCGAAGGCCCAGGTGTAGAGCCAGCCGGAGCTCTCGGTCCGGTCCACGGGTGCCGGTACGTACCCGATCCTGCCCTTGACGGGCGAGTTCGCGGCCTCCAGCGACCCGGCGCCGGCCGTGGCGTCGTACCACATCGCCGACTTGCCCTGCGTCATGTTGTTGAGGCACTCGGCGTACCCGGACTGGGCCGCGCCCGCCTCGCCGTGCTCGCGCACGAGCCGGACGTAGAACTCGGTCGCCCGGGTGAACTCGGGAGAGGTGAGCTGCGCCTGCCAGTCCTTGGTGAACCAGGTGCCGCCCATGGTGTTGACGACCGTCGTCAGCGGCGCCATCACCTCGCCCCAGCCGGGCAGCCCGCGCAGACAGATGCCCTTCATGCCCTTCTCGGCCCCGTCGGCCTTCGCCGCGAGGTCGGCGACCTGCTGCCAGGTCGGTTTCGGCGGCATCGTCAGACCCTTGGCCGCGAAGACGTCCTTGCGGTACATGAGGAACGACGACTCGCCGTAGAACGGCTCGGCGTAGAGCTTGCCGTCCGCGGCCGTCAGCGAGTCGGAGAGTGGCTCCAGGATGTCGTCCTGGTCGAAGGCCTTGTCCTTGGCGACGTACGGGTCCAGCGGGTGCAGCCAGCCGTTCTTCGCGTAGAACGGCACCTCGTAGTTGCTGATGGTGGCGATGTCGTACTGGCCCGCCTGGTTGGAGAAGTCCTGGCTGATCTTGTCGCGGACCTCGTTCTCCGGCAGCACCGTGAAGTGGACCTCGATGCCGGTGCTCCTGGTGAAGTGATCCGCGGTCAGTTTCTGCAACTGCACCATCTGCGGGTTGTTCACCATCAGGACGTTGAGGGCCTCACCGTCGCCTGACGTTCCGCCGCCGCCGGCACCCGCGCAGCCCGCGAGGAGCGCCGCGACGGCCGCGACCGCCCCCAGCCGGACGGGTATGCGCGAGGGTCGCTGCCTCAGAGTCATGATTCTCTCCTTGTTTCGGGCATGCCGGAGGTGCCCAGGGGCGGCTCGTCCGGCGGGTGGTGTGCTGCGAGCGGGCAGGAAGGGCAGGAAGGGGCGGGAGTTGGCGAGTCAGACGCGGATGACCTGCGGACCGAGGAGCGAGTAGCGCTGCGCCTCGGCCGAGGGCAGCCCGGTGTCGGTGACGATCGCCTCGAAGTCGCCCACGTCGGCGAACCGGCAGAAGCTGACCGCACCGAACTTGGTGTGGATCCCCGCGAACACGCGCCGGCGGGCACTGCGCATCGCCTGAGCCTTCACCTCGCCGACGGCCGGATCGGGAGTCGTCAGCCCGTACTCCCGGGAGATGCCGTTGGCCCCGACGAAGGCCAGATCGATGACGAAGCCGGCGAGCATCCGTGTGGCCCAATGATCGACCGTCGCCATGGTGCCGCCACGCACGCGCCCGCCGAGCAGCAGCACCGAGGTCTGGTCGGCGCCGGCCAGCGCCGAGGCCACCGCGAGTGACGCGGTCACCACCGTCAGCGGCCGGTCGCGCGGCAGTGCCTCGGCGATCAGCTGTGGGGTGAAGCCCTCGTCGACGAAGACCGTCTCCGCGTCCCCCAGCAGTTCGGCCGAGGCTGCGGCGACACGGGCCTTCTGCGGCACGTTCCGCGTGGTGCGGAACGCCAGCGTGGTCTCGAACCCGGCGCTCTCCACCGGATACGCGCCACCGTGCGTACGCCGGACCAGCCCGTGCTCCTCCAGGGCGTGCAGATCCCTCCGGATGGTCTCCTTGGCGACCCGGAACCGGCCGGCCAGACCATTGACCTCGACGGCCCCGTCCTTGCGGGCCGCCTCGAGAATGCCTCGGCGGCGCTCCTCGGTGTCCACGGCACACTTCCTCGTTGCCAGCCGCTCACTCGCGCTCGCGGGTACTGCGCCCGTTCGGGCCCATGCGTCGTTTGTACAAGCACCATCCGTGTCGTACCAGGCTCTTCGCAGCTTTCGCTGTGCCCGTTCGTGCCCGTTTCATCGCAGCTGTTTGCCCAGGTCACAGACCACTTCGCGGCCGCGGCGCGGTACGACGCCGCCCGATCCGCCCGCCACTGCCGCCCGAACGGCGCCCGCTGCCCGAACGGAGCCCGACCCTCCGACAAGCGATTGTGTCTGGACAAGAAAAGTTTTCGGTGGGAGGGTGGGACCCATGTTGGACGTCACCGTGATCGAGGACCCTTCCGCGGCAGCCGTGTCGCTGGACCCGATGCGGGCCAGGCTGCTCGCCGAGCTGGCCGCGGGCCCCGCCTCGGCGACCATGCTCGCCGGCCGCGTCGGGCTCCCCCGGCAGAAGGTGAACTACCACCTGAAGGCCCTGGAGCGGCACGGCCTGGTGGAGCTGGCAGGTGAGCGCCGCAAGGGCAATGTCACCGAGCGGCTCATGCGGGCCACCGCCGCGTCGTACGTGATCTCCCCCCTCGCGCTCGCCGCGGTGCAGCCCGACCCGGGCCGCTTCCGCGACCAGCTCTCCGCGCGCTGGCTGCTCGCGGTCGCCGCGCGGCTGGTGCGCGATGTGGGCACGCTGATCACCGGAGCTGCCAGGGCCCGCAAGCGCCTGGCCACCTACGCCCTCGACGGCGAGGTGCGGTTCGCCTCCGCCGCCGACCGGGCCGCCTTCGTGGAGGAGCTGACGCGCGGCGTCAGCGCGCTCATCACCAAGTACCACGACGAGCACGCGGAAGGCGGCCGCGACCACCGGATCGTCGTGGCGCTCCACCCCACGGTCAAGCCCGACCCCGAACCATCGAGTACGCCAGAAGCACCCGCGCCCTCCATCGGCGCGCCCGAGCAGGCCTGACGAGCAGGCCCGAGGAGTCACCATGTCCAAGGAATCCAGGGAATTCGAGATCGTCCGCGAGTTCGACGTCGACGCGAGCCCCGAGCAGGTGTGGGCCGCCATCACCTCGGGCACGGGCGGCTGGCTCTGGCCGATGGAGTACGAGCCGAAGGAGGGCGGGGAGGCGCCCTACGGCGGCACCGTCACGGCATGGGACCCGCCGCACCGCCTGACGGCGCGTTCGGAGGACGTGGAGGGCATCAGCGAGCAGACCTTCAACCAGCTCGACCATGTCATCGAGCCCCGTGAGGGCGGCGGCTGCCGGGTTCGGTACGTCCACAGCGGCATCCTCGTCGACGACTGGGACAACCAGTACGACGGCGCGAACAAGCACACCGACTTCTACCTGCACACCCTGCGCCAGTACCTCACGCACTTCACCGGCCGCCCCGCCGTGTTCGCCACCCTGGACGCGCCCGCTGCCTCCACGGCCCCCGATGCGCTGGAGACCACGAGCCGTGGACTGGGCCTGCCCGACGAAGCCGTGGAAGGTTCGACGGTGCGGGTCGACCTGCCGGGCACCGGACCCGTCGACGCGGTCGTCGACTACCGCAACCAGTACTTCGTCGGACTGCGCACGGACGACGCGATGTACCGCCTCTTCGGCCGCAACCACTTCGGGGCCCCCGTCGGCGTCAGCGTCCATGACTTCGCCCCGGGTGCCGACGCCGAGAGGACCGAGCAGGCCTGGCGCGGCCGGCTCGATGAACTGTTCGCGCGGTGACGGTCTCCGCCCGCTGACGCGTCCGGCCTCATCCGCTCAACGAGCGGATGAGGCCGGTGTCTTCGCCCCCTTTGCCCCTCCGCCTCCCCGGCTTCCTCGCCGCCGCCCGCTGTCCGCCGTCACCCGCGCGCGGGCGGACGCCGGACGTCGATCACGAAGCGTTCGGGTGCGTGCAGCTTCGTGGTCTTGTACACCGGCTTGCTGTCGAAGGCCGCCCCGAAGGTGACCACGCCTTCGAAGTCGCCTGTCTGTGCAAGGCCCTTGAGCGTCGGCAGATAGATCTTGATCAGCCGTGGTCCGCGGTAGACGGACCTGCCGGCGTCGTTGTGCGCGGCGGCGGGGGAGAGCTTGATCTCCAGGAAGTACTTCCCGGCGAGCGGGACCTTGTGCCCCGTGCCGTCGTAGCGCAGGACCTTCACGGGCCGCACCGTGACCGGCGGCAGCGTGCCGCGGAGGTCGATGACGATCCGGTCGAAGGACCCGTGGCCGCCCCAGCGGGCGTCGGTGACCAGGGCGGTGGCCGGTGCGGGGTGTGCGGCCGTGGACCGGTGCGGGGCCGCGGAAGCGGGGATCGTGGCCCCGGCCGTGGCGAGGAGCAGAATGCCGGCGGCGAGAGCCGTGAGGCGCGGACGGTGGTACATGTGGCGTCCCCCATTTCTCCTGAGACGGGGACAGTGATGTCACCAGGGGAGACACTCCCGATAACCATATGGTTGCCGTGGAATCGCCGAATTCGCCTCATTCGGCGAAGGCGAGTTCGTCGTCTTCACCGTAATCGCTTCCGCCCGCCATGACCGCCCGGGCAGGACGGACACCAGCGGTCACCCCTCTTTGCGCACGTCCTCCGCGTTCCCCGGACCCGGACCTGAACCGGCACCGGGAGCGGCGTCCTGCGGACCCGCGCCCGGCTCCGCCGCTGCCGCCGGATCCAGGATCCGGTTCAGGAAGTTCCTGGTCCGCTCGTGCCGGGGTGAGCCCACCACCTGCTCGGCCGGGCCCTGTTCGACGATGACGCCGCCGTCCATGAACACCACCCGGTCGGCGACCTCCCGGGCGAAACTCATCTCGTGCGTGACGACCATCATCGTCATGCCCTCGGCGGCCAGTACGCGCATGACGGCCAGGACCTCGCCGACCAGCTCCGGGTCGAGCGCCGACGTCGGCTCGTCGAAGAGCATCACCTCCGGGTCCATGGCCAGCGCCCGAGCGATCGCGACGCGCTGCTGCTGACCACCGGACAACTGCGCCGGATAGGCCCCGGCCTTGTCGGCGAGACCCACGCGTTCCAGGTTCTCCCGCGCCACCGCCGCCGCCCGGGCCTTGTCACGTTTCAGTACGCGCCGCTGCGGCAGGGTGAGGTTCTCCGTCACGGTCACGTGCGGGAAGAGGTTGAACTGCTGGAAGACCATGCCGATCCGGCGACGTACCGCGTCGATGTCGACGTCGAGGTCGGTGACCTCCGTACCGCCCACGAACACCTTGCCCGCGCTGGGCTCCTCCAGCAGGTTCACACACCGCAGCAGCGTCGACTTGCCCGAGCCGGACGGCCCGATGACGCACACCACCTCGCCGTGGGCGACGTCCAGATCGATGCCGCGCAGCACCTCGTTGTCACCGAACGACTTGTGCAGCGAGCGGATCTCGATCTCGTTCTGCGTCATCCCGTCCTCACCTGGCCTTCTCGGTCCGTGCTTCCAGCCGGCGTACGACGAAACTCAGCGGAATCGTCACGAGCAGGTAGCACAGCCCGGCGACGAGGATCGGCGTGGAGTTCGCGGTCTGACTGGCAAGATCCCGCCCGAACTTGGTCAGTTCCCGCTCGTCCAGCGTGACGCCGAGGAACAGCACCAGCGACGAGTCCTTGAACAGCAGCACCAGCTCGTTCGTCAGCGGCGGGATCACGATACGGAACGCCTGCGGGATGATGACCGACACCATCGCGCGGGCGTGCGAGAACCCCAGTGAGCGCGCCGCCTCCATCTGGCCCTTGGGCACGGCCTGGATCCCGGCCCTGATCGTCTCCGCCATGTACGCGGCGGCGACCAGACCGAGACCGAGGGCGACCTTCCCGTACACCCCGCCGGGGATCTCGGCCCCCGGGAACGCCAGCGGGATCGCCACCCCCACGAAGATGAAGATCAGCAGAGCCGGCAGGCCGCGGAACAGCTCGATGTAGACGCTCGCGACCCAGCGGTACGGAGCCACCGACGACAGCCGCATCAGCGCCACGATCATGCCCAGCACCAGGCCGAACGCGAAGCCCGACAGGGTGTACACCACCGTGTTGCGCAGCGCGATCGTGATGATGTCCGGGAACAGCTGGCTCGCGAGATCCTTCTGCGCGAACTGGTTCTGCAGCGTGTCCCAGTCGGCCAGCACGGCGATCAGGACCACGGCCGCCACGAAGACCGCGTACTGGATCCCCTGCGACACGCGGCGGCGCTGCCGCCTGGTCAGCCGAGAGGTCACGACCGGCCCTCGGGCAGCGGCCCGATCCACTGCTCGTACAGCTTCTTGTACGTGCCGTCGGCCTTGGCGTCCGTGATCGCCTTGTCGATGGCGGCCCGCAGCTTGGCGTTGCCCTTCTTCACCGAGAAGCCGTACTGCTCACCGGTCTCGATGTTCTGCCCGAGAGCGAAGGCGTCGGCGTTGGCCTTGTCCTTGAGCCAGCCCTGGACCACGGGGTAGTCGATCACGACGGCGTCGACCTGTCCCGTGCGCAGCCCGTTCAGCACCGCGTCCGAGCTCTCGAACGACACCGGGTCGAAGCCGTGGGACTTCGCGTAGCTCTCACCGGTGGTCTCCGCCTGCGCGCCCAGCTTCGCCCCCTTGGCCTTGACCTCGGCCAGCGAGGTCACGCCGCTCTTCCTGGTGGCGAGCAACGCCTGCGTGGCGTCGAAGTACGGGACGGAGAAGTCCACGTTCTTCTTGCGCTCGTCGGTGATCGTCATACCGGCGGCGGCCAGATCGCACTGACCGGAGTTCAGGAAGGCCCCCGTCTTGAAGTTCTCGAAGGGAGTGTCGACGATCTTCTGCTCGACCTTCAGGTTCTTCGCCACGAGATCGACGAGTGCCACGTCGAAGCCGACGACCTTGCCGCCCTGCTCGAACTGGAACGGCGGATACGGCAGGTGCGTACAGGTGGTGAGCTTTCCCTTCTCGACCACCGGCACCCCGCCCGCGGCCTCACCGCGCTCCTCCTCCTTGGACGAGCAACCGACGGCGAGTGACAGCCCGGCCGCTGCCGCGCAGGCCGTCGCGAGGATGCGGATCGGGTGGGTGCGATGGCTGCCGGCAGTCCTGGACATGGTGACCTCCATGGGCGCAGGGGACGGTGGACGGCACCGCCACTCATGATCGTAGGCCACCTGGCCGTTCGCGTCCCGAAGGATCGTGGACCTGGCCGACCGATGCCCCGCGGAGCCGCCCCGGCCGTCCTGTTTCCGACGTGCGGTCATGGCCCTCGATCAGGATTCCGCACGGCTCGGCCTTGAGGAACTGGTCACCGGGACAGGGCGGTTGCGCGCAGCGGCCGGTGAGCACCGCGACGGCCGGCGGTCCGACCTGTGCGGGAACCGTCCGCGGCGGTGCGACCTCCTGCCGAACGCATGTGAGGCGCTGGGCCGGTTGGACGTGTGCGCGGCGCGCCTCGGCCGGGTGGACGGTCCGCGGTGGAGGATCGGCCCGTGACGATCCCGCAGGACGGCGGTGACCGCCGGGACGACGGCCGCTACGGCGAGGCCGTCTTCCGGCCGGAACAGGCAGGCGAGGACGACCGCATCGACCTCGGCGCGCTCACCTACGACGACATGACCCTGACGCGCCTGATGAAACTGGGCGCCGGCCCGCACTGGCACTGCCTGGACGTGGGCGCCGGCACCGGCACCGTGGCCCGCGGTCTCCTGCGCAGGGCCGGTGTCGCGGCCGTGCTCGCCGTCGACCGGGACGTCCGCTTCCTCACCGCCCACCCCACCCCGGGACTCACCGCCCTCGAAGCGGACATCACCGACCCGTCCTTCGACCCGGGCATGTTCCAGCTCGTCCACGCACGGTTCGTGCTGATGCACCTGCCCTCCCGGCAGGAGGCGATCACCAGGCTGGCCGGTCTCGTCGCGCCCGGAGGGGTTCTCGTCCTCAGTGACGCGATCGACGTGACCGCCGGGGCGGCGCCACCCGACACCCCGTACTCACGGGTCATGCGGGCGATGTGGCAGGGACTGCGGGACACCATCGGAACCGACATCACCTGGGTGACGCGCTACCCGCAGCTCCTGCACGCGGCCGGGCTCCGGTCCGTGGCCGCCGAGGTCCATGTGCCGCCCCTGATGCCCGGCAGCCCCATCAGCCGCTTCTGGGGCGGGACATGGGACCGGGCCAGGGACGCGCTCGTGGGCACCGGGCTCGTCGACGACCACGTCATCGACGAGGCGACGCGTTACCTGGACTCGCCCGACTGCGCCGCGCTCTCCCCAGGAATGATCACCTCATGGGGATGGAAACCCGAGGAGGCACCGTCATGACCCCCGTCCCCGTCCCCGATCCCGTCGACCCGGCCGAGCTGGAGCGCGTCTGGGACCTTCACACCACCAGCGAGTTCGCCACGCGGGACGTCGACGCGACGATGGCCACGATGACGGACGACCCTGTGGTGCTGCATGTGCCCACCGCGATGGGCGCCCGCGGCCGGGACGCCGTGCGCGACTTCTACGGCCGATGGTTCGTGGGGCACAACGCGGACGACTTCACCATCGCGCCGCTGACCCGCACCACGGGCCGCGATCGCATCGTCGACGAGATGCTCGTCTCGTTCACGCATGACGTACCGGTGCCCTGGATCCTTCCCTCGGTCGCCCCGACCGGCCGGCCCATCACCGTCGCGGTCGTCGCCGTCGTCTCGTTCGAGGGCCCGCTCATCTCCGGCGAGCACATCTACTGGGACCAGGCCTCGGTGCTCGCCCAGGTGGGGCTCGTCGATCCCGCGACGGTGGCGCGGCTGCCGTTCGTGACGGACCAGCGGGCCACCCTGAGCGGGGGGCCTCTCAACGAACTGATGGGCGGTGAGCCGCTCCAGGAGCGGTGACGGCGGCAGCTCCTGGCTGCTGCTGACTGTTCGTGGATGCTCGTGCGGTGTGCGGTGTGCGGTGTGCGGTGTGCGGTGTGCGGTGTGCGGGCTTGCGGGCGTGCGGGATTGCGGCTTGTTCGCGTTGCGGCGGTCGCCCGTACGGCTTTCCGACGTCCCACGTCCCACGTCCCACGTCCCACGTCCCACGTACGACGTCCGGCGCCTGGCGTCCGACGTCCGCGTCCTGCGCCTGGCGTCCGCCGTCCGTTGTGCGACCTCGGCTATCCGCGCTCCGCCTCCAGAGCCTCGACCCGGTCGCCCGCGCTCCGGGCGTTCCGGCGCGCCTGTCCGGCCGCACGGCGCGTTTCGGACACCCGCTTTCGCGCTCCGTCACGACCGGTGCGCGCGGTGCTCTCCTCGGCCCGCGCCTCGTCCAGCTCCCTGCGGGCGGCGCGCAGACGGTCCTCGGCCGTCCTGACGTCCTCGGCGAGAGCGGCCGCCCGTTCCTCCGCCTGCTCCAGCAGCGCCTCGGCCCGCTCGTGCTCGGACTCGGCCTCACGGAGCGCCTCCTCCCGCTCGCGGGCCCGCTGCTCGGCCGTCTCCGCGTCCTGGCGTGCCCGGGCGAGCTCCTTCTCCTGTGCCTTCCGTGCGTCCCGGGCCCTACGCGGCTCACGCGTCTCAGGTGTCTTGCGTGGCTCCCGTCCGTCCCCGCGGGCGGCCGGAGCCTCCGGAGCCGTGGCGGGAGTGGCCGGAGCCGGCCGGCGCGCCGCGGCGGCAAGGGCGGCCTCGGTGAACCCGACGGGCGGGCTGAGGGGCCTCACCAGCTGCGCCGTGGCCCACTCCGCCGCGGCGTCCGGGTCGGCCAGCACCGCCTGCAACGTGTCCTCGACCTCGCGCCGTACCGACTCGCTGACCGGATGCCCCGCCTCGGCGGCCAGGTCCCGCACCCGCCGGGACAGCGCACCGACGAGACGATTCCGCCGGCTGCCGAGCTCCCGCATCTGGTCCCGGTCCAGCTCCTGGTGCGCCTGCCGCAGTCCCTCGCCGAGGCGGAGCAGCCCGGCCGCCTGGTCCGGGTCGGCCCGCACGAGCAGGTTGCAGGCCCAGGCGGACAGCGTCGGACGCCGCAGCGACATGATCCTGGTCGCCAGGCCACGGTCGCCCGACGCCCGGGCGGCCGCCGCGTGCCGGCGGCGGGCGTCGGTGAAGTCCTCCGGCGGCAGCCCGTACAACTCGTCCGCGACGCTCTCCAGATCCACGGCTCACCGGCACCTTCCGTCCAGTTCCGTCCATCCTGCCTGCGTTCCTCCGGTATTCCACCCCGGGAGGACGAGAGGCGCAGGGCGGTCGCACCGCCACACCGAGCCCCCCTACAGTGGCGGCCCATGGCGAGAATCGAACTGCTGCCCTTCGACGTGACGCACGCGGCCACGGTCGCCGGCTGGCCGGCCACGTCCGGCGAAGTCGCCATGTGGTGCGGACGCCACGACTTCCCCCTGCCGCCGCGGGCGATCGCCGACTGGCAGGCGGGCGACGACGTGCGGGCCCATATGCTCCGGCGCGGTGAGGAAATCCTCGCCTACGGGGAGTTGTGGTTCGACGACGAGGAGGACGAGGCCGAACTCGCCCGGATCATCGTCTCGCCCGCCGTGCGGGCCCAGGGAATCGGCCAGGAGCTGGTCTGCCGGCTGACCGCGCTCGCCACGGACGCCGGTTACGAGGACGTCTTCATGCGGGTGCACCCTCACAACGAGCCGGCCCTGCGGTGCTACCGGCGAGCCGCGTTCCTGCCCGTCGACCCCGATCTCGCCACCGCCTGGAACGCCGCCCAGCCGGTCGACTACGTCTGGCTGCACCACAGCACGGCCCGCACGGACACGCGGTGACCACCGCCGGTCCGTGACGTCGAGCGTTCCGGTCGGTACGCACGCGGACCGCCTCCACAGACGGGGACCGCCCGTACGCACGCGGATCGCCCGTACGGATGCGGACCGCGCGTACGGATGCGGACCGCCCGACCGGACCGTCGCGTCCCGCCTCGGGGCCGCGCCACACAGCCCACCGCCCTGCCCGGACGTACCTGCACCCGGGTGGTCCGGGACCGGATGCCGTCCGCCCCGGCTCGCGGGACAGTTGTCCGACATGGGCGCCCTGAGGGAACTGTCGCCACCGCAGCGTGCGGTCATGATCGCCACGATCACCGCCAGCGTCCTGCTGTTCTCCAGCCTGACCGCCGTCATCGTCGCGCTGCCCCAGATCCAGAAGGATCTCGGCATCGACAGCTCCACCCTTCACTGGGTGATCGTCGCCGCGCTGCTCCCGCTCTGCGCCGTGGCCGTGATCAGCGGCCGGCTCGGCGATGTGGTCGGACGGCGCCGCGTGTTCCTGCTGGGCATGGTCTGCTTCGCGCTCGGCTCCGGCCTGTGCGCCATCGCTCCCGACGGCATCTTCCTGGTGGTGGCGCGCGGTGTGCAGGGCCTCGGCATCGCCCTGGCCGTACCGCTCGCGTTGGCCAACCTGACCGCCGCGCTGCCCGAGGAGCGCCACGGCTGGGCCATCGGCGTCCAGACGGCGTTCACCAGCTTCTTCGGCGTGGCCGTGCCGCTGGGGATCGCGCTGCTGGTGGAGTTCGGGAGCTGGCGGTGGGCCTTCGCCGTCTGTGTCCCCCTGAGCCTGCTCGTCGTCGTCCTGGCCCGCCGGCATCTCGTCGAGACCCGGGGACGGACCGGCGCGTCGATGGACGTGACGGGCGCCGTGCTCATGGCCTCCGGGCTCACTCTCGTTGTCTTCGCCTGCGAGCGGTCCTCCGACTGGGGCTTCGCCGCGCTCGGCACCCTGCTGCCGCTCGTCACGGGCGTCGTCCTGCTGGGCCTCTTCGTCGCGGTGGAGCTGCGCGTCGCCGACCCGCTGCTGGACCTGCGGCCGCTGCGCCGCGCCACGGTCTCCGTGCCCATGGTCGCTCTGGCCCTCGTCCAGTGCGCCTCGCTCGCCGTCGGCGTCCATGTGACGCTCTATCTGCAGCACGTGCTGGACCTCGGAGCGCTGCGCACCGGGCTTCTGCTCATGGCCGGCAGCTTCGGGACCGTCGTCCTCTCACCCTTCGTCGGACGGCTGACCGACCTCGGGTACGGCAGGTGGCTCATCGTCACGGGCCTGGTGCTGCTGGGCTGCTGCGTGCTGTGGCTCACCTACGGCGTCGCGAACCGGCACAGCACCCTGCTCGTTCCCGCCCTGCTGGTCTTCGGCCTCGCCCCGCCGCTGGTCTACCCGTCGGCGACCGCGATGATCATGGCGGCCGTGCCCGCCTCCGCGCGAGGAGTGGCGGCGAGCCTGTCGGTGCAGAGCCGGCAGATCGGCGCGACGCTGGGGCTGGCCCTGATGAACGCGCTGTTCACCACGGCGGAGTGGCGGGAGCGCAACCAACTGCTGGCGTCCACCGGCGGGGACGGCGATGTGTTCAGCCCGCGCGAACAGCGCGCGCTCGACAACGTCCTCTCGCGCGAGGAGCAACGCGAGGAACTGCTGGCCCGGCTGCCCGGCACCTCGCACGACCGGGTCCGTGCGGCCGCCGACAGCGCGTTCGTCGCCGCGATCGAGGTCAGTTTCCTGACCCTGGGAGGGCTGGTCCTGCTCAGCGCCGTCCTGCTCGCCGTGGCAGCCGGGCTCAGGCGACCGGCTGCCCCCGACCGGCGCCCTGACCCTGACCGGGCTCCTTCCCGCCGGGCGCGGGGAGCCGCTCGCTCTTCCAGGCGAGGGGGCCACGCCAGCCGTACCGCAGCGCCAGCAGTCGCAGGACGAAGGTGGCGAGCATGGCGGCGCCACTGCTGATCGGGCCCAGCAGACCGAACTGGAGCAGTACGGCGACCGTGCCCGCACCCAGCACCGACGGCAGCGCGTACATCTCACGGTCGCGGCGCAGCAGCGACGGGATCTCCATGGCGAGCAGGTCCCTGAGCACTCCGCCGCCTACCGCGGTCGCGACCCCGATGGCGGCGGCGTGGAACGGCTCGATGCCCCACACGGCGGCCTTCACCGTGCCCGACACGGTGAACAGTCCGAGCCCCGCCGCGTCGACCACCTGGACCGCTCCGCCGATGCGGTTGATCGCCGGGTGGAGGAAGAAGACGAGGCCGCCGGCGATGATCGGGGTGATGAAATAGCCCATGTCCCTGAAGGCCGCCGGCGGAATGTCGCCGATGACCAGATCCCGGAACACTCCGCCCCCCAGCGCGGTGATCTCGGCGAGCGCCATGATGCCGAAGACGTCGAACCGCATGCGGACGGCCACCAGGGCGCCGGTCACGGCGAAGATGAAGATGCCCGAGAGGTCCGCCACCAGGTGCACCGAGTGATCGAAGATCTCGTAGGTCTGCGACACTCCGCATCCCTTCCTGGCACGCGGGACCGGAAGGCTCCGCCATTGAGGCGACGCGCGGTGCCCCGCGGCCGCCGACCGCCCCGTATGCCGGTCAGGAGCCGGTCAGGAGCCGGTCAGGAGCCGGTCAGGAGCCGGTCAGGAAGGGCCTTGAGGAGATCACCGATGCCCGAAGCCGGCCCGGCGATCACAACGGTCATGTCAAAGGTTCATATGTGTCCGGATACGCCCCTTGCGTCGCGGGTAGTTCCTGCTGAAGCTCGGCCAAGCCGAACAGTTGGTCGGGGCAGGTGCACCCGCTGTCCGGCGGAACCACACATCGACAGCGGCCGGCGCAGCGTGGCGCCCTCGCTGGTCACCGGGCTCGCCATCCAGGGTGCGCTTGATCAGATGCCGGTAGCCCCTTCCGGCGGACCACTGGGAATCGCCATGCGAACGATCGCTTCGAACCCGCCCGGAACGCCGTGCGGCGCCGGACCCCACCGGGTCCCGGCCTCCCGTCACGGGCCGGGCCTGGCCGTGTCCGTCCATGCCTTCACCGTGCCCGCGACGCCCGGCGAGGTCCCCGCCGCACGCAGGAGAGCCGCGCGGGTCCTGCGGGAGTGGGGGCTGTGCGAGGACGGGCTGTACACCGCCTCACTGGTGATCTCCGAGCTGGTCGGCAACACGGTGCGGCACGCCGTCCCGCATTCCGACAGAACGACGGTGAAGCTCACCAGGACCCGTACGGCACTGACACTGACCGTGCACGACGAGCACCCCTTCCTGCCGGAGCCGGTCTTCACCGCCGATCCCGGACAGGACCGCGGGCGGGGCCTGATGATCGTCGACACCCTGGCCCGCGAGGCGGGCGGCGCACTGCAGGTGGGCCGCGTGTCCGAGCGCGGCAAGGAGGTACGAGCGGTGTTCCCCGCGACCGACTGCGCGCCCCACTGCACGGACGGCGCCGGGGCCGGGGCGTGTCCGGCCGACGGGTGCCCCGTCATGCACTTCCGGCGGGAGCGGCGCGCCGGCTGACCGCGGGCCGTCCTGACGCCGCAGCCGGGCGGCGTCAGGACGTACAGGTCAGGATCCGGACGCGCAGGTCGGGATCCAGGCGTACAGGTCAGGATGCTGGGGCCGCGTCAGGACGTACGGCGGCCGGAGCCGCCGGCGCGTGCCAGGTGGCGCCGAGCGTCAGGCCCCGCTCGCCCGCAGCATTCCCTCGCGGTCGACGATCTTGACGCGCTCGCGGTCCTCGGCCGTCCCGAGCGCGCGCTCCGCCTCGTCCAGCCGGTACCAGCCCTGCCACGTCGTGTAACGGACGTTCGTGCGGTCGAGGAACGCCACGACCGCCTCGGGGTCGGGCGCGGACGGCGTGCGCAGACGGCCGCTGCCGTGGTCGTCCAGCAGGCTCGCGACCGTCTCGTTGGCGTCGCCCTTGGTGTGGCCGATGAGGCCGACGGGGCCGCGCTTGATCCAGCCGGTGACGTACGTCGACTGCATGTGTTCGCCGCTCTCCATGACGCGTCCGGCCTCGTGGGGCACCGTGCCGGTGTCGAGGTCGAAGGGCAGCTTGGGGAGTTCCTCGGAGAGATAGCCGACCGCCCGGTAGACCGCCTGTACGTCCCAGGTGCGGAACTCGCCGGTGCCCTCGACGTTGCCCGTGCCGTCGAGCGCGGTCCGTTCCGTGCGCAGACCCGTCACCCTGCCGTCCTCGCCGACGACTTCGGTGGGGGACTCGAAGAAGTGCAGGAACAGCTTGTGCGGCCGGTCGCCGGTGTCGCGGATCGCCCAGTTCTCCAGCGTCTTCGCGACCATGTCCGCCTGCTTGTTGGCGCGGCGCGTGGCGATGGAGCCGTCGTCGTAGTCGATGTCCTCGGGGTTGACGATGACCTCGATGCTGGGGGAGTGGTCGAGCTCGCGCAGCTCCATGGGGCTGAACTTGGCCTGAGCCGGCCCGCGCCGTCCGAAGACGTGCACCTCGAGCGCCTTGTTGGCGGCGAGCCCGGCGTGGACGTTCGGCGGGATCTCGGTCGGCAGCAGCTCGTCGGCCGTCTTGGCGAGGATGCGCGCCACGTCGAGCGCGACATTGCCGACGCCGAGTACGGCGACCTTCTCGGCCTCCAGCGGCCAGGTGCGGGGCACGTCCGGGTGGCCGGCGTACCAGGACACGAAGTCGGCCGCGCCGTACGAGCCGTCGAGGCCGATGCCGGGTATGTCGAGCGCGCGGTCGGCGTTCGCGCCCGTGGAGAAGATCACCGCGTCGTAGAACTCGTGAAGATCGTCCAGGCCGATGTCGTTCGGGTAGTCGACGTTTCCGAACAACCGTATCTGCGGCTTGTCGAGCACCTGGTGGAGGGCGGTGATGATGCCCTTGATCCGTGGGTGGTCGGGGGCGACGCCGTACCGGATCAGCCCGAACGGGGCGGGCAGCCGCTCGAAGAGGTCGATGGACACGCCGGGGTCGGCGGCGGCCTCGGACTTCAGCAGCGCGTCGGCGGCGTAGATCCCGGCGGGTCCGGCTCCGACGACAGCTACCCGCAGGGGGCGGGGCATGAGTGATTCCCTTCGAGCGACAACGGCGGTCTCGACCGCCATCCTCGCAGGAGGAATGCCTGCTCAAACACCAGGTCCCCGTCTATGACCTCATAAGCCGGGCTTATGACATCTCAAAGGGTGCCTTGACGAGGATTCCGTTTTCGGTCGTCGGCCCGGCCGGCGCGCCGCCGGAGACGGCCCTGACTCTTGACTGAGCACCGTCATAATGGCGGGGTGACTCCCGCCTCACCACCCTCCCCGCACTCCACGGCGTCCTCGTCCGCCTCGGCCACGTCACGGCGTACTCGCGTCGTCATCGTGGGCGCAGGACCCGCCGGACTCACCGTCGCCAACATCCTGCGCACCGCCGCCGTCGACTGTGTGGTCCTGGAAACCGAGACCCGCCCGTTCATCGAACAGCGGCCCCGCGCCGGCTTCATCGAGGAATGGGCGGTGCGCGCCCTGGAGCGGCGCGGACTGGCCGACCGCCTCCTGGAACACGCCGAGGCACACGGCGAGTTCGAGTTCCGCTTCTCCGGTCGGCGACACCGGTTCCCCTACGGCGAACTGTCGGGCCGGCGTCACTTCGTCTACCCGCAGCCCCTGTTGGTGACCGACCTGGTGCGGGCGTACGCGGACGACGCGGGCGGCGACATCCGCTTCGGCGTACGGAACGTCGCACTGCACGACATCGACACCGACCGGCCCTCGGTGTCGTACACCGACCCGGAGACGGGCGAGCGGCGACACCTCGACTGCGACGTCATCGCCGGCTGCGACGGCGCACGCGGAGTGACACGCACGTACATGCCGTCCGAGCACTCCACCGTCGCCCGGCACGACTACGGCGTCGGCTGGCTGGCCCTCCTCGCCGAAGCACCTCCGTCCAGCGACTGCGTCGTCTTCGGCGTCCATCCGCGCGGCTTCGCCGCCCACATGGCACGAAGCCCCCAGGTGACCCGCTACTACCTCGAATGCCCGCCCGGCGACGACCCGGAGAACTGGCCGCATGAACGCGTGTGGTCGGAGCTGCGCCACCGGCTGTCGGCGGACGGGGCCCCGCCGCTCACCGAGGGCCGGCTGATCGAGAAGCGGGTGCTGGACATGCACAACTACGTCGTGGAACCGATGGCGTACGGCCGGCTCCATCTCGCCGGCGACGCGGCCCACCTGGCCGCGCCGATCGCCGCGAAGGGCATGAACCTCGCCCTGTACGATGCCCTGCTGCTCGGCGACGCGCTCGTCGCCTACTGCGCCACGGGCGACAGCACAGGGCTGAGCGAGTACTCGGCGTCGAGCCTGCGGCGCGTATGGCAGTACCAGGAGTTCTCGCAGTGGCTCTCGGACGTGCTGCACGGTGCCTCGTCGGGCGACCCGTTCCGCGCGGGCGCCGCGACCGCACGGCTGCGGCGGATCTTCGAATCGCCGGCCGCGGCGGTCGCCTTCGCCGAGCTGTACATCGGCAAGGAGATCGACTGCTGACCGGACCTTCGGGCGGACCTCTGACCGGACCTTCGCACGACGTCCGGCCGAGCCCCACGTACGCCTGCCTGCCGTGAGGCCCTCGCACGCCTGAACTGCCGCGGACCCACGCCCGGCTGCCGACTGGCACCCCCTGTGCCGCGCCCGTCACGCCACCATGGGCCGGTCGGTCGAGGCGATCGGAAACGGCAGGACGGTCGAACCGGTCAGATAGCGATCCGTCGCCGCCGCCGCGGCCCGCCCCTCCGCGATGGCCCACACCACCAGGGACTGACCGCGCCCCGCGTCACCCGCGATGAACACGCCGTCGGTACGGGCCCGGCGCGCCGCCTGCCCCTCCAGGCCGTCCAGCGCCGCCCGCCCGGCCACCGGTGCGGCCGGTGCGGCCGCGAAGCCGGTGTCCCGGGCGAAGTTCCCCCGGTCGTCCAGCCCGAGCCCGAGCTGCCGCATCAGCCCGGAACCCCGCTCGGGCCCGGAGAAGCCGAGGGCGAGCAGGACCAGCTCCGCGGGCAGCACCCGCTCGGTGTCCGGCAGCGGACTTCGCGCCGCGGGCTCCACCTCCGTCAGGCACAGCGCGCTCACATGACCCGCCGCGTCCCCTTCGAAGTGAAGGGTGGCGGACGAGAACAGCCGGGGATCCGTCCCTTCGCGGCCCCTGGCCTCCGCATGCGCATGGGAGATCCGGTAGACCTTGGGATGCGTCACCGGCCAGGGCTGGCCGTCCGGCCGCGCCTCGCCCGGCTCCGGATTGATGTCCAGCTGCACCGCCGACACCGCGCCCTGCCGCAGGACGGTGCCCAGACAGTCCGAAGCGGTGTCCCCACCACCGATGATCACGGCGTGCTTGCCCTCGGCGGTGATCGGTGGCGAGCCGTAGTCGCCCTCCTGGACGCGGTTGGCGAGGGTCAGATAGTCCATCGCCTGGTGGACGCCCTGCAGCTCCCGACCCGCTACGGGCAGTTCGCGGCGCTCCGTCGCGCCCACCGCGACGATCACCGCGTCATGACGCCTGCGCAGCTCGGCGGCGTCGACATCGGTGCCGACGTCGACACCCGTGCGGAACTTGGTGCCCTCTTCCCGCATCTGCTCGAGACGGCGGTTCAGATGGCACTTCTCCATCTTGAACTCGGGAATGCCGTACCGCAGCAGTCCCCCTATCCGGTCCGCGCGCTCGTAGACGACCACGGTGTGACCGATCCGCGTGAGCTGCTGCGCCGCCGCCAGCCCGGCGGGTCCCGAACCGATGACGGCGACGGTCTTGCCGCTCAGCCGGTCCGGCGGCTGCGGCGGCGTGTACCCGCGCTCCCAGGCCTCATCGGCGATGGTCTGCTCGACGTTCTTGATCGTCACGGGATCGGCGTTGATCGCCAGCACACAGGCGTCCTCGCACGGCGCAGGGCACAGCCGCCCGGTGAACTCGGGGAAGTTGTTCGTCGCGTGCAGCCGCTCGGCCGCAGCCTGCCAGTCGCCCCTCGACGCGTACGCGTTCCACTCCGGGATGAGATTGCCCAGCGGGCAACCGCTGTGGCAGAAGGGCACGCCGCAGTCCATGCAGCGCGTCGCCTGCTCGGACACGAGAGGCAGCAGCGCCTGCCCCGCGTAGACCTCGCGCCAGTCGTCGAGCCGTGCCTCGACGGGGCGCGGCGGCACGGATCGCCGGGGGATCCTGAGGAAGCCGCGTGGGTCGGTCATGCGCCGCCTCCGTCGCTCACTCGCAGTGGATTAACGACGTTCCGACCAGCGTACGCCTGCTGCGCAGGGCTCCGTGGTGCGCCGGGAACCCGAGGCTCCGCCACCGCTCACCGGCCCGGCAGGCCCGGCCCCATGCGAGCTGACTCGGCCCGGCCCGGCCCGACGCGATCTGACTCGCCGGTAACCGCGCGAGGGTGAAACGGGCCGCCCGGTTCCCCCACGGCACCGTGCCGTCCTTCACAGCGAGGGCAGGCAACGCGGTCGCCTCACTCACCGTATTGCCAGGTGAGATCCGCGCGCCGCCGCTGGTGCGCGCGCGGGGCCCGACCGAGGAGCAGCCGTACATGAGCGAAGACACCACACCGCCCCGCTCGCGCCGCGGGCGAGGCACGAAGCGCCGACGACTGGTCGACTACCCGCGGCAGGGCAGAGAGGGGGTCCGCCGCTGGCTCCCCTCGTGGAAACTGCTCCTCGGCACCCTCACGACGATCGTCGGCGGGCTTGTGGCCCTCTTCGCCGCCGTCTACGCCTACGTCGACGTTCCCAGCGAGAACGCCGCGGCGCGCCAGGAAGCCAATGTCTACTACTGGGCCGACGGCAGCCAGATGGTGAGCGTGGGCGCCGTGAACCGGCAGAACGTGCCGCTCGCGAAGATCCCCGTCTCCGTCCGCAACGCCGCCATCGCGGCGGAGAACGCCACCTTCTACTCCGACTCCGGAGTCTCCTTCTCCGGACTCGCCCGCGCCGTCGCCAACATGGCCCGCGGTCAGGAGACCCAGGGCGGCTCCACCATCACCCAGCAGTACGTGAAGAACACCTACCTGTCGCAGGACCAGACACTGTCGCGCAAGGTGCAGGAGTTCTGCATCGCCCTGAAGATCGACAACCGCAAGTCCAAGGACGAGATCCTGCAGGGCTACCTCAACACCAGCTGGTTCGGCCGCGGTGCGTACGGCATCCAGGCCGCCGCCAACGCCTACTACGGCGTCGGCGTGGACAAGCTGAACCCCAGTCAGAGTGCCTTCCTCGCCGCACTGTTGAAGGGCGGCAACGACTACGACCCCGCGGTCGGCGAGAACAACCGCCGCCGCGCGGTCGAACGCTGGTCCTGGATCCTGGACCGCCAGGTCGACCTGGGCCTGATGAGCCCGCAGGAACGCGCGCGCTACAAGACATTCCCGGCGCCCCGTCAGCAGTCCAAGTCCACCAATCTGAGCGGCCAGACCGGATACCTCGTCGACATCGCCAAGCGCTACGTCAAGAAGCAGACGAAGCTGACCGACGCCGACCTCGACCGGGGCGGCTACCAGATCCACACCACCTTCGACAAGGCCGCGGTCCAGCAGCTCGAACGCTCCGTCCAAGCCGTCCTCAGCCGCGACATCAAGCCCAAGACCAGGGAGGCCGA
Source organism: Streptomyces sp. NPDC091376 (assembly GCF_044757085.1). Lineage (NCBI taxonomy): Bacteria > Bacillati > Actinomycetota > Actinomycetes > Kitasatosporales > Streptomycetaceae > Streptomyces > Streptomyces sp. NPDC091376. The sequence continues at coordinate 228,515 of NZ_JBIVUF010000006.1, read as the reverse complement.
TCGGTACGTCCAGGTCGGCGCCGCCTCCGTACGACCGGACGACGGCGCCATCGTCGCCGTCTACGGCGGCCCCGACGCGACCACGTACTTCACCAACAACGCCGACACATCCGGCGTCCCCGCGGGCTCGGTCTTCAAGCCCTTCGTCCTCGCCGCCGCGCTGCAGCACGGTGCCGTGGCCGAGGACGGCTCCGTGCAACGCGTCTCCACCGAGAGCCGCTTCGACGAGAAGGGAAGGCTGACCGCGGACCTGCCGCCGGTGCGGGCCGACGGCACGTTCATCTTCCCGCCGGCCCGCACCGGCCGTTTCCCGACCCTGCGGGAGGCGATGGCCGCCTCCGCCAACTCGACGTTCCTGCGCCTCGGTTCGGCCACGGGGCTGGCGCGCGTGGAGGACATGGCCGTGGGAGCCGGGATGCTCAGGAGCAGCATGGCGCCCCGCACCAAGGAGTTCCCCCTGGGCACCTCCTCGCCGAGCGCGATCCGGCTGGCCGGCTCGTACGCGACCTTCGCGAGCGAGGGCACGCGGCACGAACCGTACTCCGTCACCAAGGTGCTCCTGGGCGACGAACCCGTCGCCGGCCTCGGAGCTCCGCCGGCGCGGCGCGTCATGGACCCGGAGGTGGCCGTCGGCATCACCTCGGTCCTCCGGGACGCGGCCCTCGGCACCGAGGCGGCATCGGCGATGGCGACCCTCGGCCCCTTCTCCGGAGCCTCGACCGGCCGTAACGACACCCAGCGCGCCGCGTGGTTCGCCGGTTACACCGAGAACCTGTCCACCGCCGTGACGATGTTCCGCTCCCAGCCCGGCAAGCCCCTGCTCCCCATGGCGGGCACGGGCGGGAAGGACACCCTGCGCGGAAGTGTCTTCCCGGCCAGGATCTGGTCGGACTACATGACGAAGATCTCCCCGCCCAGGTCCGACGACGCGCCCGCGGAGCCGGCACCCACCTCCACGGGAGCCGCGTAGCAGGTCGACCGGTGCCGCACGGCAGTGAAGCGGGTTCTTCCGAGGGAGCGCGACCCTCGCCGGCCGGGGCCGGTGTGATGACGTGGTTTTGGGGGCGAACGAGTGACGTAGCGGACGCGGCGGAACCGCCCCGGCTCACGATGCGCCCTCAGTGGTGTCAGTGACGCAACCCTGGAGGCTTCCATGACCGCTGAGCCCCTTCTTTCGCTGTCGTCGGTGCTGTCGGACGCGGGGATCGACCCGTATCGGTTCCCCGGCGCGCGTGACTCCGACGGGCTGTACTCCGCGATGTCGCGCGACGAGGACGATCTCCTGCCGCCGGAGCAGGAGGAGCGGCTGCCGATTCCGCTCGCGGCGCACGACAGGCGCCGTCTGGACCTGCACTCGGCCCTGACCACGACGGGCGTCGCCCCGCGGCCCGGTGATCTGGACGCCATCAACATCCTGTGCGCGCTGGACGACAGGACGGTCGCGACCGTCCTGCGCTGGATCACCGTCGCGGGCCCGAGGCCGGCCCGCGCCTGTTGACCGGTCCCCGCGGCCGGACGGTGCTCGGCCACGCGGAGTCACGGAGAGCGGAACCCGGTTCACCGCAGGCGCGCCCGCGGTCGCAATGGCGGCCGCGGGCGCGCTCGTGTGTGCCGCCAGGAGTGTCCCGGCGCACGGCTTTACAATGGAAAGATATGTGAGGTGCGGTGACTCGGCGAAGGCGGGACGGGGGGTCGGTGATGAGGCGTCAGCCCTACCACCACGGCGACCTGCGCAAGGCGTTCATGGACGCCGCGGTCGACGCGATCGCCGAGAACGGCCCGGGCGCGATGAGCCTGCGCGAGCTGGCTCGCCGCACGGGCGTCTCCCACGCCGCACCGCAGCACCACTTCGGCGACAAGGCCGGACTGCTCACCGCCGTGGCCTGCGAGGGCTTCGAGCTCCTGGCAGAGGCCCTCCAGGACGCCGGGGACGAACTGCTGGACGTGGGCGTGGCCTACGTGGACTTCGCCGTGAGGCACCGGGCCCACTTCGAGGTGATGTTCCAGCCGAGCCTCTACCACGCCGACGCGCCCGACGTTCTTGCCTCGCGCGACCGGGTCCGGGAGGCCCTGGAGGGCGGGCTCGGCCGCCTGTCGGCGAAGCGCGGCGAATCTTCGTACGCGCCCGTGGCCGCCTGGTCGATCGTGCACGGCTTCGCCACGCTGTGGCTGGCCGGAGCCCTGCCGCCGGACCTCGGTGACGACCCCGAGGCGGCGGCGCGACCGGTGATCAGGATGCTGTTCGACCGCGGGCAGTAGTTCCAGCGCAGCGACCCGCAACGCCTTCGCACGTGAGCCGGATCGGCCGAGCTTCCGCACGCCTTGTAGAGCGTGTGCCCACTGCTGTCAAGTCCCGCTTTTCCGGTACGTGACGGCGCTGTGGGAACGGGGGCGTACTGGTGCTGCGGGCCTCGCGTGATGGTGACGGGGCGGCGCATCGAGACGGATTCCCCGAAACGGGTCCGTCGGTTCTCGCCCCGGGATTCCGGGGGCCTCAGCAGCCTCTGTGCACGTCGAAGGGAAAGTCCATGACTCGCATCATTCATTCTCACAACGCGCTCCGGCCGAGCCGGCGGCGCTTTCGTCTCGTGGTGATCGCCGCTTCGGCTGCGGTGTTCTCCGGGGGTGTCGTTCTTCCTGCATCCGCCGCGGTTCCCAGTACCCCCGTCGTGGGTCTTGTCGCCGACGGCGGCGCCGGCGGCGCAGGTGGTGCGGGCGGCGGCAGTCTCACCGGCCCCGGTGGTTCCGGCGGTGCCGGTGGCTCCGGCGGTGGCAGCGTCACCGGTGACGGTGGCGACGGTGGCACCGGGGGCCGGGGAGGCAGCAGCGTCACCGGGCCCGGCGGTGGCGGTGGTGGAGGCGGAGGCGGCGGCACCAGTGTCACAGGTGACGGTGGCGACGGCGGCGGTGGTGGCAGAGGTGGCAGCAGTGTCACCGGCAATGCCGGCGGTGGTGGCTCCGGTGGCGGCGGTGGCAGCAGTGTCACCGGCGAGGGCGGTGGCGGTGGCTCCGGTGGCGGCGGCGGGAACAGCCTGTTCGGCGACGGAGGCCCCGGCGGCGAAGGCGGTGCCGGAGGCTTCAGCTTCTTCGGCCCCGGTGGCGCGGGTGGCACCGGTGGTGCCGGAGGTTTCGGCATCTTCTGACCGTCGGATGCCGACGGCCGGGGGTGGAGGTCGTCACGGCCTTCACCCCCGGACCCCCGTACAGACCCCTGACCTCATGTGATGAAAGTGGAGAATCCTGATGTCCAGTAGTTGGTGGCAGCGTTCGCTCGTCCTGGCGGTGGCCTCGGTGGCCCTTGCCACCGGCACGGCATGCGTCGCGCAGCCCTCTCAGGGCGCCGCGGCAGGCATGAGCCTCTCGGCCGGCCCCGATGAGCTGCTCGATCGTCTTGCGAAGTGCGGCAGTGGTGGAGAAGGCGGCAGGGGCGGGGAAGGCGGTGAGGGAGGCCGCGGCGGCGAGCCCGGCCAACCGGGTGAGCCCGGCGAGCCCGGTCAGCCCGGCCGCACCGGCGCCTCCGGTTGCTTCCGTATCGGAGACCTGCCGGACAAGCCGCAGGGCGAACTGTCGGAGACCGACAAGGCGTGGATCGTGCTCGCCGTGCTGTCGGGAGAAACGACGCGAGCCGAGGTCGCGGAGAAGTACCGGATTCCCGAGGACGAGGTCGACACCTGGAAGCGACAGTTCCTGAATGACGACGCCTGGTCCGCGTTGTTCGGACCGGACCCCTTCACCGCGTAGAGACGGAGAATCGCATGCGTGGGAACTCTTGGACACGCGGAATCGGCCTCATCGCCTCGGCTGCCGTGATCGGCGGTGCCGTGCTGGCGCCCACGGCGATGGCGGCGCCCACCTCGCAGCCCACCGCGGCGGTGTCGACGGCCCGGAATCTGCCGACCGAAGACGACGACGAGGCGAAACCGGGCCGAGTCACCGTCGGCGAGGGAAGCCTGCGCGTCGGCGACCGGATATGCGCGGGGAACTGCAACGGGAGCGCCAACGGCACCAGCGGCTCCAACGGCGGTACCCGTGGCGGCATTTGCGCCGGCCTGTGCAACGGCAGTGCCAACGGCGGCAACGGCACGACCGGCGGGCCGGGCCGTGACGGCACGAACGGCGGCAAGGGCGGCATCTGCGCCGGGATCTGCAGGGGCAGCGCGAACGGCGGCGCCGGCGGCAACGGTGGAGACACGGCCGGCAGCGGCGCCGGCGGAGACGGCGGCCGCGGTGGTGACGGAGGTGTCTGCGTCGGTATCGGCTGCAGGACGGATTGAGGCCGCTGGCCGGCCGTCCCCCACGAGGCCGTGGTGATGTGAGGGCGGGCGTTCCGGCCCATGTCATCGGCCCTCCGAACCACGCCCGTAACACGGTGAGTTCCGCCTTGCCGAGCCGCGAAGCGCAGGTCTAACCTCGGCGGATGACCTTGGAATGGGAACAGGTAATCGTTCACTCGGTAGATCCCGTGACGTTGGGCCGGTGGTGGGCCGAGGCTCTTGGCTGGGTGGTGGTCCACTCCTCTGACGACGAGTTCGAGATCCGCCCGTCGCCGGATCGCCTGCCGGGGTTGGACTTCGTCCGGGTCGACGAGAAGAAGACGGCGAAGAGCCGACTGCATCTCGACTTCAGGCCTGATGATCAGGACGCCGAGGTCGCTCGTCTTGTGGCCCACGGCGCACAGCGCGTCGACATCGGCCAGGGCGACCAACCGTGGGTTGTCCTGGCCGACCCCGAAGGCAACGAGTTCTGTGTCCTTGGCGAGCGGCGTCCGTAACCGGACCGACTTGCTCTCGAACAACGCTCATCGCCGGCTTGACCATGGTGCGGGGCCCGCGAGTCGCGGGCCCCGCACTTCGTCGGTGGGGATTCGGCAGCAGCCCGTCCACCTCGGTGGAGCGCAGATGGGCGCCGGGGCGCAGGCGTTCTCTGATTCCGCGGCCGCGTCCGTAGACCGATAGGACATCCGCCTGAAAAGGCAGAGGCGAGGAGAACCTTCTCCTCGCCACTCTCAACTTATAGCGCGTCGGGGGGCTTGCCGCAAGACCCGGGTCACGGCGCAGAATCGTCGCTCGGTGCCGACAACCTGCGGAAACAGGGACACCGGCGTGCGTGCGTTGTTGTCCACGTATGGAGGACGCGGTGACGTCGAACCAGTCGTGGGACCGGCAGAGGGAAGCAACCAGGGATGAGGACGTGCTCGACAAGAGGTTCGGCGGAGTCGGAGGGGCCGGTGAGTCGATCGGCCACCGCAGGGCAACGGAGCGCGGCTGCCTCGGAGGTATCGCAGTGACTGAGCAGTACGTGTTGGATCTTCAAGAGGTCGACGGGACGAAGGTCGCGCTCGTCGGCGGCAAGGGCGCGCATCTGGGCGTGCTGACGCGGATCGACGGCATCCGCGTACCGGGTGGCTTCTGTGTGACGACGGACGCCTTCCGGCGGGTCATGGAGGAGGCGCCGTCGATCGGCGGTCTGCTCGATCAGTTGGCGCGCTTGAACCCGGACGACCGGGAGGCGATCCGCACGCTCAGCGCGCAGATTCGTCGGACCATCGAAGGGATCGCCATGCCGGGCGATCTCGCGGTGGCGATCACCGGCGCGCTCGGCCGGCTCGGCGAGCAAGCCGCCTGCGCCATCCGGTCCAGCGCGACGGCCGAGGACCTGCCGACGGCCTCCTTCGCCGGCCAGCAGGACACGTACCTGAACGTCGTGGGGCCGACGGCGATCCTCCAGCACATCAGCCGGTGCTGGGCCTCGCTGTTCACCGAGCGGGCCGTGATCTACCGCCGGCGCAACGGCATCGACCACCGTACGGTCCACATGGCCGTGGTCGTGCAGCGGATGGTCTTCTCGCATGCGGCCGGCATCCTGTTCACGGCCGACCCCGTCACGGGCAACCGTAAGGTCGCCACGGTGGACGCCGGCTTCGGACTCGGCGAGGCCCTCGTCTCCGGACTGGTGAACCCCGACGTCTTCGCGGTGCGAGACGGCGAAGTCGTCGCCAGGACGATCTCCGCCAAACAGCGTGCCGTTCACGCCCTGCCGGCCGGCGGCACGCGGGAAGTGGCGATCGACTCGCAGCGGCAGGAGCAGCCCGCGCTGACGGATGCGCAGGTCGTGCGGCTCGTGCAGCTCGGGCGACGGATCGAAGCGCACTTCGGCCGCCCGCAGGACATCGAATGGTGCCTGGCCGATGACGGCTTCCAGATCGTGCAGAGTCGGCCGATCACGACACTGTTCCCCATCCCCGAGTCCGGCGACCAGGAGAATCACGTCTACGTCTCCGTCGGTCATGGGCAGATGATGACCGACCCCATGAAGCCGCTCGGGTTCTCCATGTGGCAGCTGACGGCCATGGTGCCGATGCAGGAGGCCGGCGGACGGCTGTTCGTCGACGTCACCCGGCGCCTGGCCTCGCCCGCGAGCCGCGCCGGCCTCCTGGACGCCTTGGGCAAAGGCGATCCGCTGATCAGGGACGCTCTGGAGACCGTCCTCGACCGCGACGGTTTCGTCCCGTCGCTCCCGGACGCGGGTCCCGGCGGGCCGCCGGCCGGCGGCCCGCCGGGACCCGTCGAGACCGATCCGGCCGTCGTCACCGCGCTGATCGAGCGCAGTCAGGTGTCCGTCGCCGCCCTCGAGCGCGACATCCGGACGAAGACCGGACCGGCGCTCTTCGACTTCCTGCTGGAGGCCTTCGAGGAGCACAAGCGGGTACTCGGCGATCCGCTGAGCCTTCAGGCGATCATGGCGGGGATGGAGGCCACGTGGTGGCTCAACGACAAGCTGCAGGAGTGGCTGGGCGAGAAGAACGCGGCTGACACACTGACGCTGTCCGCCCCCGACAACGTCACGTCGGAGATGGGACTGGCGCTGCTCGACGTCGCGGACGTGATCCGCCCGCACCCGGAGGTGGTGGCGTTCCTGCGGGGCGTCGAGGACGACGGCTTCCTGGACGAGCTGGCGAAGCTCGCGGGCGGGGCCGAAGCGCGCGACGCCATGGAGACCTACCTCGACCGGTACGGCATGCGCTGCGTCGGCGAGATCGACATCACGAGGCCACGCTGGCGCGAGCGCCCCACCACGCTCGTGCCCGTCATCCTCGACAACGTCAGGAACTTCGAGCCCGGCGCCGCCGGGCGGCGCTTCGAGCAAGGGCGGCAGAAGGCACAGCAGAAGGAACAGGACGTGCTGTCACGTCTGCGGGCCCTGCCGGACGGCGACCGCAAGGCCGACGAGGCCAAGCGGATGATCGACCGGGTCAGAACCTTCATCGGGTACCGGGAGTACCCGAAGTACGGCATCGTCAGCCGCTACTTCGTCTACAAGCGGGCCCTGCTGGAGGAGGCCGAGCGCCTCGTGCAGGCCGACGTGCTTGCCGAGAAGGAGGACGCCTTCTACCTCACGTTCCAGGAACTCCACGACGTCGTGCGCTCCCAGCAGGTGGATCACCGGCTCATCCAGCAGCGCAAGGACGCGTTCCGGTCGTACCACGCGCTCACACCGCCCCGGGTGCTCACCTCGGACGGCGAGGCCGTCACCGGGACGTACCGGCGCGACGACGTGCCGGCCGGCGCCCTGACCGGCCTACCGGTGTCCGCCGGGACCGTCGAGGGAAGAGCCCGCGTCATCCTTGACATGGCGGATGCCGATCTCGAAGCGGGCGACATCCTGATCACGCCCTTCACGGACCCCAGCTGGTCGCCGCTGTTCGTCGGAATCGCGGGGCTGGTGACGGAGGTGGGCGGCCTGATGACCCATGGGGCAGTGATCGCCCGGGAGTACGGCCTGCCGGCGGTCGTGGGCGTGGAGCAGGCCACCCGGCTGATCCGGGACGGGCAGCGGATCCGTGTGCACGGAACCGACGGGTACGTCGAGATCCTGCCGTGACCGGGCACACCGAGCAGCCTCGTCCGTGGCTTCCGACCGGACAACGCCCGGCAGTGGACGACCGGCTGAGGTCGTAAGGGAGGGCGTGAGGGACGGCGTGAGGGAGGGGAGTGGTACGGGCCGTACGGAGGTGGTGCTCGTGCGCGCCCCCGGGTGGGAGGCCACGACCGCCGAGGTCTGCCGGGTCCATGTGCGCCCAGCCCTCAGGCTCACCACCAGAGCGGTCAGGCCCACGGCGGCCACCGCGGCGCCGAAGACCAGCGTGGTGGTGAACAGTCCGTGGCGCACGGTCAGCAGGCCGGCCAGTACGGCAGGCAGGCTCATGGCGAGATAGCTCAGCACGTAGTAGGCGGCCAGTGTGCTCGCGCGGTCCGCGGTGGCGACGCCGGCCAGAACGGTGCGCAGCGCTCCCTGGGACACCGCGCCGAAGCCGGCACCGGACAGGGCCGTACCCACGAACAGCGCGACCAGGCTGTTCATCTGGAGGCTGAGCAGGATCAGACCGACACCGGGGAGCACCGCTGCGGCCCCGAGCGACAGGGGCGTGGTGGCGGTCAGGCGGCCCACGGCCCATACGGACACGACCGCGCTCGCCGTCAACGTGAAGAAGAGGAGGCCTCCGACGGCCTGCGGGGCCTCCGGGTCCATCAGCCGGGCCAGCCCCGGACCCAGGGACGAGGAGAATCCGCCGAGGGACCAGACCGCCACCACACTGGGTGCCGCGACGAGCATCGCCCGGCGCGCGGATGCCGGCACCCTGACCGCGGGGCGCAGTGAGCGCAGCGCTCCGGGCCGGCGCCCGGCGGTCTCGGAAGTGAGGGTCAGGGCGAGAGCCTGAAGTACGAATACGCCCAGCAGCGTCAGATGGGCCGTCGGGCCGGGCGCTGGGACGAACTGGACCAGGAACGTCGAGCCGAGGACGCCGAGGGCCATGCCGGCCATGGGGGCGACGCTGTTGGTGAGGGCGGCCCTGCCGGCCCGCCCCGGATGCTCCAGGTCGAGCAGCGCCGCGCCCACGGCACTGGTCGCGATGCCGGTCGCGAGGCCCTGCAGCACACGGGCGAGGAGCAGCTGGCCGACGCCACCGGCTGTGGCGATCAGCGCCATGGCCGTGGCCTCGACGGTGAGCGCGCCCAGCAGGACCGGGCGGCGGCCGAGGTGGTCCGAGAGGGAACCGGTCACCAGCAGGGCGAGCAGCATGGCGAGGGAGTACGCGCTGAAGACGATGGTGAGCGTCAGGGAGGAGAAGCCCCACCGGTCCTGATAGAGGGCGTAGAGGGGAGTAGGGGCGCTTGATGCGGCCAGCAGGGCGACCAGGATCGAGGCATCGAGGACGAACGATGAGCGCCTGGCCAGTCGCGTGCGGCGGGGCCGGAGTGCTCCCGGAGCGCGGTCCATGACTTCCTTTCGTCAAGCTAAAGCAGTTTCTTTGCTTTAAGTAGCATATCCCGTGCGGGCACCCTAAAGCGAATGCTCAGCTTTAAGGGGGGTGGTGGGGGTGTATCCCCCGGGGCCTCGGACCGCCGCCGGGCCGAGATACCGTTTCGTTATCGTCCGGGCCAGGTCCGATCACATCGCGGACGCAGCATCGGCGACCATGACCGCGCACGATGCAACGCCTTCCCCGACCCGATCCCCCTCTCGCATGAGCCCCGCAGGCGACGCCGAACCCGGCGCGGGCGGAAGAGGTGCCCCGCCGGAGGAAGGTGCCGCGCGGGTCTTCCGCGGCTCGCCGACGCCGATGGACGGCGGGAGAGCCTGCTGTGGGTAGGCGTGCCACCATCCCTGAAGGGCGCGGAAGGATTCGCCGCCGGGCCCGGCGCCGCACCATGCTCACCAGAACGGCACTCGGCGCGTTGCTCGCAGGGTCGTTTCTCGGCGGTGCCGCTCTTGCGCGCTGCGACGGCGGCGCGGAGCCCGCGTCCGCGACCGGCACCGTCCGGCCGCCGGCGACCCCGAAGGCCGCCGCGCCCACCACCGGTCGGCCGAGTCCCGGCCCGCACCGTCCGTCGGCGTCGGCCGAGCCGACGAAACCGCCCGAGGTCCCGGCCTCCGGTTCAGGCACCTTCACCACGGCGCGGGCCTCGGGCGACGCGGTCGGTTCGGGACCGCTGCGCCGCTACCGCGTCCAGGTCGAGGACAGCATCGGCATGTCCGCCGAAGAAGCGGCCGCGGAGATCCAGATGATTCTCGCCCACAAGCGCAGCTGGGCCGCGCACGGCCGCGGTACCTTCCAACTGGTCTCCGCCGACGCCGACTTCGTCATCAAGATCGCCACCCCTGCCACTGCCGACCGGCTCTGCGGGGCCCAGGGCCTCGACACCGGCGGTGAGCTGAACTGCGAGACCCTGGAAGGCGTCGTGGTGAATCTGCGCCGCTGGATGCTGGGCTCGCCGACGTTCGACGGGACGCCGGCCCAGTACCGGCACCTGATCATCAACCATGAGATCGGGCACGAGATCGGCATCCGCACGCACCTGCGCTGTTCCGGCCCGGGGCGGCTTGCGCCGGTGATGATGCAGCAGATCAAGGGGCTGAACGGCTGCCTGTCCAACGCCTGGCCGTACGACAGGGACGGAACGTACGTCACGGGCCCGGCCCTTGGGTGAGGCACGGACCGTGACGCCCGGTTCCGGCCTCGGTGTCGTCCGCGCATCGTTCGCGCCCTGCGCCAGACGGCCGGCATCCGCATCATGCGCATGTCCACGAGCCGGTTCGCCGAGCGCAGTTCCGCGACGATCCACAGGGACACCAGGGCGACGGCGGCGATCACGAGGCCGGTCACCGGGGCGGAACTCCAGCGTCTCGCGGGGGCCCGGAAGTGCCGGGAGCGGTCTCGCGTGACACACGGCGGGTCGGCGACGGCGGAGCGACGGGGGCCGCGAGAAGCAGGGCCGTCGTCCGCGCGCGCCAACCCTTGGTTCGCACGCGCGCGCCAACCCATGCCTCACACGCGCGTCGCCGGCCGTGCAGAGGCCGACCCGTCGGCTATGCGGATGCCGCCCCGTCGTCCGGGCTGCCGCTGCCTTCGTAGGAGCCGAGGCCGTCGACGAGGTCGGCGATCTCGGGGTGGTCGGCGAAGCGGTCGGTGTGGACCTTTGCGATCTTGTCGCCGATCTCGGGGTCCTCGTCGTCGGTGAGGTCGAGGGAGACCATGTTCTTCACCAGCGGGAGGCCGACCTCGTCGATCTTGCGGTGCAGCGGGGCGTACATGTAGGTGCGGTAGGCGTCGACGTCCTTGAGGACGTACATGGCGCCGTACTCGAACTCGCCGCCGAAGTCGCGGCCGACGACCCACTGCTCGACGACATCGAGCTCCCGGCCGAGCCGGCGCAGCAGTTCGAGCGCGTGGTCGACCTGATCCTTGGGGGCGTCCGGCTTCATGGCGATACGGATCTGGTGGTAGATCATGCTGGCCTCATCCTCCGGAGACTCATTGACGCAACAGGTTGTTGCGTTTAGAACGCTACCAGTGCACGCCGCCTAAGTGCAACACATCGGTGCGTTTGTGGCGGAACGGGATGGGCCCAGCACTGATCGTCGGCTTGGTCCGGTCGGCATGGAGATGTCGGCCTGATCGCGTCGGCTCGGTTGTGCGGGAGCCGCTGCCGCGTCCCCTGGCGGGCGGCCACGGTCAGGCGAGCAGCTCGCGGGCCTCCCGCCACATCTCGGTGACCACCTGGCCGGCAGGCTTCTCGGTGGCCAGCGCGGCGCTCTGGCCGGCCCAGTGGCCGGCAGGGTCCATGCCGCTCGCGTTGCCCCGCCGCCACTGGCTGACGAGCCGCAGCTGGTCCGGGAACGGTGCGGGAACCGCCGCGCCGGGCTCGCTCCATGCCTTGAGGTAGGCGGTGGGCGCGGCTCTGGCCAGGCGACCGGTGTAGGCGCGGGTGGTCATCGTGGCGTCGGGTGCCAGGCCGTTCAGTGAGGCTCTCCACTCCGGGCTGGTGCCTGCCTCGGGGCAGCGCAGCAGGGCGGTGCCCACCTGGACCGCACTGGCCCCCAGAGCCAGCGCGGCGGCCACTCCCCGCCCGTCGGCGATGCCTCCGGCTGCCACGATCGGCACGCGCAGATGATCGGCGAACCAGGGAAGCAGGGCGAACAGTCCGACGTTCGTGTGCTCGGCCTTCTCCTGGTCGAAGCTTCCTCTGTGGCCCCCTGCCTCCATTCCCTGGGCCACGATCGCGTCCGCACCGGCCTCTTGGGCGGCGAGCGCCTCGTCGAGGGTGGTGGCGCAGGCGAACCAGGCGATGTCCTTGTCGTGGAGCCGATGCACGTACGCCGGTTCGAAGAGTCCCATGATGGAGGAAACCACCGTGGGGCGGGCGGCGAGCATGGCCTCGCATTGCTCCTGGAACACGGGCGGCTCGGATGCGGCGGGCGCGCCCGGAGTGCCGAACCGGCCGAGGAACGTCCGGGCCTCCTCTGTGAGTTGCCGTCGCCGTCCCGGGTTCGTGCCGGTCCGCTCCGGAATCCAGACGTTCAGTTGAAAGGGTCCGGAGGAACGAGCCCTGAAGCGATCTGCCCATGCCGCGATGCGATCCGGCGTGTCCAGCAGTACGCCGGCGGCACCCATACCCCCGGCCTCCGCCACCGCGGCGGCGAGTTCCGGAGGGGAGGAACCCGCCATCGGTGCCTGGACGACCGGCAGTTGCATGCCGAACCTGTCGCAGAACGTATGTGCTCGCTGCTGCCCTGCCATCATCGATCTCCTTGTCGCGAAAACCGGTCGACTCCGACTGGGCGCGGAATCGCCGCTCGGCCGGGACGACGACGCACCGCCGCGTGGACGAGTCGACTGCTGATGCGCCAGGAGGTGGAGTGCGCGCGAGGGTTGACCTTGCGTGACTGTCGACTGCATCCCGTCCCTTTTAGTGCTTTTTACCCTAAATGATTGACTGTCGGATGATCCGGATCTAGCGTTGCAAGCGAGATGGCTCGTAGAGGCTTCAACCAATTAGGTCCCTCGGTATCTCGAAGGCCGGTCGGATGCGCGACCTGAACGCCGCGGTCCGGGCGGAGGGGTGGTGTCGCGGAGCCGCAACCGCCGTACTGCGACGGCCGAGTTGCGGAAGTCCGGTGCTGATTCCCGTCTGTACCTCGCTCGCGACCTGCATGAGGCGGCGTCGGTTTCCGTCGTGCGCAGGCGTGGACGCGGGCGCGGTGCCGGTGCCGGACAGGGCCGCGGGTGCCACCCGCGCGCCGACCCGGAGGGTCGGACGCGCGCCGGGTCCGGAAGTCCCGGGTCGGCAACACCCACTCATCCCTGGAAGGGAAGAATCATGAGCGGAATCGTGTCCAGGCTGGGGGTCCTGGCTGCCGCACTGTTCGCCGCGCTCGTCCTCGCGCTCACCGGTGTCGGCGCCGGCACGGCCGCCGCGGCTGATGCGCATCACGTCGACGCCGGATACTCCGGCATCGACAACGGAGCGCACGGCAGCGCCCATTACGGCGACTTTGCGCACTTCGGCCATGACCGCGGTGGCCATGGCGATCACGGCGATCACGACGATCACGGTGGCTATGGCGACTACGACGACTACGGCGACTGGTGAGGTGACACCGGGTCCCGCTCCCGCTGGGCGGGGCCCTCGCCGCTGTGTCCGTCCGTCGCCGGCCAGCCGACTCCGGCGCGACGCTCGCCTGTTTCAGTAAACGCACCAATGTGTCGCATCAAGCGTTTCCGTCGCGTATCGTCGGAGAGTGACGACGAATTCCGGGAAGCGGCAGGTCAGGCATCTGCACGCCGATACCGCGACAGTCCGCCCCGGCGGCCGGACGGCCCGCGTCGGCCAGGCCGTCATCGACGCGACCATCGCCGAACTGGGCGAGGTCGGCTATGCGGCGCTGCGGATTGACTCGGTGGCCGAGCGCGCGGGCGTGAACAAGACGACGATCTACCGGCGATGGGGCGACAAGGCCGGCCTCGTGGCCACGGCGTTCATCGAGCGGCAGAGCGAGAGCGCACCGCCGCCGGACACCGGCGACCTGCGCGAGGACCTGCTGTTGCACCTCGGGGAGATCCGCGAGGTGCTGTACACGCCGTGGATCACCGCGCTCGTCCAGGAGGTCGGACCGCGCACCTCCGAGAAGAACGACGTCCGCGAGGTGCTCGACAGGATCTGGCCGGAGCGCTTCCGTCTCTCCCGTACGATCTTCGTCCGCGCCGTGGAGCGAGGAGACCTGCCGGCCGACGCCGATCCGGACTTCCTCCTGGAAGCACTCGCCGGCCCGCTGTACTTCCGCTGGCTCATGCTCGGCCGCCCGCTCGGCGACGACTTCCTGGAGAAGACGGCCGATCTCGTACTCCATGGCGCCCGTCCGGATTCCGGCGAAGCGGCTTCGTAGCGACTCGGCGTTCCAGCTTGCCGGGAGCCTTCGGCGTCCAGGGCGATGAGCGCGACGGCGCCTATGCGACGCGGGCAGGGACGGGCTGGAGGCGGTAGGTGGTGCGGTGGCTGCGGACGAAGCCCGCCGTGGGCGGGGGGAAGTGGCTGCCGAGCAGCAGGGTGTCGGTGTCGGCGAGGGCGGCGAGGAGGTCGCGACGGGTCGCCTCGGCCTGCGCGGGGTCGATGTCGACGTGGCTGTGGATGTCGGGTTCGGCGAGCTGGACGGGGTGGTGGATGCAGTCGCCGGTGATCAGGGCCGTACTGTCCTGACTGCTCAGCCGGACGGCGACCTGGCCGGGGGTGTGACCGGGCGTGGGGACCAGGGTGATGCCGGGAGCGATGTCCAGACCGCCGGCGGGAACGTCGACGAGATCGAGCAGGCCGTGGTCGTCGACGGGGTGGACGGAGTCACGGAACATCTGCTTGCGCGCCTCCTCCATGTCCACCGACGACCAGTAGTCCCATTCGGCGCGGCTCACGATGTAGCGGGCGTTGGGGAAGGTGGGGACCCATGTGCCCTCGTGGGAGCGGGTGTTCCAGCCGACGTGGTCGGTGTGCAGGTGGGTGAGGACGACCAGGTCGATCGTCTCGGGGGAGAAGCCGGCCTGCTCCAGGCGTTCCAGGTAGTCGGTGCGGAGCCGGTTCCAGGCGGGATTGGCGCGGTCCTTGCCGTTGCCGATGCCCGTGTCGACGAGGATCCGCAGTCCGCCCGCCTCCAGTGCGAAGGTGTGGCTCGCCAGACGCAGGACCCGGTCGGCACTGGCGAAGTCGGGCTGCAGCCAAGGGGAGCCGGCGACGACGTCGGGCGTTGCTCCCGGCAGGAGCCAGGGACCGGTCTGCGGCGGCAGCTCCACCTCGTCGATGCGGCGGACGACGATCTCGCCCACGGTCCAGGCGGGCGTCTCGGTCTGCGCCACGGGGACGGAGCCAGTGGTCAGGGCGGGTGCGGGCTTCTGCGTCGTCATGGGATCTCTTTCTGGGGTTGAGCTGTGGTGGGGGAGCGGATCGTTCGGGATGAGTCGTTCTTGGTCGGCAGCGCCGGGCGACCATCCCTCGTTAACGCTCAGATCTTGCGTTAAAGGTAGACCCATCGAGGCGTTAACGCAAAGGTTGTGCGTTAATGCCACTCGGGAGCCCTCTTCCGCGCCTTAAGGCTCAATGTTTGCGTTAGCTTCGCCGTTCGCCTACGGTGGCACTAACGCGAATATTTAGCTCTTGGATGGTGTCCCTCGGCGTCGTGGTGACCCGGACGCGCCACCACCCCGGAAACCGAAAGGACCTCGCCCATGTCTGTTCCTCCGCTGTCTCCCGAAGGGGCCGCCGAGTCGGCGCTGCGCGCCGGCCTGAGCCTGGGAAGTGACCGGCACGCCGCGGTGGCCGGGACGGCGCACCACATCCTCACCGTCATCAGCCGCCTGCGGGAGTTGGACCTCGCGGAGACACCGCCGGCCCCCGCTTACCGCGCCCAGGGCCGGTGATCGCGATGAACGCCTACGAGTTGTCCCTGACCCAGGCGTCCGCCGCCATCGCCGAGGGGAGCCTGTCGCCGGTGGAACTGACCGAGTCCGTCCTGGCGCGCCTCGACGCGGTCGACGCGCACGTCAACGCATATGTCACCGTGGCCGCCGAGGCGGCGCGGTCCCAGGCCGCCGAAGCCGCACGGGAGATCGCGGCAGGCCGTCGTCGCGGCCCGCTGCACGGCGTGCCCATGGCGCTGAAGGACCTCATCGACACCGCGGGCATGGCCACCACCTCCAGCTCCGCCGTCCGTGCCGACCGCGTGCCCACCGCGGACAGCGCAGTGGCCGCGCGACTGAAGGAGGCCGGCGCCGTCCTCGTCGGCAAGGCCCACACCCATGAGTTCGCCTACGGCCTCACCACCCCCCAGACCCGCAACCCCTGGCGTCTGGACCACGTGCCCGGCGGTTCCAGCGGCGGCTCGGCAGCCGCGGTGGCGGCGGGTGCGGCGACGTACGCCCTGGGCACCGACACCGGCGGCTCCATCCGGGTCCCCGCCGCGCTGACCGGCGTCGTCGGGCTCAAGCCCACCTACGGCCTGGTGCCCCGTCACGGGGTCGCCTCGCTGTCCTGGTCGCTGGACCACGTCGGTCCCATCACGCGGACCGTCAAGGACGCCGGTCTCGTGCTGGACGCCCTCATCGGCCACCACCCGGGCGACCCCGCCAGCCTCGACCACCCCGACGAGCCGCAGGTCTTCCGTCCGGGCGCGGGCCTGGAGGGTGTGCGTGTCGGCGTACCCGTCAACTACTACTTCGACCATGTGGACCCGCAGGTGGAAGCCGCGGTTCGTGGGGCCCTGGAGACTCTGGTGGACCTCGGCGCGCGTCTGGTGGACGTGGAGATCCCGATGAGCGAGTACATCCAGGCCACCCAATGGGGGCTGATGGTCCCGGAGGCGACCGCCTACCACGAGCAGCACCTGCACACCACGCCCGAGCTGTACGGCCCTGACGTGCGGGTCCTGCTCGAAGCGGGCGCCCTGGTCCCGGCCACCGACTATCTGCGTGCCCAGCGCACCCGCACCCTCATGCGCGACGAGTGGAGCCGCCTCCTGGACGAGGTCGACGTCATCGCCGCCCCCACGGTCCCGGCCACCGCGGCCAAGGCCGGCCAGGAGACCTTCGAGTGGGCGGACGGAACCGTCGAAACCGTTTCCGACGCCTATGTGCGTCTTGCCGCTCCCGCCAACATCACCGGGCTGCCCGCCCTGTCCCTGCCTGCCGGCTTCGACTCGGCAGGTCTGCCGATCGGCCTGCAGCTGATGGGCCGCCCGCTGGGCGAGGCCACCGTGCTGCACGTCGCCGATGCCTACGAGCAGGTCCGCGGCCCGGCTCTCCTCGCCGATCACCTGCCCGTCTGACATGGGACGTGGCCGGACGGCCCCGGACGAGAGGGCACCGCCGCATCACGGACGGGGCATCCTCACCAGCTTGAAGCGAATGTTTAGCGTTAAGGTAGTGGCTATGAGTTCACAGCCCAGACCTCGCCCAGGAGGGCGTAGCGCCCGCGTCCAGCAGTCGGTCCACCAGGCCGTACGCGACCTGGAGACCGAAGTCGGCCGTGCCGCGCTGACGGTTCCGCTCGTCGCCAAGCGGGCCGGGGTCACCCCCTCCACGATCTATCGCCGGTGGGGCGACATGCAGGAACTCCTCTCCGATGTCGCGGTCGAGCGGCTCCGCCCGGAGACGACCCCGGCCGACCTCGGTGACCTGCGTGCCGATCTGGAGGCCTGGGCCGTGCAGTTCCTCGAGGAGATGTCCTCGACTGCCGGCCGCGCCTACATCCGCGACGCGCTCGCCGGTGACCCGGACGGCAGCAACGCCGGCCAGTGCTCCGCCTACGCCTTCGAGCAGGTCGAGGTCGTGCTCGCCCGCGCCGGCGAACGTGACGAGCAGGTCCCTGCCGTCGATGTGGTCATCGACCACGTGGTGGCGCCGATGATGTACCGCATTCTCTTCCGTCCCGGCCTGCTCGACGCCGACTACGCCCGCGCTCTGGTGGACACGGCCCTGACCCGTCTGCTGTCGCGCGCCGACTGATCTGTCCCCGCGCCCGGCCCCACGGGGCGCAGCGCGCCCTTGTGGGTGCGCGTCGCCTCCACCGTCCTTACGCCGGTGCTGCCGCAGCACGATAAGTGGTTGCCGACGCAGTGTCCGATCGCGGACGATCTCGTACCGTGACGAACAACGTCGGGCAAGGACAGTCCGATCACGGTCGGCCGCCTCGCTGCGCCCGCCCGCTCGCTCTGGTCACCGGAGTCGGGCGCACCGTCGGCATCGGCGCGGGCATCGCCCGCCGGCTCGCGGCGTCGGGCTGGGACATCGCCTTCACGTACTGGAGTCCCTACGACGAGCGCATGGCCTGGGGCGCTGAGCCCGGCGCAACCGCGTCGGTGACCGATGCCCTCGCCGAGCACGGTGCCGCCTCCACGGCTGTCGAGGCGGACCTTGCCGACCCGGACACTCCGGCCCGCGTCTTCGACGAGGTCGAACACGGCCTGGGCAGCGTCACCGCCCTGGTGATGTGCCACTGCGAATCGGTCGAATCCGGCCTGCTCGACACGACCGTCGAAAGCTTTGACCTGCACTTCGCGGTCAACGCCCGCGCCACCTGGCTGCTGATCCGCGAGTACGCCCGGCGGTTCGCGGCCGCGCCGGGCAGCGGCCGGATCATCAGCCTCACCAGTGACCACACCGTCGGCAATCTCCCGTACGGCGCGAGCAAGGGCGCTCTGGACCGCATCACCCTGGCCGCGGCGCACGAACTCGCTCATCTGGGCATCACCGCCAACGTCATCAACCCGGGGCCGGTGGACACCGGATGGATGACCGACGACGTGCGCGAACACGCACGCAGCAGGACGCCGCTCAGCCGCGTCGGCACCCCGCAGGACACCGCACACCTCGTGGACTTCCTCTGCTCACCACAGGGCGGGTGGATCAACGGCCAGCTGCTGATGAGCAACGGTGGCTTCGCCTAGCGATGTCGTGCCGCGCGTCGACCGCCTGTTCGGGCGTGGGACCGAAAACCATTGGCGGTCTTGGGCTCACGCGGCCGACCATGGCGCGCATGAGTGACCAACCCGCGCGCTGGACCCGGGCGACCGTCTACCCCGACATGTGGACCGACCCGGACGAGGACCCCCGTAACAACGAGGCAGCCAGTCCGGACGGTGAGCTTGCGACGCTGCAGGACTTCCTGACGAACTACCGCATCACTCTGCGGATGAAGTGCGAGGGCCTGGACGCGGAGCAACTGGCCCGCCGGTCGGTTCCGCCGTCGACCATGTCCCTGCTCGGGCTCCTCCGGCACCTCGTCGAGGTGGAACGGGACTGGCGCAACTGGATCAGCGACGATGATCCGCTGCCCAAGGTGTACGGACAGCGTGACGCGGACTTCGACGGAGCGGTCGCCGACCAGGCCGAGGTCGACGCCGCGTACGCCGCTCTGGAGCGTGAACAGGCCGCGACGGACGCCGCGTTGGCCGAGTACACGGACCTGGGCGAGCGGGTGGGGAAGGAAGGGATCGCCGTCCGGGAGCTGATGGTGCACAGGATCGAGGAGTACGCCCGTCACTGCGGGCACGCCGACCTGTTGCGCGAGTGCGTCGACGGAAGGGTCGGCCAGTAGCCGGACCGGGGAGTCGGCCCCGCCCGTCGGTCCTGGGTTGCCGGACCGACGGGCGGCACGCGTGGCGTGCGGGGCGGCATCCTCGTGCCGTGACGGGACGAGTACGGCTTCCACGGCATGCACGGCATGCACGGCCCGCGTGTGGCGTCAGGCGAGCCAGACGTTGTCGAGGGTCCAGTACCAGTTGTTGTTGCCGGCGTAGCGGAAGCGCACCTGGACATCGGTCGCGCCCGCGGGTACCTGCAGCGTGATGTTCTGCCACTGGGCGACGGTGTCGGCGGTGAAGCTCTTCACGACGGTGGAGGCCCCGCCGTTGTACGACACGAGGACCTGCGCGGTCTGGCCCGACTCGTGGTGGTAGTGGGTGTGGAACCGCAGCGATCGCGAAGTCCCTCCGGTGACCGGCCACTTCGGTGTGACGAGTGTCGAGTCGTAGCTGCCCGTGAAGGACTTGTCGGACCATTCGTCGGAGTCCGCGACGGCGAACACGTCACGGTTGCGGACATTCAGCTCACGCCATTGGTCGCGCTGCGACTGGGACCAGAACTCGTCGGTGGCGAACGCCCAGCCGCGCCACTCGGTGACGCCGCCGGTGCCCATCCTGGAGTTGTCGACCGACCAGCCGCTCGGGGGTGTGTGCGTGAAGCCCCTGACGGACGACGGGATGCCGCTCTCGTCCACCCGGGTCTGCAGCGACGAGCGGAGCCCGTCGAACGCGTCGTTGTCCGGCGAGTCGAGCGGGGAGCCGTCGATGCCGCCGGTGGTGACTCCGACATGCTTCAGAGCGGTCGCGGCGACGTCGACGAGACGCACGTCGTGGCGGACGGAACCGGCCGCAATGCCCGGACCCTTGGCGATGACGAAGGTGCCGCGCTCCTTGATCGAGGAGCCGCCATGACCGCCCGCGTCGGTGTGGCCGTGGTCGGTGGTGACGAGGATCTTCCAGTTCTCCTGCGCGTAGGTGGCTCGCGAGGTGACCGCGGTCAGTACCTGCCCGACGAGCGCGTCGACGCGCTTGATGGTGGCGAGATACTGCTGGCTGGCGGCACCGTGGTTGTGCCCGGCGATGTCGATCTCGCCGAAGTAGACGTAACTGGCGTCCGGGTTGCCGTTCCTCAGCTCGTTCGCGGCCGCCGCGGCGATCTTCGGGTCCTCGACGTCGTAACCGTTGGCATCGCCCTTGAGGCTGAGCCGCTTGTCGACGACGGACCCGAAGATCGGACCGTTCTGGTCGGTGGAGGTGATGGGCTCCCAGTCGGCGGCCGCGTAGGTGTTCAGGGAGGGGTTCGCGTTCTCCATCCGGGTGAGGAAGTCCGGGTACGTACCGAACTGCTTCCCGGAGAAGGAGTTGTTCTTCACGCCGTGCTTGTCGGGCCAGACTCCCGTGGCGATCGTCGACCAGCCCGGGCCCGACGAGGTGTCGGCCATCGGCCGGGAGTAGAGCGTGCTCTCGGCGGTCATGCCCTCGGCCATCAGCCGCTTGAGGTTGGGCGCGTCGGCCGCCTTCACCCGGTCGAGGTTGGTGCCGTCGAGCCCGATGACCAGAACCTTGTCGGTGCTTGCGGCTGCCGCGGCCGTCGCCCGCGGCGCGTCGATCTGTACCGTGCCGACGAGCAGGGCGGCAGCGGCGGCGACAACGGCGTAGGAACGCCTGCCTCTCCCGGGTATGACAGTGCGCACGTTGACCCTCCGGTTGGGGTGGGAACGGGAACAGGATCCAAACCCTCGCCGACTCCATCGGTCTGAAGCGGACCCATGGATACTGGCATCAGCCATCGACGCCCTCCAGACCTTGCTCCGGCCGGATTGACGAGAGATGGCCAACTGGCGGCGTCCGACGGACGTCCGTGAGTCGATGACTGCCGGTGCGAACAGCCCATCGCCGAGGACCGAGCACGCGTCGGACATCCCGTCCGCGTCAACTCGTCGGATCAACTCGCCGGATCAGGTCGCCGCGTCAACTCACCGGGTCAGGTCGCCGGTTCTGCCCCGGCACCACCATCACCTCGGTGCCGCCCGCCCGTACGGCCCGCACCTGCTCAACCGCCAGTCCGTCGTCGACGATCAGCAGATCGAAGTCGGTCAGCGGAGCGAGTGCGTAGAGACCGCCCTTGGTGAACTTGGTGTGGTCGGCGACCAGTACCCGGCGGTCGGCGCTCTCGATCATGGCTCGCTTGACCTGCACGGTCTCCGGCGAGGTGTGGTAGCAGCGGCCGTTGGTGACTGCCGTGGTGGACATGAACAGCACATCGGCGCGAAAGGCCCGTACCGCGTCCGCGGTGTGCGGGCCCATGAAGGCGTCATACGCCGGGAAGTACGCACCGCCCGGCGTGATCAGCGCGATGGCGGGCTCCTTGGCGAGGGTGGTGAGGGCCGGCAGCGAGTTGGTGATCACCGTGAGCGGCGCGTGCTCGGCGAGCTGGTGTGCCAGCAGCAGACAGGTCGTGCTGTCGTCGAGCAGCACCGTCTGCCCGGGAACCAACAGCGTGGCGGCGGCGCGCGCGAGCTGCTGCTTGGTCTGCGCCATGGTGGCCATCCGCTCCGCGACGCTGCCGTGGAACTGCGCCGACGGCAGCCCCGTCGCACCACCGCGCACCTTGCGCAGCCACCCCTGCGTCTGAAGGGCGTCGAGATCGCGGTGGGCGGTCATCAGACTGATGCCGAACTCGTCGGCGAGGTCCGCGGTGCGCACGAACCCGCGGGCGATGACGGCGTCCCGCATGCGGCGCCGCCGTTCCTCCTGCGCCTCGACCCGGTCCATCGCTACCCGCTCCCTCCGACCCGCTGTCCGGGCGGTCCCGGCCGCCGGGTGGCGCGCCCGTGCAGTCCGCAGTCCATGTGTCTGTGGATCACACCGTACGGGCTCCGTCGCGTGAACTCGCCGCGTTATGTTCCCACGGATTTCACATGGCTCGCGCGGCGGCAAGGAGGTCCGCACGCGGGCTCCGGTACGACGCAACATGGCAGGTCGCGGCCTCGATGCGAAGATTCCGGCGGCCATTGACGCCCGTTTCCACCCGGCGGTTCCATCGCTGCGTCCACCCTTCTGCCCCGCCGCCGCAGAAAGGGAGATTCGATGAAGAATCCTCCTCCGCGTTCACTGATCACACGCCTGGGCATCCCGCCGACCCTCGCCTGGGGATACCTCGGACTCCTCCTCTTCATGATCGGAGACGGGGTCGAGACCGGCTATCTCTCGCCCTACCTCCTCGACCGGGGCCTCTCCGAATCCCGGGTCGCCCTGCTGTTCACCGTCTACGGAGTCGCCGCCGCCGTCGCCGCCTGGCTCTCCGGAGCGCTGTCCGACCTGTGGGGGCCGCGCCGCGTCATGTGGGCCGGGCTGGGTGTCTGGGGCGCCTTCCAACTGCTCTTCCTCACCGCCGCCATCCCGCTGACCAGCTATCCGCTGATGATGCTCGCGTACGGGCTGCGCGGCCTGGGCTATCCGCTGTTCGCCTACGGGTTCCTCGTCTGGATCGCCGGCGTGGCACCCCGCGCCCGGCTCGGTACGGCCATGGGCTGGTTCTGGTTCGCCTTCACCGGTGGCCTGCCCACGCTCGGCTCGCTGGTCGCCGGCGGGCTCATCCCGCACATCGGCGCCTACGCCACCCTGTGGGCCGCGCTGATGCTCGTGGCCGCGGGCGGGCTGATCGCCCTGCTGCTGGTCGGTGACGACCGGGGGGTTCGGCGCGCCCACGGCGAGGGGGAGGGGCCGGTGGCCACCCTGCTCGGCAGCATCACGATCCTGTGGCGCAACCCCCGGGTCGGGGTCGGCTCGGTCGTACGGGTGATCAACACGGCCTCGCAGTTCGGCTTCTTCGTCATCCTGCCGATCCACTTCACCAGAACGGTCGGCTTCAGCCTCACCCAGTGGCTGCACCTGCTCAGCGCGATGTTCGCGACCAACATCTTCGCCAACCTGCTGTTCGGCGTGGTCGGCGACCGGTTCGGCTGGCGCCGCACCATCGCCTGGTTCGGCGGCGCCGGCTGCGCGCTCAGCACACTGCTGCTCTTCTACGTCCCGGACGCGGTGGGCGCGAACTTCCCGCTCGCCCTCCTGGTCGCCGCGTTCTACGGCGCTACGCTGGCAGGTTATGTACCGCTATCGGCGCTGGTGCCCACCCTGGAGCCGAAGCACCAGGGCCAGGCCCTGGCCGCCCTCAACCTGGGCGCGGGCGCCAGCACCTTCGTCGGCCCCGCCGTCGTCGCCGTCTTCGTCGGACCGCTCGGCGTCGAAGGCGTGGTCTGGATCTTCGCGGGGATGTATGTGCTGAGTTGTCTGCTCGCCCACTTCCTGAAGCTGCCGGCCGCGCCCGGTACGGCGGAAGGCGACGGCGCCGGC
Source organism: Streptomyces sp. NPDC091376 (assembly GCF_044757085.1). Taxonomy (NCBI): domain Bacteria; kingdom Bacillati; phylum Actinomycetota; class Actinomycetes; order Kitasatosporales; family Streptomycetaceae; genus Streptomyces; species Streptomyces sp. NPDC091376. The sequence continues at coordinate 204,755 of NZ_JBIVUF010000006.1, read as the reverse complement.
GCCCGGCACGGCGACGCCCCGGACGGCACCGCGCCCACCACCGCCCCGGCCGGCGTGAGAGGACCACACTGATGTCCGTACTGACCATCGACGTCGGCACCACGGTGATCAAGTCCGTCGTCTTCGACGACCGCGGCACCGAGATCGCCGTCGCCCGCCGGGGCACCGAGGTCCTGCGCCCGCACCCCGGCTGGGCGGAACAGGACATGGACGACGTCTGGAACGCCGTCGTCCACACCGTCCGTACGGTCCTCGACGGACTGACCGACCCGGTACGGCTGGTGTCCTTCACCGCGCAGGGCGACGGCGCCTGGCTCGTCGACGACCACGGCCGCCCCACCGGGCCCGCCATCCTGTGGTCCGACGGCCGCGCCGGGGACCTGCTCACCGACTGGCAGCGCGACGGCGTCCTGGAGGCGGCCTTCCGCCGCAACGGCTCCCTGACCTGCGCCGGGATGCCCAACGCCATCTTCAGCTGGCTCGCCGCTCACGACCCGGACCGGCTGGCCCGCTCCGCCACCTCGCTGACCGCCGCCGGCTGGCTCTTCCTGCGCCTCACCGGCGTCCGGGCCAGCGACGAGTCCGACGCCTCCGCCCCGTTCCTCGACCACACCACCGGCGACTACGACCCCGGCATCATCGAACTGTTCGGCCTCGGCGCCTACGAACGCCTGCTGCCCACCGTCCTCGGCGAGTCCCAGCGAATCGCCGAGATCACCACCGGGGCCGCGGGTGAACTGGGCCTTCCGGCGGGCCTGCCGGTGGTGATGTCCCCGTACGACATCGCCGCCACCGCCCGAGGCGTCGGCGTCGTCAACCCCGGCCAGGCGTGCAGCATCCTGGGCACCACGCTGTGCACCGAGATCGTCCGCACCGGGATCGACACCAGCGGCGAGCCGTCCGGCATCCACATCGCCTACCGGGGCCGTGAAAGGGTGCTGCGGGCCTTCCCCACGCTCAACGGCGCCGAGGTGCTCGGCTGGGCGGCCCGCCTGCTGCATCTGCCCGGACCGCCGGAGCTGGCGCAGCTGGCCTTCGAGTCGGAGCCCGGCGCCCATGGACTGATGTTCCTGCCGTACCTCTCCCCGGCCGGCGAGCGCGCCCCCTTCCTCGATCCCGGCGCCCGAGGCTCCTTCTGGGGACTGTCCCTGGAGCACACGCCCGCCGACCTGGCGCGTGCCGTCTTCGACGGGCTCTCGCTGGTCCTGCGGGACTCGCTGGCCGCCGCCCGCACGGACGTCAGCGAGCTGCGCCTGTGCGGCGGCGGCGCCAACAGCGACGCCTGGTGCGCGCTGATCGCCGATGCCACCGGGGTGCCCACCGCCCGCTCGGGTGACACCGAACTCGGCGCCAAGGGGGCTTTCCTCACCGGCCTGGTCCGCACCGGCGCCGAGACCAGCATGCACAGCGCCGCCGCCAAGTACGTCCGGATGCAGCGCGGTTGGGAGCCCGAACCGGAGCGGGCGGAGTTCTACGCCGCGCAGTACGAGGACTTCCTCGGCCGGCGGGCGCTCGCCCGGGAGGCGGGCTGGCGCGGCGGCGCCGTCTGGCAGGGGAGCGCCGACCGCCCCGCCGAAGCTCCCGGACGGCCGACCGAAGCCACCGAACCGGCCGCCACCACCCATGGAGAACCCCGTGTCTGACCCGCGCCGCACGGACGCCGCCCCCGCCCTCGACGGCATCTGGCTCGGGCTCGACCTCGGCACCCAGAGCGCGCGCTGTGTCGCCGTCGACGGCACGGGGCAGGTCCTGGCCACCGCCGCCCGTCCACTGACCGGCCGGCGCGACGGCAACCGCCACGAGCAGGATCCCGAGGAGTGGTGGCGCGCGCTCGCCGCCGCCTGCCGACAGGCCCTCGACGGAATCGACGCGCGACGCGTCCGCGGCCTGGCGATCGACGGCACCTCCGGCACGATCCTGCTCGCCGACGACCGGGGTACCCCGCGCACTCCCGGCCTGATGTACGACGACGGGCGCGCCGCCGCACAGGCCGCCGCGGTCAACGCCGCCGGTCAGAAGGTCTGGCAGGAACTGGGCTACCGCACCATGCAGCCGTCGTGGGCGCTGCCCAAGCTCGTCTCGCTCCTGGAGGACGACCCCGCGCTCCGCACCGGCTCCCGGCTCCTGCACCAAGTCGACGTGATCACCTGGCGGTTGGCCGGCAGGCAGCTCGCGAGCGATGCCAGCCACGCCCTCAAGACCGGCTACCACCTCGTCGAGGAGCGCTGGCCGCACCAGGTGATGGAAGAACTCGGCGTCCCCGAGGGCCTCCTGCCCGACGTCGTGCGCCCCGGCAGCACGCTCGGCACCGTCTGCGCCGCGGCCGCCGACGCCACCGGCATCCCCGAAGGGACCACCATCGTCGCGGGGATGACCGACGGCTGCGCCGCTCAGATCGGCGCGGGAGCGCTCGCACCCGGCGCCTGGAACTCGGTGCTCGGCACCACCCTCGTCCTCAAGGGCAGCAGCCCGCACCTGGTCCGCGACCCGGCGGGCGTCGTCTACTGCCACCGCGGACCCGGCGGGACCTGGCTGCCGGGCGGCGCCTCCAGCAGCGGCGCGGGCGTTCTCTCCCAGCGCTTCCCCGGAGCCGACCTGGACGCGCTCACCGCACAGGCCGCCGCCCTGGACCCGGACGCGGTCGCCTATCCCCTCGTCGCCGGCGGCGGCGAACGCTTTCCCTTCCGCGCCCCCGGAGCCGAACCCTTCCTCCTCGGCCACGCCCCCACCCGGGCCGCCGAGTTCCATGCCGTGCTCCTCGGCGTCGCCTGCCTGGAACGGCTCTGCTTCGACTACCTCGACCACCTCGGCGCACCCGTCGACGGACCACTCACCCTCACCGGCGGCGGCGCCCGCAACGCGTACTGGTGTCAGCTGCGCGCCGATGTCCTCGGCCGCCCCGTACGGCTGCCGCAGCATGCCGAGGGCGCCGTCGGCATGGCCGTCCTCGCCGCCACCTCCTCCGGCGCCGGTCTGCAGCAGGCGGCCGCCGCCATGGTCCGTACCGCCCGGGAGATCAACCCGAGGCCGGCGCGTACCGCGCGTCACCTCCCGGCACACCTCCGCTTCATCGACGAACTCACCCGCCGTGGCTGGCTCGACCGGACCGTGGCCGACCACGCCCGCAGGAGGGCAGCACCGTGACCGACTTCATCCTCGTACGCCACGGCGAGACCGTCTGGCACGCGGAGAACCGCTACGCCGGGCGCACCGACGTGCCGCTGACCGACCTCGGCCGCGAGCAGGCCGCCGCCCTCGCCGGCTGGGCCGCCACCGCCGCACTGACCGGCATCTGGAGCTCCCCGCTCTCCCGTGCCCGGCTCACCGCCGGCCCCGCCGCCGCGGCGTGCGGCCTCACCGCGGGCGTCGACGAGCGCCTCTACGAACTCGACTTCGGCCAGGGCGAGGGCCTGACCAGGGACGAGATGCACCGGCGCTTCCCGGAGCAACTGGCCGCCTTCCTCGCCGACCCGGTGGCGCACCATCTGCCCGGCGGCGAGCATCCGCGCCACGCCGCCGAGCGCGCCGCCGACTGCCTCGCCGACCTCGCCCGCGCACAGCCGCGCGGCCGGATCCTGCTCGTCGCACACTCCACGCTCGTCCGCGTGCTGCTGTGCCACCTGCTGGGCATCCCGCTCGCCGACTACCGCCGCGTCTTCCCCCGGCTGGACAACGGCGCACGCACCGAGATCCGTCTCGAGAACGGGCAGACCGCGCTGCTCAGCTTCAACGCCCCGACCCCGGCCCTGACAACCGCCCTCCACTGACCGCACCCGCCCCGCATCCGTCCGGCGTCGTTGCGTATCCGTCCCGCATCCGCCTCGCACTCGCCCGGCGTCGTCTCTCACCCGTCCCGCATCCGTCCTCGCCCCTCAGGAGCTGCCCTTCATGAGCACCACCGTCCTCGTCGCCGGCAACCACTTCATCCGCCCGGACCTCTTCACCCGGGCCGTGCGAACGGCGGCGGGGGACACCCCGCTGGACGTACGAGAGATCCGGTTCGACTGGCCGCACACCCCGCTCGGGCCGGTCGCCGAAGTCATCGAGGCCTCCGGCAGTGAGGACGAGATGATCGAGGCACTCCGGGGAGCCGAGATCTGTGTCACCGAACACGGCCCGCTCACCGAGCGGATCCTCGCCCACTGCCCCGATCTGAAGCTTTTCTGCACCAGCCGCGGCGGCCCGGTCAACGCCAACGTCGAAGCCGCCACCCGGCACGGCGTCGCGGTCTGCTACGCCCCCGGACGCAACGCCACCGCCACCGCGGAACACACGCTCACCCTGCTGCTCGCCGCCGCCCGCGGTGTCGGAGACGCCCACACCGACCTGCGCCGGGGCGTCTGGCGCGGTGACTACTACGACTACGACAACTGCGGCATCGAGATCGACGGCGCCACCGTCGGACTGATCGGCTTCGGCGCCATCGGCAGCCGGGTCGCCAGGATCCTGGCGGCGATGGGCGCCCACGTCCTCGTCCACGACCCCTACGTCCGCCCCGAGGCGCTGGCCGGCCTCGCCGAACAGGTCTCCCTCGACGAACTGCTCACCCGCTCCCGCATCGTCTCCCTGCACGCCCGGGTCACCGAGGAGACCACGGGCATGATCGGAAGCCGGCAGCTCGCGAGGATGCCCCGCGGCTCGGTCCTGGTCAACTGCGCTCGCGGCGCGCTCCTCGACTACGACGCGGTCTGCGACGCGCTGGACTCCGGGCAGCTGTCGGGCGCCGGCTTCGACGTCTTCCCCGAAGAGCCGCTGCCCGCCACCTCCAGGCTGCTGACCGCCCCCGGTGCCGTCCTCACCCCGCACATCGCGGGAGGCAGTCAGGAAGTGGCACACAAGGCCGCGCGGATCGTCGCCGCCGACGTCGGCCGCTATCTGCGCGGCGAGCCGTTGGTCCACTGCGCCAACCCCGAGGTGCTGCGGGCGGGCTGAGGAGGCCTGACGGCAACGCGCCGGAGCAGCAGTGCGCACCCGGCGGGAAAAGAATCCTCCGTGCCGTGTCGAGAAACCGTCATCCGCTCCGACGTCCCCTGTGAGAGTTGCCCGCATGGGGCGGCCCCGCACCGAGGGAGCGAAACGATGAAGTATCTGGTGATGGTCCAGGCGAGCCAGGCCGACTACGAGGCCATGCGCGGCAAGGGATCCGAGCACAGTCCCGCATGGAGCGAGAAGGACATGCAGGCCATGTTCTCCTTCATGGAGGCCGTCAACAACGACCTTGCCGAGTCCGGGGAGCTCGTGGACGGGCAAGGCCTGGTCGAGCCCGCGCAGACCCGGTTCGTGAGCGCGGGCGAGGACGGCCGGCCGGTGATCTCGGACGGTCCGTACGGCGAGACGAAGGAACTCCTGTGCGGATACTGGGTGCTGGACTGCGAGAGCCTCGAACGGGTCACGGAGATCGCGGCGCGCATCGTGCGGTGCCCCCAGCCCGAGGGTGTTCCCGACTACCCCGTGGTCATCCGCGCGATCGACGAGGGCGGAGACGACGTGCGCCGGTGACCAGTGACGCGCACGAACGACATCGAGGCCTGCCGCGTCCGTAACCGCCGCGGCAGGCCCTCGATGTGCTCGTACGTCTCGCCGCCCACGGAGGGCCTGTCCGTCCGCAGTGGACGCACAGGAGACAAGGCCACAAAAGACAAAGGCAAGGAGGTCACCCACTCCTTGCCACTCTCAAGGTATAGCCCACCGGGGGCCTTGCGGCAAGGCCCGGGTCGTGATGCAGAATCTCCGACCGAAGCCAGAACCTGCCGGAATCAGAGCTTCGCGAAGTACGTACGCTTCTGGTGGCGTACGGGTCGCGCGGGAGCAGCCGGCTGAACGCACCTTTGCCGAATCGGGGGTTCTCATGATCGACGTGATCGTTGCCGGCGGCGGACCGACCGGCTTGATGCTGGCCGCCGAGTTGCGACTGCACGGCGTCCACGTGCTCGTGCTGGAGAAGGAGACGGAGCCGACCCCGTACGTCCGCGCGCTCGGCCTGCACGTGCGCAGCATCGAGGTGATGGACCAGCGCGGACTGCTGGAACGGTTCCTCGCGCTCGGCACGAAGCACCCGGCGGGTGGCTTCTTCGCCGGGATCGGCAAGCCGTCGCCCGAGCGACTGGACACCGCGCACGGTTATGTTCTCGGCATCCCGCAGCCCCTCATCGACCGTCTGCTGGCCGAGCGTGCCACCGAGCTCGGCGCCGGGATCCGGCGCGGCGGCGAACTGGTCGGGCTGAGCCAGGACGACGCCGGCGTCACCGTCGAACTCGCCGACGGCACACAGGTGCGCTCGCGCTACCTCGTCGGATGTGACGGCGGCCGCAGCACGGTGCGCAAACTGCTCGGCGTCGGCTTCCCCGGCGAGCCCACCCGCGTCGAGACGCTGCTGGGCGAGATGGAGGTGGCCGCGCCGCAGGAGACGGTGGCCACCGTGGTGGCCGAAGTCCGCAGAACCCACTTGCGGTTCGGCGTGGGGCCGCTCGGCGACGGGCGGTACCGCGTCGTCGTGCCCGCCCGGGGAGTGACCGAGGACCGCGCGGCCCCGCCGACTCTCGAGGAGCTCAAGCAGCAGCTCCGGGCTTTCGCCGGTACCGACTTCGGCGTGCACTCACCGCGCTGGCTGTCCCGGTTCGGCGACGCGACACGGCTGGCCGAGCGCTACCGGGTCGGCCGGGTGCTGCTGGCCGGCGACGCGGCGCACATCCACCCACCGGTCGGCGGGCAGGGCCTCAACCTCGGCATCCAGGACGCGTTCAACCTCGGCTGGAAACTGGCCGCCGAGGTCGACGGCCGGGCGCCGGAGGGACTGCTGGACAGCTACCACACCGAACGGCACCCGGTGGCGGCGGACGTGCTGACCAACACCCGCGCGCAGATGGAGCTGATGTCCACCGAACCGGGGCCCCGGGCGGTGCGTGGGCTGCTGTCGGAGCTGATGGACTTCGAGGACGTGAACCGGTACCTGGTCGAGAAGATCACCGCGATCGGAGTCCGCTACGACTTCGGCGAAGGACACGATCTGCTCGGCCGGCGGATGCGGGACGTGGGGCTGAAGCGGGGTCGCCTCTACGAGCTGACGCACAGCGGCCGCGGACTGCTGCTCGACCAGACCGGCCGGCTCTCGGTCGAGGGCTGGTCGGACCGGGTCGATCACGTCGTCGACGTCAGCGAGGAACTGGACGTGCCCGCCGTGCTGCTGCGCCCGGACGGCCACGTGGCATGGGTCGGTGAGGACCAGCAGGACCTGAACGGCCGACTGCCCAAGTGGTTCGGCGCTGCTGCCGACTGAGCGCGCGGTCGCGGCTCGCGCGGGGCGGGCCACCGTGCATGCCTTGGATCGAACTTGTCGTTCGGCAAGGACGCCTGCAGGGTGACCCGCCCCTCCCTTCCCACCGGCACGTCCGACGTCTTCGTCCTGGGCCGCTCAGTCGTCGAGGAGATCGGCGAGATGTGCGCCGAGTCGGTTCTCCAGGTCCCCTTCCTGTTGCATCCCGCGCTTGAACAGGGCTGCGACCCGCTGTTGGGTTTCGGGCCAGGCGAGGGCGGCCCCGAAGGCGTCGCGGCCGTCGAGGAGACTGTCCACGGACGGCAGCGAGACCCGGTTGACGAGGTTCTTCGCCGTCTCGATCGGGCGTCGGTCGAACGAGGCGATGCGCCGCGCGAGGGTGTCGACGAACCCGTCCAGCTCGCCGTCCGGAAGGGACCGGTTGACGTAGCCGTAGCGTTCGGCGGTGTCGCCGTCGAAGTCGTCGGCGCCGAGGATGATCTCCAGCGCGCGTCCTCGTCCGGTCAGCAGCGGAAGGCGCTCCGTCCCACCGCCCCCGGGGATGACCCCTGCCCCCACCTCGGGCTGGCCGAGGACGGCGTTCTCGCGGGAGGCGAAGCGCATGTCGCAGGCGAGGACGAACTCGCTGCCCACGCCGCGGACGCGACCGCGGATCTTCGCGATGCTCACCACGGGGGACGTCGTGAGGCGGACGAAGGTGTCCGTGGGGACGGACAGGCCGGAACGGCCGGCGGTCGCGGCGATGTGGGCCGACTTGCCGGTCATGTCGAAGTGGGCGAGATAGAAGTCGGCGTCGGCGCTTTCGAATACGACGACGCGGAGTTCCGGGCTGGTGTCCATCCGTGCCAGCAGGTTCTGCAGGCCCTCGAACACGGTGTGGTCGACGACGTTGAGGGGTGGGTTGTCGAAGAGGACCCGCCAGTACGCGGGTGACTCCTCGATGATGCGCAAAGGTGCCGCAGTCTCGGTCATGCCATTCATGCTAGATCCTGAATTTAGTATTGCAAGTCAGCTGTGGGTGACCTGCCCCACGTCCCTGATCGCTGGTTGCGCGGTCCCGGGCCGGTCGATCGCGGATGGGCCCCGGTGACCGGCGTGGGTGTTCGCGGGCAGGTGTTCAGAGCTTGGGGGTGAGGTGCTGTTCGGCCCAGACGAGTTTGCCGTCCGGTGTGTGGCGGGTTCCCCATCTGCGGGTCAGTTGGGAGACGAGGTGGAGGCCGCGGCCGTTCTCGTCGGTGGTGTGGGGGTGGCGCAGACGGGGATGGCTGTTGCTGGTGTCCGTGACCTCGCAGGTCAGTGCCTCGTGGCGGATGATCCGCAGGCCGATGGTGCCGCTGCTGTGGCGGATGGCGTTGGTGACCAGTTCGCTGACGACGAGTTCGGTGGAGTCGGCCAGGTGGTCCAGTCCCCATCGGCGCAGTTGGCGGGTGGTCAGGGTCCGGGCGTGGCCGACGAGGGCCGGATCGGCGGGGAGTTGCCAGGAGGCGGTCTGCTCGGGGCCGAGTGCGTGTGTGCGGGCGAGGAGCAGGGTGACGTCGTCGCTGGGTGCCTCGCACGACAGCGTGTCGACGGCGGATGAGCAGAGGCTCTCCAACGGCTGGTCGGGCTCGGCCAGGGTGGTCGCAAGGCGGTCCATGCCCGTGTCGACGTCCTGTCCGCGGGCCTCGATGAGGCCGTCGGTGTAGAGGGCGAGGACGCTGTGCTCGGGCAGTTCCAGGGTGACGGACTCGAAGGGGACGAGGCCCACGCCCAGTGGGGCTCCGGTCGGCAGGTCGGGGAACGTGACATGACCGTGCGGGTCGATGACCGCCGGCGGCGGGTGGCCGGCCCGGGCGACGGTGCACTGCCGGGTGACGGGGTCGTACACGGCGTACAGGCAGGTGGCAGCCATGGTCGCGGTGTCCGGGGCGTGGGGGTCGGTGTCGGCCGCGGCGAGGCGGAGGACCTGCTCGTCGAGGCGGGCGAGCAGCTCGTCGGGCGGCATGTCCATAGCGGCCAGGGTGCGTACGGCGGTGCGGAGTTGGCCCATGGTGGCGGCGGCGTTGATGCCGTGGCCGACCACATCGCCGACGACCAGGGCGACGCGTGCGCCGGACAGGGGAATCACGTCGAACCAGTCCCCGCCGACACCGTGGTGGCTGTCGGCGGGCAGGTAGCGCCAGGCGACGTCGGCCGCGGTCCCGCCGGTCACGTGGTGCGGGAGCAGATGGCGTTGCAGGGCCAGGGCCGCGGAGCGTTCGCGCGCGTACTGGCGGGCGTTGTCCAGGGACAGCGCGGCCCAGCCGACCAGTTCCTCGGCCAGCAGCAGATCGTCCTCCTCGAACGGCACACGATCCGCGGTCCGCACGAACACGGCCACGCCCAGCACGGCGCCCCGCGCATGGATCGGAACGATCATCAAGGAGTGCATCGTGTGATCGTGGATCGCCGCCCGTACCGCGTCGTGGTGGTCCAGCCACGTTCCGGGGGAGGTGTCCAGCACGGGCTCGAAGTGGGACTGTCCGGAGAGCAGGACGCCGGTGAAGGGTGATGCCGGCGGGACCAGCACCGGCTCTCCCCGCGCGCACAGGGACTCCGGGGCTCCCTCGTTGACCGAGGCGAGGCCCGCGCGCCGGAAGGCCGGGACACGGCGGCCCTCAGGACCCGTCCGTGCCTGGGGCTCCTCACCGAGCAGGACGGACTCGGCGAGGTCGACGGTGGCGTAGTCGGCGAGGAGAGGCACGGTGAGGTCGGCCAGTTCCTGCCCGGTCTGCATGGCGTCGAGGGTGGTGCCGATCCGCTTCCCGGCCTCGCCGAGGATCGCCAGTCGCTCCCGCGCCCGCCTGCTGTCGCTGACATCCACGCTCACGGCACACACGCCGAGCGCATGACCCTCACCGTCGTCGATGCGGAAGACGGAGGCCGCCAGCGCGGGCTCACGGTGCGCGTGCATCGGCAGGAAGGCACGGTATTCCCTGTTGATCGCCGGCATACCGCTCTCCAGCACCTGGCGCATCACCGACTCGATCGATTCGGCCTCCTCGCCGGGCGCTGCCTGCGTCAACGTGCGCCCCAGCCGCCGCTGCAGAGGGATGCCGTCCTTGAGGCCCTGGGTGTCGTTGACCCAGGTGCAACGCAGCTCGGTGTCCCGTATCACCACACCGACCGGCAGACGGCTCGGAAGATGCAGCGCGCCCGTCAGTGACTCCATGCCGGATCCGTCCGCGACCCACGACGGAGGCGTCTCCTTGTCGGTGGCCGCCACGAGCCACTGCGCCCGACTGTCCTGGCCGGTCAGCGGCTGCACGCACAGGCGTACGTCGATCCTGCGACCGTCGCGGTGGCGGACCCCTGTCAGCCCGGTCCAGCGGGACGGGGCACTGTCCGAGCCGGCGAGCGCCGACGCCTTCGCCCGGTCGTCGCTGCCCGCCAGCAAGTCGGTACCGGAACGGCCCACCACGTCCGCGGCCGAGTGGCCGACGAGCTGCTGGGCGGCCTGCGTCCATCCGACCACTGTTCCCCGCGCGTCCAGCAGGGCGATCGCCGCGCCGAAGCTCTGGAAGGCGGTCTGGGCCGCGGCGATGGCCATTGGCGCGGAGGTTCCCATGGATCGTCCTCTCTGTGTCCTGCGGGGGTGGGATGCGAGGTCCTGCGGTGGGTTGGGATGCGCCGGGAAGTGGGCCGTGCGCGTGAGCGCCGTTCACCGGCCGTCGCGGTGCTGCCGGCCCGGGGGACGCCGACTCGAGAGGCCGGACCCGGAGGGCGGACCCGGAGGGCGGACCCGGAGGCCGAACCGGTGGGGCGGCCCACAGTCCGGTGATGAGGGCTCGCTGCGTCATTGCCGGTAGCAGGAAGCGGGGCTCCTCCGGTCGGGTTTCGACGGGAGCGGGGCGTCAGGCGACGGGTGGCGCGCTCACCGGCTGTGACAGTGCGGCCTTGACGCGCCGGGTCTCCTCGTCGACGAGGACTTCGAACCGGTCGCCGGCCAGGGCTTGCATGGTCAGCTCGGCCACGGTGGCGGGGCTGACCTTCGGCGCGTCGGTCCAGGCGCTGAGATCCGTCTCCACGAAGCCGGCGTGCACCCCGACGACGAGGGTTCCCTGTGCGTACAGGGCCCGTCGCAGCGCGTCCGTCAGTGACCACTGCGCGGCCTTGGAGGCCGCGTATCCGGCGAACTGCGCCTGGCTGGCCCAGGAGGCCAGCGAGAGCATGTTGACCAGCGCTCCGCCGCCGTTGCGGGCCAGGGCCGGGGCGAAGGCCCGTGAGACGGCCCAGGTGCCGAAGTAGTTGACCTCCATGGCCTGGCGCGCACCGTCGAACGAGCCTTCCAGGAGCTTGGTGCCCGCGCCGCCGATCCCGGCGTTGTTGATCACGATGGAGACGTCGTCGGCGACGGCGGCGGCCGCGGCGACGCTCTCCGGGTCGGTGACGTCCAGACGCAGCGGGACCAGATCGGGATCCGTCACGTTGGCCGGGTCGCGGGTGGCGGCGTAGACCTTGGCCGCGCCGTGGTCGATCAGTGAGCGGGCGAATGCGTGGCCGATGCCGCGATTGGCGCCCGTGACCAGGGCGACTGATCCTTTGATCTCCATCGTGCCTTCTTTCTTCTTGGCGAGCGGCCCGCCATGTCCAGGCGGGCCGCTCGGTGGTTGGTGGTCGGTGGTTGTCGGTCGGCCGACGAGGCCGGCTGAAGCCAGGGGGCCCGGCTGTGACGGCCTTGACGGCTGCCGGCGCACGGTCCGGCGTGGCTGGAGGGGGGCGTCATCCGCCCCGTGTCTCCGGGCGGTTCACGTGGAGTGCGCCACCCATGCCTCCAGATTAACGTCTGGATTTAGAAATGCAAGGCAGGGGGTGAGTGGATATGAGGTGGCAATGCGTGACATGCGGTCACTCGGGGCTGCGTAGAGGTCTGGTTCGCGGCCTGAATTGCAAGAGGAAACCCAGGGTGTAGACTGTCTGCTGCACGATGCGACAGCCGGGCGAACGCGGGACCGGCACCACGTAGGAGGTGGACAGTGCCAACCGGACGGCAGTGGTCAGGCCCCACGAACGACGAGCCGGCCTGCTCCATCGAGCGCAGCCTGCAGATTCTCGGCGAGCGCTGGTCCCTTCTGGTACTCCGCGAGGTCTTCGCCGGCAGGCACAAGTTCGCCGACATCCAGTCGTCCCTGGGCATCGCGTCGAACCTGCTCAGCGCCAGGCTCAAGCTGCTTGTCGAGACCGGCGTACTGAGCACGAAGACTTATCAGGAGCCGGGCAGCAGGCCGCGACAGAGCTACCACCTGACACCGGCGGGGCGTGAGCTGTGGGTGGTGCTGGCCGCGCTCCAGCAGTGGGGCGACCATCACCGCCCGCGCCCGTCGGGCCCCTCAGCGGTACGTCGGATGCGATCCACCGGTCAGCCCGTCCATGTCGGGTTCGTCGACGAAGACGGTAACGAAGTGCCCGGCACCGACGTCGTCATGGACCGAGCGGACACGGCCGCCAGAACCTGAGACTGCTGTCAGGCCCTGACACGGGACACGGCTGCCGGGGCCTTGACCGGCCCCGACCGCAGCCTGAGCCCAGCCGAATCGCCGTCCGTCCTTCCAGGCTGAAGAGCTTCGCCGGCTCCGGGCGGCCCTGGCGCTCGATGACAGCGTGGTCTGTCAGTTCACTGCCGCCGACCCGTTGGGGTGAATCGCCACCGACGGAGGCGTAGGGCATGAGCGGTCCCGAAGGCAACTGTCGTCCAAGGGGCAGTGATTGACCGTCTGACGTCAACCCTTTTCCGGCTGCACTTGGGGCTGACGGTCAGACAGTCGCTCGGGGCTGCTCGCGGAGCCTGCATGTACCGAGGTGTCCAGGGCGCCGATCCGGCCGGCGAGGGTGCGCAATGCTGTGGATGATGGTGAGCCGGGCTCGGCTGTACTCACGAACAACCACTGGTCCGGGTCGCCGGGGAATATGAGGCTCTCATAGTTCAGGGTGACTTCGCCGAGCAGGGGGTGCCGATAGTGTCTGGTGCCGTGGGCGAACTCCTCCACGTCGTGTGCCGCCCACCATCGGTGAAAGTCTTCGTCCACGGCCGAAAGCTGATCAAGTAGCTCGGTCAGTCGTGGATCGTTCGGATGCCGACCCGCATACAGGTGCAAACCTGTGACGACCATGCGGGCGGCCATGTCCCAGTCAATGAATAGTTCACGCGCCGCAGGGTCGAGAAATATGAATCGCGCCATATTGCGCTCACGGACCGGCATGATCTCAAAATCGACATATATCGCGCGAGCCATCCGGTTGAGGGCAAGGACGTCCATACGGCCATCCAAAATCATGGCAGGGGTATCCCGCAGAGCCTCAAGCAGAGCGTACGCACCCGGACGCACTCGCCGCGGGACTGCAGGCTTGCTCGCTCTGGCCACGGACTGCGGCCTGGCCAGGTTGAACAGATGCGCACGCTCGACATCATCCAGCCGCAGAGCCCGGGCTACGGCCTCCAGTACTTCTTCAGAGGCATTGGCCGCCCGGCCACGTTCCAGGCGGATGTAGTAGTCCGCGCTCAATCCGGCCAAGAGCGCAACCTCCTCACGGCGGAGTCCCGGAACACGGCGACTCGCCCCCGGCGTGACCCCGGCCTGCTCAGGAGCCACCCGCGCGCGCCGCGATCGCAGAAAATCGCTCAGCTCTTTGTTATCACCTGAACCGGACGACGTCTTGGCCATATATTGAGGATAGCCCTCGGCGCGCGCTCCCAGCAAACGTACAGAGCAATAATGCGGTCACATGAGCCAGTCGCTGTCTGCGAAAAAGGGGACTTCCGGAAACAGTCACCCTGTAAAAGCGAACTGGAGTCGTCCCGATTGCTTTCCCGCAGCGAGTGACGTCGAGTAAACAGACTCTTCCCGAATATGGCCATGGTGATTAGGAGCGGATTCGGGATCACCGTATGCGTTGTTACGAAAAGTGGGCCGTCGAGGACGTTTCGGGGAAGCAGGCGCGAGGGTGCGTGCAGCGTCACGGGCGGTCCGGCAGCCGCTGCCGCGTGCTGCCCACCCCGGCCACGCCCGTTGGGCACGCAGATCATCTCCGGTTAGGGCCCAAGTGGCGGGCGTGCATGACCTCGCCGACGGCGGGGCCAGCGGTGGAGCCGAATGCCGCGCTGTCGTCCAGAGGTCGGCCCGTGGCCGCGTCGACGACCTTTCGCCGGTCGCCTCGACGAGGTTCAAGGTGCGTTATCCCGAAGCCTGCATCGGCGGTGACTCAGCGACAGGGAAAGGGGGCCTGCCAGTCCCTGGACCAGTAGGCCATGGTCGAGGCAGGCCTGCTTGACCGGCCCTAGGTGCCTTTCCGGCTGGTTCTCTGGATTACAGGTCAGCGACAAGCCCACAGGACACGCAGACCTCTCCGACCAACGAAACCCCATTCGACGGTCCGGTGACGCATTGGGCGTAATCCACAGACGTCAAGGAACAAGGACACCCTCATGAATCTGAAGCTCGAAATGATCGTGCTGCCCGTTTCCGACATCGATCAGGCCAAGGCCTTCTACGAGAAGGTCGGATTCCGCCTGGACGTGGACTACACGGCCAACGAGGACTTCCGGGTCGTGCACTTCACGCCGCCCGGCTCCGAGTGCTCGATCATCTTCGGTGAGGGGATAACCCCTATCGCTCCCGGCTCGTTCCAGGGCCTGTACCTCATCGTCTCCGACATCGAGGAAGCGCGCGCGGAACTCACCGGCCGCGGCATCGAGGTCAGCGAGATCTTCCACGACGCAGGCGGACTCTTCCACGGGCACGAGGGCGGGCACGTCACCCACCGAGGCCCCGGCCAGGAGCGGCTGGTCGGCCTGCACCCCGAGCGCGCCTCC
Organism: Streptomyces sp. NPDC091376; assembly: GCF_044757085.1. NCBI lineage: Bacteria > Bacillati > Actinomycetota > Actinomycetes > Kitasatosporales > Streptomycetaceae > Streptomyces > Streptomyces sp. NPDC091376. The sequence continues at coordinate 189,654 of NZ_JBIVUF010000006.1, read as the reverse complement.
TACGGCTCCTTCGCCACCTTCAGCGACCCGGACGGCAACGGCTGGGTGCTCCAGGAGGTCTCGCAGCGTCTCCCCGGCCGCTGACAACCCCTCAAGCCACCGCCGAAGGGCTGCGACGGGTCGTGCCCGGCCCGGAGGCAGCCGGTCCGGTCCAGCGGTTCTCGCGATCCGGGCCGAAGGCCGGCACCGGACCGCCGGGCGAGGGCAGGGGTGCTCGCCGCCACCCGGCGGTCCGGCTGCCACCGGCCGAGAAGCGGCTCTGTCCGCCGATGCCGTCCCATCCCGTGACCGCCCCCTCGACCCCGTGCGGTGTGGCAGCCCGGCCGTCCGGCGGCGGGAAACGGCGCCTGAAACGGCAATCGCGGCCGGCAATGGGCCACGGCCGCCGGAGTGTCCGACCGAGTCACGGAAGCAATGAACGAATCAGTGAGGAACACAGCAGTGACGAACGCAGCAGTGAAGAACGACACGACCCGCACCTACGACGTGATCGTCATCGGCGGGGGCCCGGTCGGCGAGAACGTGGCCGAACGCGCCCGCGCCGCCGGACTCAGCACCGTGATCATCGAGCGCGACCTCATCGGCGGCGAATGCTCGTTCTGGGCCTGCGACCCCAGCAAGGCGCTGCTGCGGCCGGTGGTCGCACGGGCCGACGCGAGCCGCATACCCGGACTCGACCCGGCCGTCGCCGGCCCACTCGACGTCGACGCGGTCCTCGCACACCGCGACAAGATGTCCTCGTACTGGAAGGACGAGGACCAGGTCGACTGGCTGGACTCGGTCTCCGTCGACCTCATACGCGGCCACGGCCGCCTCACCGGACCCAAGCAGGTCGCCGTGCAGACCCCCGAGGGCGACACCATTACCCTGACCGCCCGGCACGCCGTCGCCGTCTCCACCGGCTCCCGCGCGGCGCTGCCTCCCATCCCCGGACTCGACACTGTCCGCCCGTGGACCAGCCGAGAGGCCACCAGCGCCGACAAGGTGCCCGGCCGCCTCGCCGTCGTCGGCGGCGGTGTCGTCGCCGTCGAGATGGCCACCGCCTGGCAAGCCCTCGGCTCCCAGGTCACCATGCTCGTCCTCGAGAACGGACTCCTCGAGCGGATGGAGCCGTTCGCCGGCGAACTGATCACCGACGGCCTGCGCGAAGCGGGCGTCGACATCCGCTTCAACACCACCGTCACCTCCCTGGCCCGCGAGAGCGGCCAGGACGGCGAGGTGCGGATCACACTCTCCGACGGCACACAACTGGCCGCGGACGAGATCCTGCTGGCCACCGGCCGCGCCCCGCAGACCCGCGACGTCGGGCTGGAGACCGTCGGCCTCACCCCCGGCGGCTGGCTGACCGTCGACGACACCTTCCAGGTCACCGGCGTCGACGGCGGCTGGCTCTACGCCGTCGGCGACGTCAACCGCCGTGCCCTGATGACGCATCAGGGCAAGTACCAGGCCCGGATCGCCGGCACCGTCATCGGCGCCCGAGCCAACGGCGAGCCCATCGACGACGCCGCCTGGGGCGCGCATGTCGCCACCGCCGACCACGCGGCCGTCCCCCAGGTCGTCTTCACCACCCCCGAAATCGCCTCCGTCGGCCTCACCACCCGCGAGATCGAGCAGAGCGGGCGCCACATCGAGGTCGTCGACTACGACCTCGCCCACATCGCGGGGGCCCACCAGTACGTCGAGGACTACCGCGGCCACGCCCGCATGCTCATCGACACCGACCGCAACACCGTGGTGGGCGTCACTTTCGCCGGCCCCGGAGTCGGGGAACTCGTGCACTCGGCCACCATCGCGGTCGCCGGCGAGGTGCCCCTCGACCGGCTCTGGCACGCTGTTCCTGCCTTCCCCACCCTCGGCGAAGTCTGGCTGCGACTGCTGGAGACCCACCGAGGCTGAACATACTCCGGCCGCACGCGGCACGGTCCTGGCCTCCGCCGGGTGACCCGGTCGACTGAGGGGGAGGAGCCGCCTCCCGTCCCGGTGGCCGGCAGTGGACTGCCCGCGAACGCGGATCGGACCGAGGGCTCCTTCGCCGCCATGTCGATCGCGCCCCTCGGTCCGGTCGGTGACCAGCCACTCGGTGCCTGGGTGGTGACCAGTCGCTGTTGGCGAGCTTCCGCCTTCGTCAGCCGCTTTCCGGCGGTCGCGGTCCGCTCCCGGGGAGCCGCTGGTTGGATGCCGGTGACGTTGACCGCTTTGACGAACCTGGCAGGTGCGTCGATCCGTACTTGCCGAGCGCGTGGCCGAGTTGGCGGTCCGCGTGCGAGTGCGCGTGGATTTCAGCTACGGGCGCGAGGGCGGCGTTCCCTCTCGGCATCGCTGCTCGCCTCGTTGGTCAGGATCGCGCTTGTGACAACGTCGAAGAGGTGATCGGCGCGTGGCGCGAGCGAGTGTTGATCGCCGAGCCAAGCGAGTGCCGATACAAGCGCGAACAGATCGGTGCCATCAATGTCGGTCCGCGCCACGCCCGCGTCCTGGGCGCGGGTGAGGAGCCGTGCACCGGCCGCGCGCAGACTGACGCACGAGGCGTGGAGTGCGGACTCGGTGTCCTCGATGGCGGCTGCCATCAGTACGACCACGCCCCGATACTCAGTGGTCCACGCGACGCAGTCGCGTAGCCACGAAACGAGAGCATCGTCGGGCGAGCTGGGCGTTTCGAGGGCGCCTGCCCTGGCGGTCAGCTCGTCGAAGCTCGTGCGGAGCAGGGCATCGAGCAGCGCCTCGCGCGTCGGGAAGTGACGCAGCAGCGTCGCGAGTCCGACATCGGCCCTGCGCGCGATGTCGCGCAGTGATACGTCGACGCCTTGCTCGGTGATGGCGGTGCCCGCTACTGCGAGCAGGTGGTCGCGGTTCTTCCTCGCGTCGGCCCGCATCTGTACCTCTTGACTATCCGGATCAGTGGTCCATATATTCGGATCAGTGGTCCGTTTATGTGGATCGCTGATCCGAATAAGACTATCCCGCGGTGCGGGCAGGAGAGAACGATGCCGACACACATGATGAGGGCGGTCCGGCTCCATGAGCACGGCGGCCCTGAAGTGCTGCGTTACGACGAGGTGCCGATTCCCGAGCCGGGGCCGGGTGAGGTGCTCGTTCGCGTGCACGCGGTCGGCGTCAACCCGCCCGACTGGTACTTGCGCGACGGGATGTCCAACCTGCCTCCGAGGGGCAGGCCGAAGTTCAGCTTGCCGGTGATTCCGGGTACGGACCTGTCGGGTGTTGTCGAGGCTGTCGCCGCGGATGTGGACAGCCTCTCCGTCGGTGACGAAGTCTTCGGTCTCCTTCGCTTCCCCGGCTTCGATGGCAGCACTTATGCCGAGTACGTGGCCGCGCCTGCGTCGGACCTCGCGCTGAAACCCGCCGGCATCGATCACGTGCACGCCGCCGGGGCGCCTATGGCCGCGCTCACCGCGTGGCAGTTCCTGATCGAGCTCGGACACGATCACCCGTCGCCCTTCCAGGCGGCGCAGCATCGCCCGGTGCCACTCGACTCCAACGTGACGGTGCTCATCAACGGCGCCGCGGGCGGCGTGGGGCACTTCGCGCTACAGCTGGCGAAATGGAAGGGTGCGCGTGTCATCGCGGTGGCGTCGGGCGCGCATGAATTGTTCCTGAGCGAGCTCGGCGCCGACGAGTTCATCGACTACACCAAGAGCCGTCCCGAGGAACTGGTGCGCGACGTCGACCTCGTTCTCGACGCTGTCGGTGGCCCCCACAGCAAGCGCTTCCTGCGCACGCTCAAGCGCGGCGGCTCCCTGTTTCCCGTGTTCTTCGGCGAATTCGACGAAGAAGAGAACGCGAAGCTGGGTGTCACGGTCACTGGCACCCAGGTCCGCTCGAACGGCGCGCAGCTTGCCGAACTGGGACGCCTGCTCGACGCGGGCAGGGTCCGCGTCGCGATCGACAGCACGTTTGCGCTCGCGGATGTCCGAGCCGCGCACGAACGCGCCGCCCGAGGACACATCCAGGGCAAGATCGTGCTCGCGGTCGCCTAGGGACGAGCCGTTTCACCGACGTGTCCGGCGCTCGTCCGCGAGCCACCGGTGGCCATCGAGACGATAGGCCGGCGCCAGAAGCGTCACCGGCAGCCCGTCCTGCCAGAGCGGCGCCGTCGAGCCCGGCACCGGCGCGAGCGACGGCGCCGCTTCCTCCGTCGTCTCGGTCACGGTTACGACAGTGGACTTCGCCGCAGAGAGCCGAATCCGCCGTCTCCCCGCTTTCAGGCTGGACGGGCTTCGTCGGCTCCTCCCGCTGTCCGCTGGACACCCCGCCCGCCAGGGGGCCGAACGTCGACAATCCCAACGAGGGCGACGTCGCCGTCCGGTCCTCGCTGCGGAGCTGACGCGTGATCAGGCAGGTGGCGGGACCGGGGCACTCTTCGTGGATGTCGTTGCATGCGGTCTCGTCTCGTCCTCGGCGCCGGTCAGTGCTTGTTGCGCCAGTGCTTGCGGGTGGAGGCCGCGGAGTTGGAGAGAGTGCTGTTGGAAGTCGGTGAACTCTGGGCCGAGTTCTCTGCGGATGTCGGCTTGAGCGGTGTCCGAGAAGGAACGGACCTTGCGTGTGAAGGCGGAGATCTCGGAGATCGCCTTGGGGAGTTTCTCCGGCCCGAGGACGACGATCGCGATCACGAAGATGGTGACCATTTCGAGCGGGCCTATGTCGAAGAACATGTGTGCCCTCCTTTGGCGGGGCGGGGCGACGCAGTGCAGTGCGGTGCAGGGCGGTGCAGTCCGGCGCGGTGCACGCGGGACATCGGCTCAGCGACCGTGGCGCGACTCGTCGGAGGCGGGAAGAGGTGAGGGCTCGTCGGGGCTGAGACGTGCCGCGCGTGTGCGGCCACGGCGGCGGTCGTTGAGCCAGGAGACGGCGCAGGCGGCCAGGTAGAGCGCGGTGATGGGCCCCGCGAGCGCGAGCATGCTCAGCGGATCGCTGCTGGGAGTGGCGATGGCGGCGAAGACCGCGATGCCGATAAGCATGTGCCGCCACCAGCCCGCCATGCGGGCGGCGCTGAGGACGCCTGCCACATTGAGCATGATGAGGAGCAGAGGGAGCTCGAAGGACAGCCCGAAGACCACGACCATACGGGTGGCAAGGTCGAGAAAGTCGTCGACGGGCAGGATGTTGGTGGCCTGGTCGGGGGTGAAGGAGATCAACACCCGCGCCGTCGTGGGCAGGACGGCATAGGCGAACGCCGCCCCGATCAGGAACAGCGGGATGCCCGTGGCGAGGAAGGCGAGGGTGTGCTTCCTCTCGCCGCGGTGCAGCCCTGGGGCGAGAAACCTCCACAGTTGGTAGAGCCAGACGGGACTCGCGCCGATGAGACCGGCGGTCAACGACACCTTCAAGGCGAGGGTGACGGGCGAGAGGAGACCGTTGGTGGCGATGACGCCGCAACGCCCGGCGGACGTCACGCCGTTCCCCTCTCCCGGGGTACAGCCCGGCAGCGGCGCGATGACGAAGTCGATCAGTTGCTTGTAGAACAGCCCCGCGACAAGCGTCGTCACCATTACTGCGGCGATCGCCTTCACCAGGCGGATCCGCAGCTCGCGGAGGTGGCCCATCATGGGCATGTGCCCCTCAGGGGCTTGAAGGGTGGCTGCGAGCACGAGCAGACCTCCGTTTCTCTCGCCGGCACCGTCCGGCGTCAGTGCGTACCGACGGCTTCCTGCGTACGGGCCCCCGGCGCAGCGGTGTCCTCCTGCTGCCCGGGTGCGGCAGCGAGGGGGCGCTGGGAAGCGATCCGGCTCGCGGAGTCGACATCTGCGGGGGGCGGGCCGGCGGCGGTGGTTTCGTCCTCGCGGGTGCGCATGGCCTTGGTCTCGGTCTTGAGGATGCGCATGGACTGTCCGAGCGAGCGCGCCATGTCGGGCAGGCGCTTGGCACCGAAGAGGAGGATGACGACGACGAGGATGAGCAGGATCTCGGGTGCGCCGAGTTTGCCGAACATGATGAGGCCTTTCGTGCCGGGAGCGGCGATCGCTCCGCTGCGGAAGGGTGATGGGGACGGGGAGGGTGAGGGGGAAGGAGAGGACAGGAGAGAAGGCGAGACGGGGGGAGGGGCGGGCGAGGGCATGTACCCGCCCTCGCCCGCACGGGTGTCTAGCGAAGGGACCGGAAGCCCGCCCGAAGCTCATCCGTGAACAGGCGCGGCTGCTCCCAGGCCGCGAAGTGCCCGCCCCTGGGGAGCCTGTTGTAGTGGATCAGCTGGGGATAGGCCTTCTGTGCCCAGCTCTTCGGGGCTTGGAAGTTCTCGTCGGGGAAGGCGCTCACGGCTACCGGGATGGAGACGCCGTTCGGGACGAGGGAGTACTTGTTCTCCCAGTAGAGACGAGCGGAGGAGAGCGCCGTGTTCGTCAGCCAGTAGAGCGTGATGTTGTCCAGGATGTCGTCCCGTGTCAGGCCTTCCTGGTGTCCGGCGAACACCCGGGATATCAGTTCCAGACTGCGCCCGTCGTGGTCGAGCATGAAGGTCGCGAGTCCGACGGGCGAATCCGTCAGTCCGGTCAGCGTCTGCGGGCGGGACCCCATGATGCGAGCGTAGCCGAGGTGCTTGTAGGTGAACTGCAACTGCTCGTACGCCTGCTTCTCCTCGTCCGAGAGCCCGGGGGGTACCGGGCTGCCGGTCGCGAGGGCTTTGGCGATCTCCGGCGGGACCACGCCGGGCAGGTTGGTGTGGATGCCGAGCAGTCCCGAAGGCTTCCGCACCGCCATGAGGTCCACGATGAGGGCACCCCAATCGCCGCCCTGCGCCACGTACTTCGTGTATCCCAGGCGCTGCATCAGCTCTGTCCAGGCGCGAGCGATACGGTCTGGGCCCCAGCCGGACGTGGTCGGCTTGCCCGAGAACCCGTAGCCGGGCAGCGACGGGATCACCACGTGGAACGCGTCCGACGCCTTCGCCCCGCATGCCGTGGGATTCGTGAGCGGTTCGATGATCTTCAGCTGCTCGACGACCGAGCCCGGCCATCCGTGGGTCACGATGAGCGGCATCGCGTTCTTGTGCTTGGAACGGACGTGGATGAAGTGGATGTCCAGCCCGTCTATCTCGGTGATGAAGTTCGGCAGGGCGTTCAGCTTCGCCTCGACCTTGCGCCAGTCGTACTCCGACGCCCAGTAGCGCGCGAGTTCCTGGGTCGTGGTGAGCGGCACGCCCTGCGAGTGGTCCACGACGGTCTCGTGCTCGGGCCAGCGCGTGGACACGATGCGCCGGCGGAGATCGACGAGATCCCTTTCCGGGAAATGGACGCGGAAGGGACGGATGCTCCCGCCCGCTGCCGGGCCGCTGCCGGCCCCCCTTTCGGCCGCTGCGGCCGGCCGGGCGGGGAACAGGCCGGTGGATCCCGCGACCGCCGCGGCCGTCGCGGCGGCCGAGGTGGAAAGGAAGGCCCTTCGGGAGTGCGGCGGAAGCATTTCGGACATGGTGCATCTCCTTGGGAGTGTTCGAGGTTGTTGAAAGGGTGGTGTGGCGCGTGGGTTTCGATGGGGCGGGTTTCAGCGGTCCATGGGCGCGGCCGCTCCCGCCGCTCGATGGCCGCTTCCGCACCGTGCGGTGCGGCCGGAATGGTGTCCCGCGGTCCGGTGTCGCCCGGGCGGCTCGCAGGTTCTGCGCCGCCCATGGCCTCCAGGTTAGCGTCTGGATTTAGATATGCAAGCCAGGATGTGGGTGGATGAGGGGTGACGACGCCTGATCTGCGTCTTCCAAGGGTTTTGGGACGCTTCAGGCTGGTGTGATCCGCCCCGTGGATCAGCTGTCCCTCCCGTCGCGGAGCCGGGGGGCGGTGCGTAGTACACCGAGCGGGATGTCCGGGGGCACCGGTGGCGGCGTCGCGGACGCGGGCGTCCTCGGGCTGGTGGTCCAGAGTTCTCGCCACCGTGTGCCGCTCAGGACCCGCGCGCTCAGGGCCCGCGCTCAAGCCACACGCGCTCAGGCCATACGGGCTCAAGCCATACGAGGGCGGGACACGGCTGTCACATCAGGTGGCGGCCAGTCGTGCTGACCTGCATGCCTGTCTCTTCGTCGAGCCGGTCGACGACGATCATGGCGACATCGTCCGCCAGGTGGCCGCCGGTGTGGCGGAGCAGTTGCCGGTGCAGTTCGTCGAGGAACTCCCGCGGGGTGGTGTCGGCGCCCATGCCCTGCATGGCCTCGGGCAGGAGAAAGAAGTCGTTGTTCCGGTCGCGGGCCTCGATCACACCGTCGGTGTACAGCAGCAGACGGTCGCCCGGCAGGAACGGATGGCTCTCCGGCTTCTGGGGAGGGCCGGTGATGAGATCCTCCAGGCCGAGGGGCGGCATTGGGCCGGCCGGCATCAGGGCCTGAACCCTGCCGTGGTGCAGCAACAGCGGGGGCGGATGGCCACGGTTGATCAGGTGCACGACGTGTTCGTCGGGCACCTGGGCGATCAGCGCGGTGGTGAATCCCTCCATCAGGGCTTCCTGGTCGTATGCCCACGGTTTGGCGGCCTCCCGCCGCAGCGCGGCCGCGCAGTGGTCCATGACGTTCACCAGCTCGTCCTCGTAGTGCGCGGCATCCCGGAAGGCACCCAGCGCCACGGCGACCGCGCGGATGGCGTTCAGCCCCTTGCCGCGGACGTCGCCGACGATCATCCGGACGCCGTACGGAGTCTGTACCGCCTCGTACAGATCGCCGCCGACCTGTGCCCCGGTCCCGGCCGCGAGGCACAGGCTCGCGGCCTGCACCGGGCCCATGCGCGGGGGGACGGGCCGCAGGATGACCTCCTGCGCGGCCACGGCGATCCGGCGCACCTGATCGAGCTCGCTCTGTCGCTGCCTGCGCATGGCGCTGCTCGTGATGAAACCGGCCACGGAGACGAGGGTGAGGGCCAGAAAGTTGGAGTAGACCTGCAGGGTGCCCCATGCCTGGTTGTAGGTGGCGGTGGTGACACTGATCGCCAACGCGAGAGCTACTGCCGTGGTGGTGCCCCTGGGGCCCATCGTCACCGCGGCCAGCGCCGGGGTCGCCGTGAGGAGGGGGCCGGTGTAGATGAAGTGGGCCGGGGTGAGTTCGATGGTCAGCACGGCCAGCGCGATCACGAAGGGCACACACTGCGCGAGTGTGAGCAGGACCCGGTTGTGACCGTCCACTCCTGGTCGAGGTTGTGGGCGGAGGAGCGACCGCATGAATACAGCCTGCCTCGCCGAGCGCCTTCCTGGCCTCCCGGCCCGGTGACCTGTGGTCGGCGGGCCCTCGGTGCCGCTACGTCCGCCAGGTGAAGCCTGAGAGCGTGTCTGCGACCTTGTCGGCCCGGCGGCGTCCCTGCGTGCCCGGCCGCGGGTGCCTCCTGTCGCGATGAGTTCCGGCCGGATCGCGAGTCTGATCTGGTGACTGTGGCAGCACCTCGTACGAAGCTGCCCGGCACGAGACTCCACGCACGAGACTCCACGGAGGACACCATGACCACCACGCCGGACGACCCGACCAGCGCGCTGCCCGGCCGCCCGACCGTGGTCGACCTGGCCACCTGGCAGGCCGCCCGTGACGAGCTGCTGGTCCGTGAGAAGGCCCATACCCGCGAGGGCGACGCCATCGCCGCGGCCCGCCGCCGGCTGCCGATGGTGGAGCTCGACGGCAAGGCCGAGGTCGTCGGAGCGGACGGCCGGGTCCCGTTCCTGGACCTGTTCCAGGGCCGCGACGAGCTCGTGGTCTACCAGCACATGTGGTACGACGGCGCGCCGCACCAGGGCCAGTGCGAGGGCTGCACCACCACGGCCTGGCACCTGAAGGACGCGGTCTACCTCAACGCCCGCGGCGTATCGTTCGCCGTCCTCACCACAGGCCGCTGGGACGAGGTGGCCTCGTACGTCGAGTTCATGGGCTACACCCAGCCCTGGTACTCGGTGCGCGACGTGGAGGCGCCGGTCGGCGGTGCCATGGGTCACCTCACGTGCTTCCTGCGCGACGCCGACCGCGTGTTCCTCACCTACTCGACGACGGGCCGCGGCAACGAGCGGGTCAACGCGTCCCTCGGCCTGCTCGACATGACGCCCTACGGCCGCGGCGAGGCGTGGGAGGACAACCCCGAAGGCCGGCCCGAAGGCCGCGGCCCGTGCTGGTCATGGCGCTCGGACGCGGACGGGAACGCCACCTGGGGCCCGACCAGTCGCCCTGTGCCGCAGTGGACCCGCCCCGGCGCGACCGCCGTGGAGACCCTCGGCCGGCAGGGCCATCACCACTGACGGGCCCTCGTCGACGGCACGTCAACGGGGTGCAGGTGCAGGTGCTGGTGCTCGGCGTGTAGGGCGGACCTCACGGACGCCGTCAGATCCGCGGGCTCGAGCACTCGCTCACCGGCTGAAGCGCCCCGTCGCAACCTGTGACCGAGTGTTCTCGGCGGCCGGCCGAGCGGGATCCGGCCCATCGCGGACCGGCCTCCGGGCCAGAGCGCGACGGATTGGACCAGGGCTCGACGGCTTGGACCAGGGCTCGATGTCCGGGCCGCCGAACGGAAGGAGTACGCCCGTCGAGTGGGTCTGTCGAGTGGGTCTCAACGCCGTGCGTGGCGGATCTTCAACCGTCCGAACCCCATGGTCCCGGAGATCCGGATCCTCGGCCCGCCGGGGCGGGAGGGCGGCGGCGGCTTGTAGCGGGTGTCCTTCCATCCGGTGTGCAGATCGTCGAGGTCGACGATCGCGTCGCGGGGCACCGTGATCTTGGCTCTGCCGGTGCCGAGTTGCAACTCGATGTCGACGACCGGATGCTCGATGACCGCCCGGGACAGGTCCAGGTGCACCCTTCCGAACGCGGACGCGACCTTGAGGATCCGAGGCACCCGCCATGCGCCGCGCCGCTTGATACGTCCGCCGGCGGCGGCGATCGTGGACGTGGTCCCCGCTTTTCCCTCGGGGAGCGAGGCCAGAACGGGCACAAGCTCGCTGTGCGTCCTGGCGGTGAGCACCTGGTGGAGGCGTTCGTCCATCTCCTCGTGCGAGATGTGCCCTTCGGCGTACGCCTCCTGCACGCGCTGCACGGCCGCGTCGCGGTCGTCTTCGCTGAACACCGGCGGCCGGTCTTCCGGCAGAGAAGTCACCGTCCCACCCTAGGGGGTGTCCGGCGAGTCCTGCTGGGGTCGCGACGCCCTGCGACGCCGCTCGCTGATCCAGCCCGACCCACCGGACACCCCGTGGTGTCGTGCCGACGATGGGAACGCGCCAACGTCCGTAGCGGGCAGGCCTTGTGATCGGCGGCCGGCCACTCGTCATGAGGACCGTGGACGGCCTGTCCGGCCCGGCGAACCTGCGCGGTCAGCACGGGCCGTGACCGGGACCGGCTGGCGCTGCGGCGTCGGAAAGGTGGGGAAAGCGGAACTCGGTGCGGCTGTAGCCGGTCGTCCCCGGGCGCAGCACCGTGCTGGGAAAGTCGGGGCGGTTGGGCGAGTCGGGGAAGTGCTGCGTCTCCAGGCACACCGCGCTGTGGCGGCCGTGCGAGCGGGCGGCGCCGTCCGTCAGCGTGCCGTCAAGCTGGTTGGCGGTGTAGACCTGCACACCGGGTTCCGTCGTCCACACCTCCATGACCCGCTTCGCGGCCGGCGCGACCAGCCGGGCGGCGCGCCGCAACTCGCCGTCGTCGTGCGGGGCCAGAACCCAGCAGTGGTCGTAGCCCTCGGCCTGCCGGACCTGGTCGTCGGCCGCCAGGAGCCGGTCCCCGATGAGCTGAGGGGAGGTCAGGTCGAAGGCGGTGCCGGACACGTCGGCGATCGGGCCGTCGGGAATGCCGTCCATGCCGACGGGCAGATAGGCGACGGCGTCGACCTGGAGGGTGTGGCCGAGGATGTCGCCACCGCCGACGAGGTTGAAGTAGGCGTGATTGGTGGTGTTGACCACGGTGGGCCGGTCCGTCACCGTCGTGTACTCGACCGACAGCGTGCCCGAGGCGTCGAGCGCGTACGTGACGGTCGTGTCGAGCGCGCCGGGGAACCCCATGTCGCCGTCCGGGCTGTGCAGTGTCAGCCGTACCGCCGCGCGGTCGCCCCCCGTCAGCGCGGTGGCGTCCCATACCTTCGTGTCGAAGCCCTCGGGTCCGCCGTGCAGCGCGTGGCGACGGTCGTTGACGGGGACGTGGTACGTGGTTCCGTCGAGGGTGAAGCGGCCGTGGGCGATGCGGTTGGCGTAGCGGCCGATGAGGGCACCGAAGTAGGGGCTCTTCCCGGCGTACTGGTCGACGGAGGCCAGCGAAAGGACCACGGAGGCGGTGTCACCCGTGGTGTCGGGTACGTCCAGGGCGTGCAGGATGCCGCCGTAGGTGAGGATTTCGGCACGCACGCCGGAACGGGATTCCAGTCGCCACAGGCCGACGTCCTGGCCACTGGGGGCGGTGCCGAACGGTGTGGTGCACGGTGGGTCGGCGCATCATCAGTCCTCTTGGCGAGCGGGCCTTCACAGGGCAACGGTCGGTGGCGGGGATCGGCCGACCCGTCGTGGCCGAGCCGTCCACGCCCGTCAGACACGGCCTAGACGCCGGTACGGCGGGTGCGGGTCGACTCCCTGACGATGAGGCGGTACCCGGGCCTGATGCGCTGCGGCTCCGACAGGATCCCCCCGGCGAGACGTTCCACGAGCCGGTCGACGGCCAGGCGGGCGATGGCCGGCTTGTCGGGAGAGACGGTCGTGAGGGTGACGGCGCCGTAGCGGCTCTCCTCGATGTCGTCGAAGCCGACCACGGCGACGTCCGCGGGGACTTCGAGGCCACGCTCGGTGAGGGTCCGCATGGCGCCCAGGGCGATCAGGTCGTTGTACGCGAACACGGCGTCGGGACGTTCGCCGCGCTCCAGCAGTTCGGCCATGGCCGCGGCGCCGTCGGCACGGCCGTAGCCTTCCGTGGCCACGACCAGGTTCTCGTCCGGCCGCAGACCGGCCGCGGTGTGCTCCTCCCGCCAGCCGCGCAGCCGCAGATGTGCGGGTCGGCGCTCACGGCTCGTACGCGAGCCGAGGAAGGCGATCCGGCGTCGGCCGAGGTCGAGAAGGTGGCGTACTGCTGTGCGCGCCGCCGCCACGTTGTCGATGGCGATCTGGTCGTACGGGGCCTCGTACTCGCGCTCACCGAGCAGCACCAGCGGCGAGGACTCCTGCCGGGCGAGCAGATCCTCGTTCTCCAGATGGATGGGGCTCAGGATGAGTCCGTCGATGACGTGTGCCCGGAACTCCTGGCTGACCAGCACCTCCCGCTCGCGCAGACCGGCGGTGTGGTCGACGAGCACGGTGTAGTCGTGCACCGCCGCGGCATCGATGACGGCTCCGGCCAGCTCCGCGAAGTAGGGGTTGCCGAGTTCGGGGACGGCGAAGGCGATGATGCCCGTACGTCCCTTCCGCAGATGACGCGCCGTCAGGTTGGGCCGGTAGCCGAGCTCGTCGATGGCCTGCTGCACCCTGGCCCGCATCTGGGGTGTGACGTGGGGGTAGTTGTTGACCACGTTCGACACGGTCTTGATCGACACGCCTGCCCGCTGCGCGACGTCCTTGAGGCTGACGCCCACGGCACTCCTCTTACTCGGCTTACTCGGCTTACTCGGCTTTGTTCGGCTGGGGACGCGACGCGTGACCGACGTTTCCTGGCTCCGGCGCTTTCCCGGCTCCGGTACGTCCTGGCTCCGATGCCGGGATCCGGCGGTCTCGCGTCCGCGGGATCCCGGCCGGTTTCAGACTGTCCTTCGGCTACGTGCCAGGTAACGCTGCGCGACCACGACGAGGATAAGGAACCCGCCGCTGACCACGGACTGGTACGAGGAGTTGAGCGAACCGATCTGGTTGATGAGGTTCTGGATCACGGCGAGCAGAAGCACCCCCCACAGGGTGCCGCTGACGGATCCGGCGCCGCCGACGAGCAGCGTTCCGCCGATGACCACGGCCGCGATGGCGTCGAGTTCCATCCCGGTGCCGACGATCGTCACACCGGAGGACAGCCGTGCCGCGTTCACGGCACCGGCGAGCCCGGCCAGGAGCCCGCTGAGCAGATAGACGATGAATCTGGTGCGCGCTACGGGCAGCCCCATCAGGGTCGCGGCGTCGCTGCTGCCGCCCACGGCGAACAGGGTCTGGCCGAACGAGGTGCGCTGCAGCACCAGGCCCCCGGCGCCGAAGAGCGCGAGGGCGATCAGGATGGGATACCCGAATCCCCAGACGGTGCCCTGGCCGAGTTCGGCGAACGCCGAGCCCTTGGGCACGAGATAAGTGGTGGCGCCTTCGTCGGTGATGGCCAGAAGCAGTCCGCGGGCGCCCAGCAGGGAGGCGAGCGTGACGATGAAGGGCGCCATGCCCGCCCGGGCGATGAGCGCACCGTTGAGCGCGCCGATCGCCCCGCACGCGGCGAGCGGTACCAGCAGGGCCGGCACAACGCCCCACTGCGACGCCCAGGCGGCGAGCACGCCGCCGAGGGCGAAGACCGAGCCGACCGACAGGTCGATGCCGCCGGTGATGATCACCAGGGTCATGCCCAGAGCCACGACCGCGAGGAACGACGCCTGCACGGTCACGCCGCGGGCGTTGTCGAGGGTGGCGAACGTGGGGTAGACGAAGGAGGCGATCAGGACCACGAGCAGCAGGACCGCGAGAACACCCTGACGCTGGACAAGCGAGGCGAGACGTTCCTTGCCGGGGAGCCCGGGGAGCCCGGGGAGGCTGGGGAGCCCGGAGCGCCCGGTCCTCGATGGTTCCGTACCGGCTCCCCGGCCGAGGCGTGCGGGCGCACGGGTCCCGCTCCGGGAGGCGGCGGGTGGTGAGGTGGGTTTCATCGGGATCGGCGCTCCCGTGCGACGTAGACGGCGACGATGATGATGGCCGCCTGGGCTATCTGGGCGGTGGAGTCGGGCAGGTCGTGCTTGACGAGGGTGGCGCGCAGCAACTGCATGAGCAGCGCACCGGCGACGGTGCCGAGCACGCGGATGGAGCCTCCGGTGAGCGGGGTCCCGCCGACGACGACGGCGGTGATCGCGGACAGCTCCATCAGGTTGCCCAGCGAGGACGGGTCGCTGGCGGTGAGCCGGGCGGTGGCGAGGATGCCCGCCAGCGCGGCGAGCACGCCGCACAGGACGTAGACACCGGTCAGGACGCGTTTGACGGGCAGCCCGGCGAGCGTCGCGGCGGAGCGGTTGCCGCCGATCGCGACGATCTGCCGGCCGAAGGTCGTCCGGTGAACGAGGAAGGCCACGGCGAACGCCAGCACGGCGGCGATGAGGACGACCAGCGGGATGCCGAGGAAGCTGCCGGTGCCCAGCGACAGCAGATCGGGATTGGCGATCTGCTTCAGCCGGCCGTCCGCCATGACGAGGGCGATGCCGCGGCCACCGACGAACAGGGCGAGGGTGGCGACGATGGGCTGGAGCCCCACCACGGACACCAGGGTGCCGTTGACGACGCCGACCACAGCTCCGGCGAGAAGCGCGATGAGCAGGGCGGGTACGAGCCCGTAGCCGAGGTACAGCGGTAGCAGCGCCGCCGCCAGCGCCATGGCGGAACCCACCGAGAGGTCCACGCCCTCGGTGCCGATCACCAGCGCCATGCCGAGCGCCACGATGACGACGGGGGCCACCTGGATGAGCTGGGTGCGGAGGTTGTCGACGGTGAGGAAGTGTTCGGTGAAGACCGCGTTGAAGATCAGGAGCGCGGCCACCGCGGCGTAGACGCCGTACTCCTGGAACCATGCGGAACCGCTCGGCCGTGACGGGCTGCGGGTCGGTGCCGCGGTCGCCTGGGTGGTCACTGCTTCACGGTCCTTTCTGTGGAGGCCGGTTGGGCGCGCGTGGTCATCGGGGGTCCTCCTCGCCGGCAGTGGGCTGCGCCGGGACGTGCGCACCGGTGGCTGTTCCGGTGCCTGTGCCTGTGCCTGTGCCTGTGCCGGTTTCGGTTTCGATGCCAGGGCTCTCCGTGTCGCCGGGGCTGGTGCCTCCCGCGGCGCCGGCGGTCTCGGTGCCCGCCGCGGGAGGCGTCGCGGCGGGGGAGTGGTCGGCGAGCGCGGCGAGCAGGGCGTCCTCCGTGACCTGGTCGCCGGTCAGTTCGCCTGCCGTGGCTCCGCCGCGCAGCACCACGATCCGGTCGGACCCTTCGACGAGTTCCTCGATGTCGGACGAGATCAGCAGCACGGCGAGCCCTTCCTGGGCGAGCTCGTCGATGAGCGCCTGCACCTCGGCCTTGGCGCCGACGTCGATGCCGCGGGTGGGCTCGTCGAGCAGCAGCACCTTCGGCTCGAGACACAGCCAACGGGCGAGCAGAACCTTCTGCTGGTTGCCGCCGGAGAGTTCGCCGACCTTCTGCTCGGGGCTCGACGCCTTGATGCGCAGGCGCTTCATGAAGATGTCGACGACCCGGTCCTGTCGTCCGCGCGAGACGATGCCGGCGCGCGAGAGCCGGGGCAGCGCGGCCAGCACGATGTTCTCGCGGACCGAGAGGCCGGGCACGATGCCCTCGGCCTTGCGGTCCTCGGGGAGCAGGCTGATGCCGGCCCGGATGGCGTTCGCGGAGGAAAGCCGGCCGAGGGAGGCGCCGTCGACGCCGATCTCCCCGGCGTCGAGCGGCAGAGCACCGGCGAGGGCCTTGGCGGTCTCGCTGCGGCCGGATCCCAGAAGCCCGCCGAGGCCGAGCACTTCGCCGGGGTGGAGTTCCAGCGACACCTTGTCCAGCTGGTGCTTGCGGGTCAGCCCGGTCGCGGTGAGTACGGGCCTGCGCGCGATGTCGTGCCCCTCCTCGCCGAAGCTCGTCACACCGTGCCGGCGGACCTCGGAGATCGTGCGGCCGAGCATCATGGAGACCAGCTGCACGCGGTCCAGGCCGGCCAGGTCGCCGGTGTGGATGTGCCTGCCGTCGCGGAGCACGGTGACCCGGTCGCAGATGCGGTACAGCTCGTCCATGCGATGGCTGACGTAGACGACGGCGATTCTCTGGCGCCGCAGATCGCCGATGACCCGGAACAGGGTCTCGACCTCGCGCGGTTCCAGGGACGAGGTGGGTTCGTCCATGACGACGACCTGCGCCTTGACGGACACCGCACGGGCGAGGGCGACCATCTGCTGGGTGCCGATGCCCAGGGTGTGCAGGGGCCGGCGGGGGTCGACGGTGACGCCGAACCCACCGAGGAGGGTGGCCGCCTCGTTGTGGATGCGCGCGAAGTCGATCAGTCCGAGCCGGGTGCGGGGCTCGCGGCCGAGGAAGATGTTGCGTGCCACGCTCATCAGCGGAACCAGGTTCACCTCCTGGTAGATCGTGGAGATGCTGGCCTGCTGGGCCTCGAAGGGGCGGGCGAAGTCCACCGGCCGGCCCGACAGCAGCAACTCGCCGCCGTCCGGGCGATGGACACCGGTGAGCACCTTGACAAGGGTCGACTTGCCCGCGCCGTTCTCGCCGACGAGCGCGTGGGTCTCACCCGCGCGCAAGCTGAACGAGACGTCGTCGAGGGCGACGACGCCGGGGAAGCGTTTGCCGACGCCGCGAGCCTCGAGCACCGTCGGCGCGGCTGCCGGCCGTGTGCCGGCCGCCGCGGACGCTGCGCCTTCGGGGGGTGCCATGAGACGTGGCCTTCCGGAGATCGATGGTGGGATCCGGGGCCGCCACGGGCAGCGAGCACCGTGGCGGCCCGGGGCGGGGCCGTGGCCTTGCGTGCGGACAGGGCCGGATGAGGGAGGGATCAGGGCCGGATCAGGGGCAGGAGCCTGAGGAGCGGGTCCGTCAGTACGCTCCGCCGACGGAGGCCTTGGCGTTGGCGTCGTCGTACGCGCGATCGGCGATGATCACGTTCTCCGGGATCTCCTCGCCGGCGTAGAACTTCTGCACGGTGGCGAAGGCGAGCGGGCCGAAGCGGGGGTTGGACTCGATGACGGCGTTGAGTTCGCCGTTGGCCAGCGCCTGAACGGCATTGCGGGTACCGTCGATGGAGACGATCTTGACATCCTTGCCCGGACTCTTCCCGGCGGCCTTCAGGGCGGTGACGGCGCCGAGCGCCATCTCGTCGTTCTCCGCGTAGACGGCGCTGATGTCGGGCTTGGACTGGATCAGCTGCTCCATGACCTGCTGACCCTTGTCGCGGGCGAACTCACCGGTCTGCTGGGCGACGATCTCCAAGCCCGGCGCCTCGGCCTTGATCTGGTCGACGAAGCCCTTGGTGCGGTCGGTGGTGACGTTGTTGCCGGACGCGCCGAGGAGGATCGCGACCTTGCCCTTGCCGCCGGTCGCCTTGATCATCGCATCGGCCGACCGCTTGCCCTGCTCGACGAAGTCGGAGCCGAGGAAGGCGAGATAGTCCTTGCAGGCCGTGGCGTTGACCTTGCGGTCGATCGTGAGGACGGGAACCTTCTTCGCCGCGGCCGCCTGGAAGGCAGGCTCCAGACCGTCGGAGTTGAGCGGCGCGACGATGAGGAACTGGGCGCCCTGAGCGAGCATGTCCTGGATGTCGCTGATCTGCTTGGGCAGCTGGGACTGGGCGTTGGTGGTCAGAAGCTTCTTCACACCGACCTTGGCGGCTTCGTCCTTGATGGACTGCGTCTCGGCGATCCGGAACGGGTTGGCCTCCTTCTCCGACTGGGAGAAGCCGACGATCGCGTCCTTCAGGTCGAGCTTCGGAGCGCCGTAGGTCTCCAGCTTGCAGCCGGGACCGGACGACGCCGCCGGTGTCCGGACCGCCTGGGCGGCCTGGCCGTTGTCGCCGCCGGCGTCGTTCGCGTTCTCCGACTTGGCACATCCGGAGAGGGCCAGCGTGGCGGTGGCGACGACCAGAGAGGCGACAGCGAGCGTGCGGGATCGCTGCGGAAGGGTCATGGGAAGACACTCCTTGGCGGGGGGACAGCACCGCCGAGTGGCGTGCGGTCGGGCGGGGTGGACAGGCCGAGCCGGCTGCCTGGGGGCGGACGTCCGGCAGACGTGGTCAGTACGGTCCTGACCAGGGAAGACGTGGGCCCGGAAGCCTCCGAGATGCGGTCGGCGGCTCCGGCTTTACAACGTTATAACGCTGGTGGAGCAAGCCCGGCAAGAGTGTGGTGCAACGTTTCCGAGATGCCTGTGATCCCTGAACTTCCCGCCGTCATGGCGGTGATGACGTCACATCAGGTGAGTGTGTGCGAGGGGTCTGGACAGCCGCTGGAGGGCGTGCTGTCATTCCGCTGCGACACAGATTTCCAACGTTGAAATGCTCGGCGGCCGTCTCGGTCGGCCGCTCCGCGCCGCTCCGGCGCCGGTGCCGTGCGGTGCCGTGCCGTGCTGAGGCCGATCCGGTCCGCCGCCGGTCGGAGCACGTTCACGGGACTGTGCGGCGACCCGCCATGTGTCATGGCCCCCAGCCGAGCACGGCAACTCGCCGGAGCCTTTCAGTCGTTCCGCCGCTCCCAGGTCCGGTTCCTGATCCCCTCTGTACGAGGAAAGATTCGATGACGAGACAACACACCCGCCCACGAGCCGTAGCGAGGGCGCTGCTGATCGCTGCCGCTCTGGTGCTGCCGGCGAGCAGCCTGGCCCCCACCGCATCGGCCGCGGAGCCGACCGGCGCGGTCACCTTCCCCGCAGAGCAGGCCTCTGCCGAGAACCGCTCCGTCGTAAACCGCTCCGCCGAGGCCGAGAACCGCTCCGTCGTGAACCGCTCCGCCGAGAACGCCGCCATCGACGTACACGGCCTGAAGGGCGAGTACTTCAGCATGTCGGCGCCGGGCGCCAGGGACTTCGCGGAACTCGGCGGCACCTCCCTCGATCCGCAGATCAACTTCCCCGGTCTGGCGGCCACCTTCGAAACGCTGACCGGAAGGTCCGAGCACACGACCGCTCGCTGGACGGGTGCGATCGAGCCGCCGGCCAGCGGCGCGTACACCTTCCACGGCATCGGCGACAACGGCTTCCGGCTCTTCATCGACGGCAAGCCGGTCATCGACCACTGGGTGGGCGACTGGGACAAGGAACAGACCAGCGCACCGGTCGAGCTGACCGCCGGTCAGAAGCAGGACTTCCGGCTTGAGATGTTCCAGGACGTCGGCGGGGCGAACATGTTCCTGCGCTGGTCGACTCCGGCGCTGCCGAAGCAGCTCGTACCGGACTCGGCGTTCACCCCGCCGGCCGACTTCGAGGTCTATCCGGTGGAGCTGTCCGTCCCCGAGGACGGCCGGAGGCTGCGGGCGACCTTCGAGAACAGGGTCACTGACATCCGGGCGGTCAAGGACCACCTGAAGATCGAGGCCGACACGACGGCCATGCCGATCAGGTCGGTCGCGGTCGCCCCCGGTGACCCGAAGTCCCTCCTCGTCACCCTCGCCGAGCCGATCCAGAAGAACCAGCAGGTCAAGGTTGTCTACGACGGCGAAGGCGGCCTCAAGAACGGCGAAGAGACCGTGCCGGAGATCATCCGGTACGCGCAGAACGGCTCCACCCACCGCCTCCTCACCCCATGGGGCGAATCCCTCGACGAGAAGAACCCACTGCCCGAGTACCCCCGCCCGCAACAGGTGCGCGGCAAGTGGAAGAACCTCAACGGCCCCTGGCAGTTCAGCGGTGCCCGCGCGGGCGAGCAGCCCGTCTTCGGCAAAGACCTCGACGAGAAGATCATCGTGCCGTTCCCGGTCGAGTCACAGCTCTCCGGGATCGAGCGGCACGAGGACCACATGTTCTACCGCAAGCTCGTGAACGTGCCCAAGGACTGGAAGGCAGGCAAGGGCAACCGGCTGAAGCTCAACTTCGGCGCCGTCGACTACCGGGCCCGCGTCTGGGTCAACGGCAAGCAGGTCGCCGAGCACACCGGCGGCTACAACGCCTTCAGCACCGACGTCACCGCGGCGCTCACGGGCACCGGACCGCAGGAGGTCGTGGTCGCGGTCACCGACACCGGCGGCGCGAACCAGCCGATGGGCAAGCAGTCCACCAACCCGGGCGGCATCTTCTACACCCAGTCGTCCGGCATCTGGCAGACGGTCTGGATGGAGCCCGTACCCGACGCCTCGATCGACAACGTCGTCACCACACCCGACATCGACACCAGCAGCCTGGCCGTGACCGTCGAGTCCGACGACGCCTCCCCGGCCGCCCGTGTCGAAGCAGTCGCCCGCGACACCCGCGGCAAGATCGTCGGCAAGGTCAGCGGGCCCGCCAACAGCACGCTGCGCCTGCCCGTGGCCGAGCAGCACCTCTGGAGCCCCGACGACCCGTACCTCTACGACCTCGACGTCGAACTGACCGACGGCCGGTCGACGGACACCATCGGCAGCTACTTCGGCATGCGGAAGATCGGCATCGAGAAAGTCGGGGGCTTCAAGAAGCTGGTGCTCAACGGAAAGCCGGTCTTCTCCCTCGCCACGCTCGACCAGGGCTTTTGGCCCGACGGCCTCTACACCCCGCCCAGCGACAAGGCCCTTGCCTTCGACCTCGAAGCCCACAAGAAGCTCGGCTTCAACGCAGTCCGCAAACACATCAAGACGGAGCCGGCCCGCTGGTTCCACCACGCCGACAGGCTCGGCCTGCTGGTGTGGCAGGACTTCGTCTCCGGCAACATCACCGACGAGACGGGCCGGAAGGCGTTCGTCGACCAGGGCCGGGAGATGATGCGGCAGCATCACAACGCGCCCTCGGTCGTCGGCTGGATCGTCTTCAACGAGGGCTGGGGCGAGTGGAACCGCGAGGAGACCGGCCGCATCGCCGAGTCCGTCAGAGCCGCCGACCCCTCCCGGATCGTCAACGCCCACAGCGGAGTCAACTGCTGCAACTCCAAGGGTGACTCGGGCAAGGGCGACATCATCGACCACCACGACTACAACAACACCGACCCCGCATTCCCCGACGAGAACCGTGCCGCGATGGACGGCGAGCACGGAGGATTCACGCTCCGCACCCCGGGCCACATGTGGCCGGGCGCGCCCACGGTGATCTACAGCGGTGTCGCCGACAAGGAGGCACTGACGCGCAAGTACGTCGAGAACACCGAGAAGTTCTACCTCGAGGCAGCCGGAGCCGAGCTCTCCGGCTCGGTGTACACACAGATCACCGACCTGGAGAACGAGCTCAACGGCCTGTACACCTACGACCGCCGGGAGATCAAGATCGACCCGGTCAGGGTGCGCGAGATCAACCGCAAGGTCATCGCCGCGGGCGCAGCCGCCGGTGAACGGGACGAGCTGAAGGGCGGCGCTTCCTGGGCCCTCGACGAGGGCAGGGGCACCACCTCCGCCGACGCCGGCCCCAACAGCAGGACCCTGCGGCTCACCGAAGGCACCGCCTGGACCCCCGGCGTCCGCGGCAGCGCGCTGGAGTTCGACGGCCAGGGCCGGTTCGCCGAGACCGACGGCCCCGTCCTCGACACCACCAAGAGCTACTCGATCTCCGCCTGGGTCACGCTCGACTCCCTCCCCGGCAACTACGCGACCGCCGTCAGCCAGGACGGCCGGCGCCAGGAGAACCCCTTCTACCTCCAGTACGGGCAGGGCGCGTTCGCCTTCAGCACCCCCGGCGGCAACCGCGCCCGCCTGGCGACCACGCCTGAACTCGGCCGCTGGTACCAGCTCGTCGGCGTGCGCGACGCCGCGAGCAACAAGATCGAGCTCTATGTCGACGGCAAGCTCGTCGCGACGGCAGCCCCCGGCCCCGCCGACGTCAGCACCGGACCGCTCTCCGTCGGCCGCGCCCGGTGGAGCGGCGGCAACGTCGACTTCTGGCACGGCTCGATCGACCAGGTCCACGCCTACGACAAGGCGCTCACCGCCGAGGAGGTCAGCACTCTCCACGCCCAGGAGAAGCCGTAGCGCCGACCGTCACCAGGAGCACCGGCGAGCGGTCCACGTCCCGCTCGCCGGTGCTCCGCACACCCCTCGCGCGACCAGGCGGAGATCGCCGAGCGTCCGGCACGCCTCTTCCGAGAACCGTGTGAATCCGCCGGGGTGACCACGGTCGGCCAGTGCCCGTCGACCAGCTCGACCGTGGCGTGGGGGACTTGCGCTTTCCAGGTGCGTTCGGACCCTGACCCGCGACGGCCACGGGCTCGGAACCGAACCGGTGTACGAGCCGTTCTCGTTGCGCGTGTATCGGACGGCAGCAGCGGGGACGGCGTGTGGAGGAGGTCACGATGGACCGGTCTCCCGGCGACGTGCGGGAGGACAGGCCTCGACAAGGTCGAGAACGCCTCGTGGAAAGGCATGCCCGCGAATGAGCCGTCCGCTGCTGCACAGGCACTTCCCGCCGCTGGCCGATTCCCTGCCCCACCTCCGGCTGGGCAGGGAACCGACACCGGTCCGCCGGCTGACCGCGCTGACCGCGGCGCTCCCGGTCTGGTGCAAGGACGAGAGCGGATACGGAGAGGGCGGCTGGGGCGGCAACAAGATCCGGAAACTGGAGTGGATCCTGCCCGACGCCCGCCGCCGCGGCGCGCATACGCTCCTCAGCGTGGGCGGACTCGGTACGAACTGGGGCCTGGCCGCCGCCCTCTACGCCCGGGAACAGGGGCTGGCGACCGCCCTCGCGCTGATCGACCAGCCGGTCGACGACCATGTCCGTGCGCAATTGGCGCGGCTGCGCCGCTCCGGTGCCACGCTGCACTTCACCCGGACCAAGCGGCGGACCGTCGCCGCCGCCCCCTGGCTCTTCCTGCGGCACTCCTCGGGCGGCCGGCTCCCCTACTTCCTGCCCGCGGGCGGTTCCACACCTGTCGGCACCCTCGGATACGTCGAGGTCGCCTTCGAGCTGGCGGCCCAGGTCGCCTCGGGTGAACTGCCAGAGCCCTCCCATGTGGTCACGGCGGTCGGTTCCGGGGGCACGGCGGCCGGGCTGGCGCTCGGCCTGCGGCTGGCGGGGCTGCGCAGCAGGGTGGTCGGTGTGGTCGTCAACGACACGCTGCGCCTCGACGCACCGGGCATCGTCGCGCTGGCCGACCGGACGGAACGCCTGCTCCGAAGGCGCGGCGCGGACGTCGCACGGACCGGCCTCACCGCGGCGGACATGACGGTGGTCAGGGACTGGCTGGGCCCCGGCTACGGCCATGCCACCCCGGAGGCTGCTCGGGCGCTGTCCCTCGCCGCGGCCACGGCGTCGCTGGAGCTCGAACCGGTGTACACCGGCAAAGCACTGGCGGCGCTGCTCGCGATGGCCCACGACCGGCGTCTGGATCCGGGTCCGGTGCTCTTCCTCAACACCAACGGTCCTCGCTGATCTCCGGCGCACCGTGGACGGACGGACGGACCGACCGCCCGCCGCCCCGCGCAGGTGACGAGCATCACGATCATCACCACCTTGACGGGTGACGAATCGGGCTGCAATCATCTGGTCACCGCTTGAACCGGTGACCCGCGGCTCTGCTCCGCGGGCGAGTCCATCACGGAGAGTCCGTCACGGTACCGATCTCGGTACCGGCGACGCTCGTGCAGTGCGGGGAACGACTCGTGCGGCACTCGGAACAATACGAGGACCCTGGCGCGTTCAGTCAGCGCGCACATCGATCCGGGCTCCGCGCGGTCGGCTCAGCGAAGTGAGCGTGAACTTCATATCCACGACCCCGCCGCAATGGTGGGCGTTGCTGTCAAGCACGGTGGGAACGCCGTATGGAGGAGGAGTCGAATGGGGCAGGAACGCAAGAACACCGACCCGGCGCAAGCGTCGCGCAGCCTGCGGTTCTCCAAGCTCCCGGAGCGTATCCGCCTCGAGGACACCGTGGAAGAGCACCAGGCCGCGCCGCACGACTCGGTGAGCGGTGCGTACAACCCGGATTGGTGGCTCATACGTATGGGTGGCCTGTGACCGGGCGGTCGGCCGATGTGACTCTTCCTCGAGGGAGGCCGCTGTGAGATCACGGAAGATGCTTGTCCGGTTGACGTCGATCGCGGCCGCCGGTGCAGTCGCGGTCGGATGCTTTCTCCAGGTCTTCTGAGGGCTGTCCCGCAATCGGAAGCGGGCGCGCAGTGTGGGCTCACAGCCCGTAGCGGACTGCGCGCCCGCAGTGATGCGGCGGCGGGCGGCTGTCGGCAGGGAATGCGGCGCGAGGATTCCGCATTGATTAAGCGTTCAATAAAATGCACCGGACGGTGGACCGTGCAGAGGCTGCGCGGTCACTTCGACCTCGGAGGCAGGGATGCCTGAGCTGGGGCTTATCGACACCGGCGGCATCCTGTGCCAGCCATGGGTGAGTCCGGACCGGACCAGCAGTGGCCTGGGCTGGGAGCACGCCTACGTCTCCACGCAGAGTGAGCAGCCGTATCGCGCGAGATTCGACGCGGCGGCCACACACCTGCTGATCCTGCATCTGGACGGCCCGGTGACCGTCAGGCGCCGGTCCGGCCCGTCGACGCAGAGCCGGCAGATCCCGGCCGGGGGCATCTTCCTCCACCCCGCGGGCCGCGCACTGGACGTGGAACTGCAGGAACGGCTCAACACCGTCCACCTGTACCTGAGCGACACGGCGCTGCAGGACGCCCACGGCCATGACGGGACGGTCGAACTCGCCGAGGAGCTGGGCAGCTCGGATCCGCTGGTCGAACAGCTCGTCCTGGAGCTGGACGGCGTCGTACGGCGCTGGGAGCCGTCCGCCCGCACCTACGCCGATCACCTCGTCACCACGCTCGCCGCCCGGCTCGCCCGGGCCCACACGGCCGGCCGCACGGCCGACCCTTGGGACGCCGAGCACGGCGGTGCGCTCTCGGGACTCAACGCCCAGCAGCTGATGTCCGCGAAAGAGCTGATGGAGGAGCGGATCTCCGAGCCTCTGCCCGTGTCCGCGCTGGCCTCGGCCGCAGGCCTCAGCGCGAGCCAGTTCAGCAGGCAGTTCAGAACCAGCACCGGCAGGTCTCCGCACCAGTTCCTGCTGCAGTTGCGGCTGGACCACGCACGCAGGCTGCTTCGCACCACCCGGCAGCCCATCGCCGAGGTGGCCCTGCGCTGTGGCTTCTCCCACCAGGAGCATCTGACCCGTGTGATGCGCGCCAAGCTGGGCACGACCCCCGCCGCCTTCCGCCGCGCCGCCTGACCCTTCTCGCGTCCTGCCGCGCCGCCCGACCTCCGCCGTACTCGGCCCCGCCGCCCGGGTCCTGGCCATGCTCCGCCGGGCAGCCTGACGCGCGTCACCTCACGCCCCGCCGCCCCACCCACGTGCCCTCCTCGGCACCGCGTGCGCCTTCGCCACCGGCGCCCTTCGCGCCGATCCTGCAGAAAGACGCGCGGAACGTGCAGGAACGGGAACCCCGAGGTCCCCACACTCGGTGACAGACATCCAGGGACACGGCACTAGCGAAGGCGGGACTCGATGGGGAATTTCGTCTACACCTCTCATCCCTCGCGGATCATCTTCGGCACGGGAACGGTCGGTCAGGTCCGCGACGAAGTCGAGCGGCTCGGTGGATCCCGAGTTCTCCTCCTGTCCAGCCCACCGGTGGCCAAGGCCGCCGCCCGGGTACGGGAAGTCCTCGGGGACGCCACCGTCGCGGAGTTCGACGGTGCGGCGATGCACACCCCGGTGGACGTGACCGAACGCGCCCTCGGCGTGCTGCGGGAGCACTCCGCCGACTGCCTTGTGGCGGTGGGCGGCGGTTCCACCACCGGGCTGGCCAAGGCACTGGCGCTTCGGACCGGTCTGCCGCAGCTGATCCTCCCGACCACGTACGCCGGCTCCGAGGTCACCCCGGTACTCGGCGAGACACGCGACGGGCGCAAGACCACCCAGTCCTCTCCGGAGATCCTGCCCGAAACCGTCGTCTACGACGTCGAGTTCACCCGGGACCTGCCGGTGGGCATGTCCGTCACCAGTGCGGTCAACGCCCTGGCCCACGCGGTGGAGGCCCTGTACGCGCCGCAGGCGAACCCGGTGATCGACGGCATGGCGCTCGACGCGGTCCGCAAGGTCGCCCGCGCCCTGCCACTTCTCGTCGCCGACCCGCACGACGCCGCGGCACGCGCCGACCTCCTGCACGCCGCATGGCTGTCCGGCACCTGCCTCGCCGCCGTCGGCATGGGGCTCCACCACAAGCTGTGCCACACACTGGGCGGCACGTTCGATCTGCCGCACGCCCAGACGCACACGGTGATCCTGCCGCACGCCATGGCCTACAACGCCCCTGCCGCTCGGGACGTCATGGACCGCATCGCCGACGCACTCGGCGTGACGGACGCGCCGAGCGGGATCTACGACCTGATCGCCTCCCTGGGCGGCCCCACCTCCCTGCGCGAACTGGGCATGGCGGAAGGGGACCTGCCTCGGGCCGCACAACTGGCCACCGCCACGCCGTACCCCAATCCCCGTGAGCTGACCCCCGAAGGCATCGAGGGCCTGCTGCACGACGCGTGGGAGGGCCGTCGCCCGGCGGTTCTTCCGGCCCCGGCCCCGGCCCCGGCCCCGGCCACGGCCCCGGCCCCGGCCCCGGCCACGGCCCCGGCCCCGGCCCCGGCCACGGCCCCGGCCCCGGCCCCGGCCACGGCCCCGGCCTCGGCCTCGGCCCCACTCCCGGCGTCGGACCCACAGGGAGCCGCTTCCGACGTCGAGCTGCTGACCGCGCAGGTGCTGGCGAGTTTCGCCGACGCCCCCGATCCGCGGGTGGGACAACTGCTCGGTGACCTCGTCCGGCACCTGCACCACTACGTGACGAGCAACGACGTCACCGAGTCCGAGTGGCAGTACGCGATCGACTTCCTGACCCGGACCGGGCAGCTCTCCACCAGCACCCGCCAGGAGTTCGTGCTGCTGTCCGACACACTCGGTGTCTCCAGCGTCGTCGATCTGCTCACCAACTCGCGCACCCCGCAGACCACCCCGTCGGCGGTCCTCGGGCCGTTCTACACCGAGGGCCCGCCGGAGACCGCCCAGGGCGGCGACCTCTCGCAGGGCGTGGCCGGCACTCCGCTGTGGGCCGACATCCGCATCACGGACACCGACGGGCTGCCCCTGCCCGGTGCCGTCGTGGATGTCTGGCAGGCCAACGAGGACGGGTTCTACGACGTCCAACTGCCGGAGCTCGAGGGCCCGGTGCTCCGGGGACGCCTGCGCACGGACGACGAGGGGAGGCTGCGCTTCTGGACGATCCTGCCGGCCGAGTACCCGATCCCGGACGACGGACCCGTCGGACAGATGCTCCGAGCCGTCGGCCGTCATCCCTACCGTGCCCCGCACGTGCACTTCATGATCTCCGCACCCGGCCACCAGCGCCTGGTCACCCAGTTGTTCGTGGAGGGCGGGCCCTACATGGACTCCGACACCGTCTTCGGTGTCAAGGAGGGCCTGATCGCCGACTTCGAACCCCGCGTCGGACCGACCCCGGACGGCCGCGTCGTCGACGGGGAGTGGCGCAGCCTGCACTTCACCTTCCGTATCGCCCGCCTCGCCACCGGCTCGGCACGCTGATCAGGAGCAGTCCGATGGAATCGACCCAGACCTACGACACCGACGTCCTCGTGGTCGGCAGCGGCCCCGCCGGTGGCTCCGCGGCCCTCCTCCTGGCTTCGTACGGCGTTCGCACGCTGCTCGTCACCAAGTACGGCTGGCTGGCCAACACCCCCCGTGCGCACATCACCAACCAGCGCACGATGGAGGTGCTGCGCGACCTCGGTGTGGACGCCGAGGCCGCCGAAGCCGGCAGCCCCGCCGAGCTCATGGGCGACACCGTGCTGTGCACCGCCCTGGCCGGCGAGGAGATCGGCAGGATCCGCAGCTGGGGCACCGGTCCGCACTCCGCGACCGAGTACGGCACCGCCAGCCCCGCGCAGATGATCGACCTCCCGCAGACCTACCTGGAACCGATCCTGGTGAAGAACGCCGCCGCGCGGGGAGCCAAGATCCGCTTCGACACCGAGTTCCTCGACCTCGAACAGGACGCCGACGGGGTCACCGCCCGCCTGCGGGACCGGGTGCGCGGCGACGAGTTCACGGTGCGGGCCCGCTACCTGATCGGTGCCGACGGCGGTCGCAGCAGGGTCGCAGAGCAGATCGGGCTGCCGATCGCCGGGCAGAGCGGCAAGGCCGGCAGCATGAACATCACCTTCAAGGCCGACCTCTCGCGTTACGTGGCCCACCGCCCGAGCGTCCTGTACTGGGTGATGCGTCCCGGCGCCCACATGGGCGGCATCGGAATGGGTCTGGTGCGCATGGTGCGGCCCTGGAACGAGTGGCTGCTCGTGTGGGGATACGACATCGACCGGCCCGCACCGGACATGGACGAGGCGGCCGCCCGGGACATCGTGCACGACCTCATAGGCGACCGGGACATTCCCGTCGAGATCACGTCGAGTTCGCTGTGGACGGTCAACCACAGCTACGCCACGACGTACTCGTCCGGGCGGGTCTTCTGCGCCGGGGACGCGGTGCACCGGCACCCGCCGTCCAACGGTCTCGGCTCCAACACGTCGATCCAGGACTCGTACAACCTGGCCTGGAAGCTCGCCATGGTCATCCGCGGGGAGGCCGGGCCGGGGCTCCTCGACTCCTACACCGCGGAGCGGGCACCGGTCGGCAAGCAGATCGTCGATCGCGCCAACCTGAGCCGCGACCAGTTCGGCCCGGTCTTCCAGGCCCTCGGCCTGGACGGGTACAGCGAGGAGGACGACATCGCCCGGGGCCTCGCCGCGTGCCGGGGCGAGACGGCCGACGGTGCCAAGCGGCGCCAGGCGCTGGAAGAGGCCATCCAGCTGAAGAACTACGAGTTCAACGCCCACGGTGTCGAGATGAACCAGCGCTACGTCTCCGCCGCGGTCGTCGAGGACGCAGGTCCGGCCGAGGTGTCGACAGGTGACCCGGAGCTCATCCACCGGCCCACGACCCGCCCCGGCGCCAAACTGCCGCACGCCTGGCTCGTCGACGGCGGAGGCCACCGGATCTCCACGCTGGACGTCGTCGGCAAGGGCTCCTTCACGGTCGTGACCGGGCTGTCCGGTGGGGTGTGGGAGGCCGCCGCGGCCGACTGCGGAAACGCTCTGGGCATTCCCCTGAAGTCCGTCCGCATCGGCGCCGGGAACAGCCGCGACGCCTACGGCGAGTGGCGCCGGACATCGGAACTGGCCGAGGACGGTTGCCTGCTCGTCCGGCCCGACGGGCACATCGCCTGGAGGTCCGCCTCGGCGCCGGAGACCGAACCCTCCGCGTACGAAGAGCTGCTCGGCGCGCTGAAGACCGTGCTGCACCGCTGACAGCGCCGGCGCGCCGGCAGCCGCTGAGCAGTGCGGAGCAGTGCCGGGCAGTTCCGGCAGCGCGCGGGACGCGCACACGACCGATCGACCACTCGAACAAAGGCAGGCGCCACTCGCGCTGTTGCCGAACCGAACGGAGTGCGGTGCACATGGACAAGGTGGTGGCCGGCGCCGAGGCGGCGCTGGCGGACGTCGAGGACGGAGTGTCGCTCGCCGTGGGCGGCTTCGGCCTCAGCGGCGTCCCCAATGTGCTGATCCAGGCGCTGTACGCGACCGGCGCCAGCGAGCTCGGCGTGGTGTCCAACAACTGCGGTGTCGACGGCGGCGGCCTCGGGATCCTCCTCGCCGCGGGGCGCATCGCCCGCGTCACCGGCTCCTACGTGGGCGACAACAAGGAGTTCGCCCGCCAGTACCTCTCCGGCGAACTGCTGGTCGAGCTGACACCTCAGGGCACGCTCGCCGAACGCCTGCGGGCCGGCGGCTGTGGAATCCCCGCCTTCTTCACGCCCGCCGGGGTCGGCACCCAGGTCGCCGACGGCGGACTGCCCTGGCGCTACTCCCCCGGGGGAGACGGCGTGGCCGTCGCCTCACCGCCCAAGGAAGTCCGCGAGTTCGACGGCCGGCAGTACGTGCTCGAACACGGCATCACCACCGACTTCGCCCTCGTCAGGGCCGCCAAGGGCGATCGTCACGGCAACCTCGTCTTCCATCGGTCGGCCCGCAACTTCAACCCGCTCGCGGCGATGGCCGGCCGCGTCACGATCGCCGAGGTGGAGCAGCTGGTCGAGCCCGGCGAACTGGACCCGGACGAGATCCACCTCCCAGGCGTCTTCGTCCAGCGTGTGGTGGAACTGACGCCGGAGCAGGCCGCGGACAAGCAGATCGAACGGCGTACGGTCTCCGCGCCTCCGACACGAGAGACGGTGCGGCACTGATGCCTTGGACCAGGGACGAGATGGCCGCCCGCGCGGCGGCCGAGATCCAGGACGGCGACTACGTCAACCTCGGCATCGGCCTGCCGACACTGGTGCCCCAGCACATGGCCGAAGGCATCCACGTGGTGCTCCAGTCGGAGAACGGCATCCTCGGCGTCGGCCCGTATCCCGACGAGCACGACGTCGACCCCGACCTGATCAACGCGGGCAAGGAGACGGTCACGGTACTGCCGGGCGCGAGCTTCTTCGATTCGTCACTGTCCTTCGGGATGATCCGGGGCGGTCACATCGACGCCGCGATTCTGGGGGCCATGCAGGTCTCCGCCGCCGGGGATCTCGCCAACTGGATGATCCCCGGCAAGATGGTGAAGGGCATGGGCGGTGCGATGGACCTCATCCACGGAGCCCGGCGGGTGATCGTCGTCATGGACCACTGCGCCAAGGACGGCAGCCCGAAGCTCGTCGCCGAATGCACCCTGCCACTGACCGGCCGGGCGTGCGTCGACCGTGTCATCACCGACCTCGGCGTCCTGGACGTTACCGA
The DNA here is from genome assembly GCF_044757085.1 of Streptomyces sp. NPDC091376. Lineage (NCBI taxonomy): Bacteria > Bacillati > Actinomycetota > Actinomycetes > Kitasatosporales > Streptomycetaceae > Streptomyces > Streptomyces sp. NPDC091376. Next base: position 158,118 of record NZ_JBIVUF010000006.1, on the reverse strand, counting down.
GCACGGTCTCGTCCTCGTCGAGACCGCTCCCGGCGTGACCACGGACGAGATCATCGCCCGCACCGCCGCGCCGGTCCACGTTCCGGCCCCCGTCCGCTGACCTCGGGTCGGCCCCTGCACCCGCCGGCCGGGTCCCGGACAGCCCCGGACCGGCGGGATCACCTTCCCCCAGCTGTTCCTCGCAACCAGAAGGAGTCCCGATGAACGAGCGCCCGCGGGACGTCTACGTCGTCGACGCCGTCCGCACCCCGATCGGCCGCTACGGCGGTGCCCTGTCCGCCGTGCGCCCCGACGATCTCGCCGCCGGCGTACTGCGCCATCTGCTCGACCGCAGCCCCGCCCTGGACCCGGCTCTCATCGGCGACGTGCTGTTCGGGAACGCCAACGGAGCGGGGGAGGAGAACCGCGACGTCGCCCGCATGGCCGTCCTGCTGGCCGGACTGCCCGTCACGGTGCCCGGATCCGCCGTCAACCGGCTGTGCGGCTCGGGGCTGGAGGCCGTCGTGCAGGCGGCCCGCGCCGTGGCGCTCGGCGACGCGTCGATCGCCGTGGCCGGCGGGGTGGAGTCCATGAGCCGCGCCCCCTGGGTCCTGCCGAAACCGGAGCGGGCCTTCCCCGTCGGCAACCAGCAGCTGTACTCCACCACCCTCGGCTGGCGGATGGTCAACCCGCGCATGCCCGAGGAATGGACCATCCCGCTCGGCGAGACCGCCGAGCTGATCGCCGACAAGTACGGCATCACCCGCGAGGCCCAGGACGTCTTCGCGCTCGCGAGTCACGAGAAGGCGGCCCGGGCCTGGAAGAACGGTGCGTACGACGCCGAGGTGGTTCCCGTCGAGGGTGTGGACCTTCCTCGCGACGAGGGCATCCGGGACGACACCTCCCTGGCGGCGCTGGCCCGTCTCAAGCCCGTCTTCCGCGCGGGCGGTACGGTCACGGCCGGCAACGCCTCACCCCTCAACGACGGTGCGGCGGCACTGCTGCTGGCCGACGAGGCCGGGCTGGCCGAGATCGGCCGTGAGCCGCTGGCCCGGATCCGGGCCAACGCCGTCACCGGCATCGAGCCGCAGTACTTCGGCCTCGGCCCGGTCGAGGCCATCCGCAAGGCCCTCGCGAAGGCCGGGCGCGACTTCGGCGACCTGCGCACCGTCGAACTCAACGAGGCCTACGCCGCCCAGGCACTGGGCTGCCTCGCGGCCCTTCCCGAACTCGACCCCGGCCTCCTCAACCCGAGAGGCGGCGCCGTCGCCCTCGGCCACCCCCTCGGCGCCTCCGGCGCCCGCATCACCGGAGCGGTCGCCCACCAACTCGCGGAAGCGGGCTCGGGCACGGGCCTGGCCGCACTGTGCATCGGCGTCGGCCAGGGCATGGCCCTGATCCTGGAACGCTGAGTCGCGCTCCGGCCGTTGACGGGGCGGCGTCGCCCCCGGCCCGCTCAGGGGTACGGGTACGGGTACGGGTGCGGGTACGGGTACGGCGCCCCTTGAGTGTGTGGTGTTCGCCGGGTGCTCAGGCCTGCTGCCTGGCGAAAAGCTCCAAATGGCCGCACTTCGGGCAGCGGTATGCGTCGATCTGCCAGCGGGGCCGCCCCATCCGCTTTGCGCCGCCGAGTATGCCGCGCTCAAGGGGGCCGGCGATCCATCGGGCATAGCCCCGGGAGTGCTCGCCGGCGTCTTCGACGAACCCTGGTTCCAGATCGGTGGTGCCGCACTGCGTGCACTTCATGGTGTCCACCGCGAGAGTCTAACGACACGCCGTGCGGTGCACCCGGTGCACCCGGTCGCAGTCAGGCCCGCAGGTACGTGAGGACGGCCAGGACCCTGCGGTGGTTCTCGTCCGTGGGAGGCAGATCCAGCTTGGTGAGGATGTTGCCGATGTGCTTGCCGATCGCGGCTTCCGAAACCACCAGCTCTTTGGCGATCGCGCCGTTGGACCTGCCCTCGGCGACGAGTGCCAGCACCTCGCGTTCGCGCGGGGTGAGCTGCTCCAGCGGATCGCGGCGACGGCGCAGCAACTGGCGCACCACCTCGGGGTCGACCACGGTCCCGCCGTCCGCCACCTTGTGCAGGGCATCCACGAACTCCTCGACCTGGCCGACTCGGTCCTTGAGGAGATAGCCGACGCCCGATCCGTCGCCGGAGTCCAGCAGTTCGGCGGCGTACGTCCGTTGCACGTACTGGCTGAGGACCAGGACCGGGAGGGTGGGCCGCTTCTCGCGCAGCCGCACTGCCGCGTGCAGGCCCTCGTCCTGGAAACCGGGCGGCATGCGTACATCCGTCACCACGACGTCGGGGGCATGCTCCTCGACAGCGGCGATCAGTGCCTGCGCGTCCCCGACGGCCGCCACCACCACGTGGCCGCAGCGGCTGAGCAGGCCGATGAGTCCCTCCCGCAGCAGCACGCTGTCCTCGGCCAGTACTACGCGCAGCGATCGGCCGCCATGGTCAACTCGCAAGGAAACTCCACACGCAACAGAGTCGGTCCACCCGGCGGACTGGTCAGGACAAGTCTGCCATCCAGGACCGACACTCGGTCCGCGAGACCGGTGAGGCCGCTGCCCGCCGAGGGGTCCGCGCCACCGCAGCCGTCATCGCGTACCTCGAGGAACAGACGTCCGTCGCGATGACCGCCGCTGACCTGCGCGCGGTCGGCCCCGCTGTGTTTGGCGACGTTGGCGAGCGCCTCGCAGACCACGAAGTACGCTGCGGACTCGACCGCCTGGGTCGGCCGGCCCGACAGTTGGAGACCGACGTCTACGGGGACCACGCAGCGGTCGGCGGCATCGGCGATCGCTGCCTGAAGGCCGTAGTCGGTGAGGACCTTGGGGTAGATGCCGTGGATGAGCTCGCGCAGTTCCGCGAGCGTCTTGCTCGCCTCCTCGTGTGCCCTGGTGACCTGGTCGGAGAGCGGGCCGGGCGGGGCATCGAGTCGGGTCAGGCCGAGGATCATCGTCAGGGCCACAAGGCGCTGTTGGGCGCCGTCGTGCAGATCGCGCTCGATACGGCGCCGTTCGGCCTCGAAGGCATCCACCAACCGGGCCCGGGAGCGTGCCAGTTCGACCACCTTCGCGTCGAGCTCCCCCTCGCGGGAGGCGATCAGCAGCCGGGCCAGCTCGGCGCGGGCGCCCGCCGCGGCGCCGAGCACGTAGGCGCCCACGCCCATCAGGAGCAGGCCAAGTACAGCGATGCCGAAGGCGGCCGGCCAGGTGGTGACCGTCCACTGCTTGAGCACCTTCGCCTCATCACCGTCGCCGACCGTGATCATCAGCAGGGGCGTGGCGGCCATGGACAGCGGGAACAGCAGGGCGACCGTGATCGCCAGGATGTCGACCGGCCACAGCAGAAGGGCGAACAGCACGGTGTACCCGAGCTCCCGCCAGGTCGCCTGCTCACGCAGCCTGGTGGTCAGCCAGGCCCACAGTCCCGGCGCGGTCGGCACCTGGTGCCGGCCGGACACCGGGCCGCGGTCGATCAGGCGCAGCCTGCGCCGCTCCACCCAGGCCACCGGGATCCCGCTGAGGGCGACCAGGACGAGCAGAGGAAGCCCCACCAACACGATGGCAAGCGCGCCGCCGACCGCTGCCATCGTCACGATCCCCACCAGGGCGGCGACGCCGGTCACCACGCCGGTGAGCAGATACGCGGCGGAGCGCCATGGCCAGGCCGACAGCAGGAAGCCCGGCCCGGACATGGCCTGCCACACATTTCGAGGGTGCATGTGCATGACCGTAAGTGGCCTCATCGGTCGGTGCCATCGGTCCTGAGTCCGTATCGGGGGTAGGCCTGGCCCTACCTCAGGTCTCGTTCTGGCCGTACTGCGGCCCCCGGGGGTTCTGCGGTTTCGTGGATGCACCAACGAGCCAACGAGCCAACGAGCCGAGGAGCAGGTGCTGGTGGGGGGACACATGACCAAAGACGCGATCCGAATGCGCTCCGTGACACGGCGGTACGACTCGGGCGGCACATCCGTCACCGCCCTCGAACAGGTATCGCTCGCCTTCCCGAGAGGGACGTTCACCGCCGTGATGGGCCCGTCCGGTTCCGGCAAGTCGACCCTGCTGCAGTGCGCCGCCGGCCTGGACCGGCCCACGTCGGGCTCGATCACCGTGGGCGACACGGAGCTGACCACGCTGAGCGAGACCAAGCTGACCCTGCTGCGCCGCGAGCGCATCGGCTTCGTGTTCCAGGCGTTCAACCTGCTGCCCTCGCTGACCGCCGAGCAGAACGTGGCCCTGCCGCTACGGCTCGCCGGCCGCCGACCGAAGAAGGCACAGGTGCGCGAGGCGCTCCGGCAGGTGGGACTCGACGACCGGGCGCGGCACCGGCCCACGGAGATGTCCGGCGGTCAGCAGCAACGGGTCGCTCTCGCCCGCGCCCTGATCACCCGGCCCGAAGTGCTGTTCGGCGACGAGCCGACCGGCGCGCTCGACTCGCAGACCGGCCGAGAGGTGCTGACCCTGCTGCGAGGCATGGTCGACCGGGACGGTCAGACGATCATCATGGTCACCCACGACCCCGTCGCCGCCTCCTACGCCGACCGCGTCGTCTTCCTCGTCGACGGCCGTGTCAACGGCGAGCTGATCGGCGCCTTTGCCGAGGACATCGCGACGCGCATGACCAAGCTCGAGGCGGCGCCGTGCTGAGCACCACGCTGCACACCCTGCGCACCCGCTGGATCACCTTCGTCGGCAGCTTCGTCGCCCTCTCCCTGGGCGTGGCGCTGATCGCCGTCATGGGGCTGGCCCTGGCCTCCTCGCTGGACGCACCCGACCGGAGACCGGAGCGGTTCGCCGCCGCGCCGGTGGTCGTCAAGGGCCAGGACACCCTCGAAGTGCCCACCTCGATCGGCGACCGCGCCCAGAAGCTCGCGCAGCCGCGTGCCGTGCCCGGCGAGGTGCTCGCGAAGCTGCGCGACCTCGGAACCGTCATCGAGGACCGGTCGTTCGCCGTGCGTGCCGAGGGCGGGCCCGCCGATCTGGTGGGCCACCCCTGGTCCACCGCGGCCTTCGCACCGTACGCGCTCGACGCGGGACGCGCGCCCGAGGTCGCGGACGAGGTCGTCGTCAGCGGTGACTGGGCCCGTCCGGGCAGCCGGGTGCGGACCGACGGCGGCACCGTGCGCGTCGTCGGTACCGTGGCCGGACTCGGCTTCGAGAACGCCGTGTTCTACACCGACGCCCGCGCCGTCGAACTGTCGCCGCGCACCCTCCAGCTCGTGGTCGACGCCGACGTGACGGCCGTGCGCGAGGCGGTGCGCGGCAGCGAGGGCGTCCTGGTCCTCACCGGGGAGACGCGCCGGTACGCCGACGCCGACCCCGACCGCGACAGTGAGGCGCTCACCGCGATGAACGCCATGTTCGGCACGGCCGGCGGCGTCACCGGATTCGTGTCGGTGTTCGTGGTGGCCTCCACCTTCGCGTTCGCGGTCGCCCAGCGGCGCCGCGAGTTCGGACTGCTGCGCACCGCCGGGGCAACCCCGGGCCAGATCCGCCGCATGGTCGTCTCCGAGGCGCTCGTGGTCGGTGCGCTCGCCTCGGCCGCCGGCTGCGTGCTCGGTTCCTACGGGGCTCCGAAGCTCGCCGAGTGGGCGGTCTACGAGGGCCTCGCGCCCCGCTGGTTCACCATCGGCGACGACATCTGGCCCTACCACTTGGCTTTCTGGACGGGCCTGTTCGTCGCCCTGTGCGGCGTGCTCGCCGCGTCGTGGCGGGCGGGTCGCACCGGTCCCACCGAGGCGTTGCGCGAGGCGTCCGCGGACACCCGGGCGATGACATGGGGCCGATGGCTGTTCGGCGCGGCCCTGCTGCTCACCGCCGTGGTGACGGCGGCCCTGGCCCTGATGACGAACCCGGGCGACCTGCTGCAACGCAAGACCTATGTGAGCCGGCCCATGCTGCTGATCACCGCGGTCGCGCTGCTCGCGCCGGTGCTGGTTGTGCCGCTGGCCCGGCTGATCACCTGGCTGCCGGCCCAACTGCCCGGTCCCGGCGGGATGCTGGTACGGGAGAACGCCGCGTCCGGGGTGCGCCGTACCGCCGCCGTCGCTGCGCCCGTGCTGGTCACCGTCGCGCTGGCGGGCTCGCTGCTGGGCGCCACCGCCACCCTCGGCGAGGCGAGGGCCACCGAGGTGCGTGAGCGGACGACAGCCGACCTCGTGGTCGGTCCCGCGGGCGACGCCGGCTTCGACGAGGCGACGCTGAAGCGGCTTCGGGCCGTGTCCGGTGCCGAGGTCTCCGCGAGCTCGTCGAGCGCCGTGTACGTCCTGGAGGACGGCGTGGCGCTCATCAGGTCCGATGCCAGGGCCGTCGAGCCGGAACCACTCGCGGCGACGGCGCAACTCCCGCTCTCCGCAGGGAAGGTGAGCGACCTGGACGACGACTCGATCATCGTCAACGAGGAGTGGGAGAAGCACTCCGTGGGCGAGCGGGTGGACGTCTGGCTCGGAGACGGCACGAGGAAGTCCCTGAAGATCGCCGCGGTCATGACCATCGGCACCGGCAACAACGGCGTCTACCTCACCCCGCGCAACGCCGCCGCAGCGCCCGTCGACCGGGTCGACGTACGCCTCGAGGACGGTGCCGACAGGGCCACCGTGACCGCCGGTCTGCGTCAGGCGGTTCGGGAGTCGGGCGGGGAGGTCCTCACCAGGGACGCCTGGGTGCGGGCCACGTACCCCGAGGCCAACCGGACGACCCGGACGGGCTTCTTCCTGGTCCTCGGGATCGCCCTCCTCTACACCGGTATCTCCCTGGCCAACACCATGGTCATGGCGACCTCCGACCGGGTGCGCGAGCTGGCCCTGCTACGGCTCGCCGGCGCCACCGGGTGGCAGGTGCTGCGGCTGGTGGGCACCGAAGCGCTGATGGTGGTCATGGTCGGCGGACTGCTGGGAGCACTGGTCGCCGGGCTCAACCTGGTGGGTATGTGGAGCGCGCTGGGCCTGCTCTCGGTGTGGACGTCCATCGAGATCCCGTGGGCGACGCTCGCGGCGGCCATGGGCGCCTGCGCGGTGCTCGCCGTGATCTCGGCGGTCGCTCCAGCCGGCCTGTCCCTGCGCCGCGGGGCGGTGGAGCTGGCGGGCGTACGCGAGTGACCTCTGAACGGCGCCGGCCTGCCCGGATGATGCCGCGCCCGGGCAACCGGGCCTGCGCTTCCACCAGGCGGCCGGCGTCCAGCCGACAGGCATCGCGGATGCTGAGGCGTGTGGGGAGCGGTGAGGGCGCGACTCCTGAGCCAGGGAGGTCATGGCGGGCGACGCTACCCGTCGTCATTCGCCCTGGGCACCGGACTTGTGTCTCGGACGAGGGTTCAGGAGTCGTTGACCCAGTCGTCCACGCCTCGGCTCCTCCGCGCCGGCACAAGCCCTACGCGCTCGCCGGGCGCTGAAGGAAGTTCAGCGCTCGGTCGGCACTCTGCCGGCCGAACGGGTGAGGCGCTCATCTGCCGGGATAGCACGGGGTGACCGTTCGAGATGCCGGGCTGATGGCGTGCTGCTTCGCTGATGAAGCCCGCTCTCCGAACGATCCGAGGAGTGATCATGAGCGTTGCAGGTGAAGGTGGCGACCGTGCGCGACAGATGCGTGCCAAGGCGCAGGAGTTGAAGGACGCGGCGGAGCGAGCCACCGACCCGCAGGAGCGCCAGCAGCTGCAGGAGAAGGCCCGCCGGATGGAAGAGCAGATCAAGAAGGAAGGCGGGACGGGGCCGGGTCTGGACCCGATGAAGTAGAGGCCCCTGCGTCGACCGGCCGGCGGCTCCCTCGCGATGGAGGCGAGAGGAGCCGCCCGCCGGGACCGAAGCCGCTTCCTTGAGCGGCGTCGCCGGCCTGGAGGCTTGATTCCCGGCACCTCGGGTGGAGCCTGTCCGGATGCATCGGGACAGCTCCGGACGGAAGCTGAGGTTGTGGCAGAGAATCCGCCCGTGATCGTTCATCCCCTGGCGCCCAGCGGCGGCCGACGGGTGACGATTCACGGTGAAGAGGTCGGCACCGCGTATCACCTGTTCGACGTGCTGGAGTTTGTACGCCGCGCGGGTCTGCCGGAAGCCGATACCGCGGTCGACGATCCGGCACTGATCGAGTGGCAGGGCGGCGGCCCCGACGCGTGGGGTGGGTCGCCTCCGTGACCGGAGTTCTTCCGCTGCGACCGCCCATGGACGGGCAGAGCCGTACGGACTGTGCGCGAAGCGACACATTCCGTGAGGGGTGGCGCACGGGCAGGCGGGATGCAGCCCTCCGGGATCGACGCCGGCGTAGGCGTTGGATCGAGGCAAATCGGGCATTTGTACGGTATGACTGAGAATCATCCCCAGAGCAATCCCGACCCCGACCCTCGAGGGACGCCGGGCCTGGACCGCAGTAGGTCGGTGCCTCCCGGCGAGACCCCGCCGGCCGAGTCGAGCACGTCCTCCGGGGCCGGCCCGTACCAGCCCCCTGTACGAGGCTGGGCCAAAGGCCCGCTGGCGGCCATCTCGGTGGTTGTCCTGCTGGTCGCGGCGTTCTTCCTGGTCTACGCGCTCGTACTGATCCTCTGACAGCACGGCACGGCACGGCATGGCGGGGATGCCGACCTTGGCGTCCCCGCCGCACTGCCGGCTCTGTGTCAGTCGACGGCCTTCAGATCGCCCAGCGCGTCACCGAGGTCGAGTTCGGTGCGGCCACGAGTCTGGAAGCCCCGCTCGAACAGCTCTGCCGTGCGTTGCTGCGCTGCCTCGCTCCGCACGAGTTGCTGGAACAGAGCGGCATCCGCGCGTACGGCGGCCGGAGTTGGCAGGCTTACGGCGTTGACGCACGCCTTGGCCGCGATCAACGCATCGCGGGGGAAGCCACCCATGCGCGCGGCAATCCCCGCTACGAACTCGTCCAACTCGGCGTCGGGCACCGCGCGGTTGATCCATCCGTAGCGTTCGGCTAGATCGGCGTCGAAGTCGGCCGACGTCAGTAGGGCTTCGAGCGCGCGCCCTCGGCCCAGCAGGCGGGTGAGGTGCTGGATCGCTCCCGCACCGGGCGGGGTGCCGATGCCGACTTCGGGCTGGCTCAGGACAGCGTTCTCACGGGAGGCGAAGCGCATGTCGCAGGCGAGGAGGAACTCACTGCCTGCCCCTCGTGCGCGGCCGCGCAGCTTGGCGATGGTGACGGCCGGAACCTCGCTGAACCTGCGGAACAGCATCCCCAGGGAGGCATCGCCCGGACCTCCGGCCTTCGCGGCCTCCGCGGTGTATTCCGGCACTTTGGTCAGGTCGACGTGCGGAAAGAAGAAGTCGGGATCGGCGCTGTCGAACACCACCACTCGTGCGGTCCCCGGTCGGGAGAGTTCCTCGATCAGGCCGACCAGGTCGCGTACGACCTCGGGGCCGATGAGGTTGATCGGCGGGGCGTTGAAGGTGGCGGACAGGACGTTGCCGTCCAGCCTGGTGCTGATGGTTTCGTACGAGGCGGTCATGTTCCCTTCCTCCCGGCGTGAATCACCGCATGGGGCGATCACGGTTGTCAGAGTTGGTGCTCCTCGAGCGGCGGCGCGACCGACGCGGCGATTTCCTTCCAGCCGCTGTAGACGATCAGGGAGTGGCCCTTCCAGTCTCTCCTCGAACACCCACCCACACAGCCCCACAGTCCGGCACGGGCGGCATTGCGTCGCTGCCGCGCGCGGCAGCTGCCGTGTGGGGCTTGGCGCCGGCGCGAACGAATGATTACGCTCCGTGTCGCTCAGCTGTGGTGCGCCCGTACGCGGCTTCGGCTGATCAGCGGCGGGGCGTTGCGACAAGGCGGCTGAGTGCGGTGTGTGCCGACGGCCCCCTGGGGGGTTGCCTCCGGGGCGTCCGTGGACGCCGGCATCTCCGACGAGGATGCCGGTGAGGGCGCGGATCACCGCCCAGCCACGAGCGCGGCGCAGGTCGCGCGGTCCGGGGCGGCTGACAGGCGTCGTGGAAGCGGTCGGCGGCGCCGTCCGGCAGCAGCAGCCAGGCGGCGGAGAGGTCGCAAGCGGGAGGGCCTCCTCCGCCGGGCCTGGAACGCGTCGGAGGTGACCGGGGTACGGCATGGATCGCGCGACAACACGCGCACGGGAGCCCGGCGTCGAAGGTGGTGATGCCGGCCGGCCGACGTGCCCGTCCACGGCCGGGGCGCCTCGCAACCCTGTCCAGGGCCCGGGGCGCCTCGCCACCCGTTCGACGGCCAGTTGAGCTGTGGTTCTGACCAGTTCAAGCCATCTCTCCCGGCGCTCAACGGGCGTTCAACTCCGGGATTCCGCAGCGTGGTTCAGGAAATCTTTCTTCCGGCTGCCGCCCAGGCCGTGAGGGCCGCCGTACCCGAGTTGCCCGCCGCCGCACTGCGCACTCGGATTGGTCGCGGACCGCCCGGGGCTCGGCCGCCATGCTCAGCGCGATGCTGGTTGTGATGTTCCCCGCCAATGTGTACGCCGCCGGCGACGTGCCCTGGGGGAACGAGCTCAGCCCCCGGACGGCAACGCAGGCCGTCTTCCTCGCGGCCACCTTCACCGTGCTGGTCCGCCACGGCCGGGCGGTTGCGGTGACGTGCGCGGAACCCTCGCTCAGCTCGGCGCCGCCGCGACCGCCCCAGCGACCGTAGCCGGGACCAGGCCGATGACTCTACGAGCCGCGAAACGGACCCGCGTTGGACCGCTCACCGTCTCCGGATCGCCGCGGGAACAGCCGATCGGACGCGTGGCGGGCCGGAGCGCCGGGGCGCCGGGTGAAGGTGACCGGGGCCGACGCGGTCATCCGCCCGCAGCACGTACCCTGACACCCGCCGCGCAAGCCTGCTCCCGCTGCTGTCTCACGGGGACGCCCCGCAGGAGCTTCGTGACCGGCATCGGTCACGCCCGTGAGCATGGGCGGTCTCCGTATCAATCGGTGTGGGTGGCGGCGTTCACGAGAGCGCTCGGATCCCGACCGTCCTGCTGGGCCAGGATGTCCTTGAGTACGTCGGCGAGGGTGGTCCTGGCGAGCCGGCGCCGCATCGTGTCCTCGAGGTCGTCGTACACGCGCTGCAGTGTGGGCCGGATGCCGGACCCTACCGGGCATTCCTGGTTCGGCTGGGTGTGGTGCAGACCGAGCACGGGGCCGGGGTCGACCGCACGGAACACGTCCTCCAGTGTCACCGCATCCGGTTCGACGAGCAGGAACCAGCCCGCCCCGGAGCCTCGCTTCGCATCGACGAAGCCGGCTTTGCGCAGCTCGCCGAGGCAGCGCCGGATGACGACCGGATTGGTGTTCACACTCTCGGCGATCTGCTCGGACGTCACGAGATCACGACCCAGCCGCCGACTGAGCTCCATCCATACGAGCACGTGGGTCGCGACGGTCAGCTTGCTGTTCGCGCTCATCCGCAGGTCGCCTCCTTGGCGCCACATGCCTCCGCGCGGCTTCAAGCCCAGGTCCTGACGCGCCGGAGCGATTCCTCTAATTGTAACCGATTCGGTTACGCGTAACGAGGTTCCCGGGTCTGCGGCATCGTGGCCGGCGTTGAAGCGCGCGAGCGGGCGGCATGTGCGTGTGATGTGGACCACACGGTCCAGAAATCGGGTATCGTGGCGCCATGGCGCGCCCTCGGAGTTTTGATGAGCAGCATGTCCTGCAGGCCGCCCGCGAGGTCTTCTGGGACCGGGGCTACACCGCCGCGTCGCTCGACGACCTGATGACCGCCACCGGACTCGGCAAGGGCAGTCTGTACGGGGCGTTCGGTGACAAGCGGCAGCTGTTCCTCCGTGCGCTGGACGCGTACCGGGTCGAGCAGCTCCGGGCGGTCCGGGAGGTCCTCGACGGGGACGGACCGGCGCTGGAGCGGCTCACTCGCCTGCTGGAAGGGGTCGCCCGGGGGTACGGCGACGACGCCGGTCGGCGGGGTTGCCTCCTGGTCAACAGTACGTCCGAACTCCACGGCCAGGACCCCGAAGTGATCTCGCGGTCCCGCGCCACCTATCAGGCGGTGGAGGACCTCTTGGTCGACTGCGTCGAGGAGGCGCAGCGCGACGGGGACATCGCCCCCGATGCCGACGCGCGAGAGCTCGGCCGTCTGCTCCTGGCCACTCTTCAGGGCATGGAGTTCCTGGCGAAGACCCGGATGGACGCCTCGGCGCTGCTGCAGATCGGCCGTACTGCGCTGGCAGGTCTTCCGCGCCCCTGAGTGCCGGCCGCACCGCACCACACCGCCCCATCGCCCGGCCGCCCGCCCGCGTCGGCGCCTCGACTCTCGGTGCGTCGGCCCCGCGAGGTGGTCCCGGGCTCGGTAGGGCTTGGCGACCGGATGCCCGGCAGATAATATAGCGACCATTACAATACCTGGTGGTGTGGAGGCCGACATGGCAGGAGGACGGCCACGCGCCTTTGACGTCGACGAGGCGTTGGAGCGCGCTCTGGAGCTGTTCTGGCGTCACGGGTACGAGGGCACCGGAGTCGCGGATCTCGCCAAGGCCATGGGCATCAACCCGCCGAGCCTGTACAGCGCGTTCGGGAACAAGCAGGAACTGTTCGCCAAGGTCCTCGACCGCTACGCCGAGGGGCCCGCCGGTTACATCCGGGAAGCCCTTGCCCAGCCCACCGCCCGCATGGTGGTCGAGCGCCTGCTCCGCGGCGCCGCCGAGGCCACGACCCGGCCCGACTGCCCTCCCGGCTGCCTCACCGTCCAGGGCGGCCTCGCCTCCTCTTCCGGCGCGGAGGCGGCTCGTGACGAACTCACCCGGCGTCGCACGGCCGGCGAGGCCGCACTGCGTCTGCGCCTGGAGCAGGCCGGGATCGACGGAGAGCTTCCGGATGGCGTGGGATCCGCGGATCTCTCCCGCTATTTCGCCACCGTTTATCAGGGCATCGCAGTTCAGGCCGCCGGTGGTGCGAGCCGGGAGCAACTGGACAGGGTCGTCGATGTGGCGATGCGGACTTGGCCGACGGGCTCGTCCGGCAACTGATGGGCGCTTCTCGCCGTCGTCCCCAGGAAACGCTCGGCGCAGCCGCGTGTTTCGCGTCGATGTGTCATGCCGGTCGGCTCGGCTCGGCTCTGCGTGGCGCGGCCGCCCTTTGTTGCGTGCTTCGTCGCGTGCTTCAGCCCGGGAGGCGCCGCGGAGTCAGCGCGCTGAGCAGGACCAGGACGGCGGCCAAGGCGAACCCGACGCCCGCTCCGGCGCCGTCGACGACGTTCCCGCCGATGAAGGATCCAGCCGCCAGGGCGACCTGGGAGACGGTGACCAGCAGGGCGAGGCCGCCTTCCGGGGACTGCCCGGCGACCCGAAGCGTCCACGTCTGCAGGGCCAGGGGCACCGCTCCGAAGGCCGCGCCCCACAGAGCGACGAGGGCGACGACGGCGGGCGCGATTCCGGCCAGCGGGATCAGCAGCGCCACCGCGGCGGCCAGCAGCACGGAGGCGGCGATGTACACGCCGCGCAGGCGGCGGCCGATCACGGCGCCCGCGGCGAAATTGCCGGCGAGTCCCGCGATCCCGTACGTCAGCAGCAGTGCGGTGACGCCGGAGGAACCGAAGTGTGCGCGGTCCTCCAGGTACGGCGTGATGTACGCGTAGGCGGCGAAGTGGCCGAAGAAGACCAGCGCGGTGGCGAGCAGGACGCGCCGGACGAGACCCTGCCGGAACGCGCCGGTCACGGCCGACAGGCGCACGCTGCCGTTCGGGGGCAGCGACGGGAGCAGTACCACCAGTGCGGTCAGGGCGAGCAGAGCCGCGACGGTCGCGACGAGGAATGCGGCCCGCCATCCGGCGAGTTGGCCGATGAGCGCACCGAGCGGGAGGCTGATGACCGTACCCGCGGAGATGCCCGCGGTGATCAGGGACGAGGCGCGGTGGACGGATCGGGCGGGTACGAGTCGCGCGGCGACGCCTGCGCCGAGGGCCCAGAATCCGCCGACCCCGATTCCGAGCAGGACGCGTGCCGTCACCATGACGGTGAGGTCCGGTGCTGCCGCGACCAGCGCGTTGGACGCCCCTGTGAGTCCGGCCAGGGAGATCAGGACCCAGCGGCGGTCCAGGCGTCCGGACGCGATCGTCATGAGCGGCGCCGTGACGGCGGCGACCAGGCCGGGTACGACGATCAGCAGCCCGGTCGTGCCGATGGACGCATCGAGGCTGCCGCCGATGTGCGGGAGCAGTCCGATCGGCAGGAACTCGGAAAGAACGAGTACGAACGACACGAGCGCGACCGAGGCCACCGCGGGCCATCCTCCCCTCGGCCGACCGGGCGGCGGCGCTCCCTTCGGCGCCCTCCCGGAGCGTCGTGCGGGTGACTCGGTGGCGGGTGACTCGGTGGCGGGTGACTCGGTGGCGGGTGACTCGGTGGCGGCAACGGTGGATTCCATCTCGTTCCTTTCTGCGGTCGTCTGAGGGGGGTGCCGGCGTCGAGTGGCACGGGTGTCGGACCCGGGACGTGCGGCGAGACGTCGGCGGCTCCGGCGTCGCGGTGGGCGCGGACGCGGTTCGCCGGTCCGGCGCGTTCGGCCGGTCCAGCGCGTTCGGGGGACCGTTCGGGGGCCGGGCGAGGCAGGGCCGACGGCCTGAGCGCTGCCGGCCCTGCCCCGTCCGTGCTGTCCCCAGGCGCGGAGAGCTCGCGCCGACGGTCGGATCGGTGTCGGATCCGCGTCAGATCTGGTTGATGCCGCCGTCGACGAAGAGCTCGATCCCCGTGATGAACGTGCTCTGGTCCGAGGCGAGGAACAGCGCCGCGGACGCGATCTCCTCAGGGCGGCCCATGCGGGCGAGCGGCACCTGGCCCGCGAGGAAGCCCTTCAGCTGGGCGGCCTGCTCCTGATCGGGGGCGAGGCCTTCGAGTCCGGGCGTCTCGATGGGGCCGGGGCTGATGGTGTTGACCCGGATGGCACGGCCTCTGAGTTCGTTGGCCCATGTGCGGGCGAAGGATCGCACCGCGGCCTTGGAGGCGCCGTACACCCCGAACGCTTCGTTGCCGACCGAGCCGGCGGTGGAGCCGGTGAGGATGACGGAAGCACCGTCGTTCATGAGGGGCAGTGCCTTCTGGACCGTGAAGAGCATGCCCTTGACGTTGTTGCCGAAGGTGTCGTCGAAGTGTGATTCGGTGACCTGCTCCAGGGTCGAGAAACCGCCGCCGCCGGCGTTGGCGAAGAGTACGTCGATGCGGCGGCTCTGCTGGGAGACGGCCTCGTAGAGCCGGTCGAGGTCGGCGAGGTCCGAGACGTCGCCGTGAACTCCCGTCGCCTGGGGTCCGATGGAGGTCACGGCGGTGTCGAGCACGTCTTTGCGGCGGCCGGTGATGAACACATGCGCGCCCTCGGCGGCGAAACGCCGGGCCGCGGCCAGTCCGATTCCGCTGGTGCCGCCCGTGACGATGGCGGTCTTGCCGTCAAGCTGTCCCATGATCTGTTACTCCGAATCGCGGTAGTGAGCCACCCCGGGCGTGGTTGTAACTATCCTTGTTACATTGAAGCCCTGTGTAGTGCCTCGCCCGGTCCGTCGTCGCGGCGGGGCGGGGGTGAGTGTTTTGTAGTGGTCGATAAAAAACATAGGTCGGGCGCGTCGGTGCGTCAAGGGTGTGGGGAGAGTTTTTTGACCGTGCGGTCCTGAATGCCTATTGTGGACCATGTGGTCCAGAATGGCCATGGCGCGGTCCTTCTAGCCCGCGCCCGCGCTGCACGAAAGGCAATGTTGTGAGCACTCAGGAAGTCATCGGCCGGTTCTTCGAGCATCTGGCCAGCGGAGACCCGGAGCGGGTCGCCACGGTCTTCGCCGACGACATCGACTGGTACGTGCCCGGCTCGGACGAACTGCCGTGGACGGGCCGCCGCACCAAGGGCACCGAGGTGGTCCAGTACCTGCGGGACCTGTGGGCACACATCGTCGTCGAGGACAACGTCGACGATGTCGAGCAGGTGGTGTTCGACGGCCCGGACGCGGTCGTGCTCGGCTCGTTCTTCCGCCGGGTGAGGAGCACGGGCCGCACGTTCACCATGCCGGTGGCCATGCATCTCCGGGTCGACGGAGACAAGATCGTGAGGATGCATCTCTTCGAGGACACCCTGCTGGCGCAGCAGGCGTTCAAGGGCTGACAGGCGTACGGCCACGGCCACATGGACGCGCGGGCTGGAAACCGCCCTCCGCCGCCCGGCGGAGTCCGGTCCGCGCGCGATGCCCTCGGACTCGGCACCTCTCGGTGTGGTCCGGGGTTCCGGGACCTGGAACCTTGGACCAGGCATGAGGGCCTGGTACGCCGCGCGGCCGGTCCGGTCACACCTGCATCTGGCCGCCGTCGACGAAGAGTTCGACCCCGGTGATGAAGGAACTCTGGTCGGACGCGAGGAAGAGGACCGCGTCCGCGACCTCCTCCGGTCGCCCCATCCGGCCGAGCGGCACACCGGCGACGAGCGAATCCTTGAGGCCCCGCGCCTGCTCCTCGTCCGGGGCAAGACCGGTCAGGCCAGGGGTGTCGATCGGCCCCGGACTCACGGTGTTCACGCGGATCCCGCGACTCTTGAGCTCATTGGCCCAGGTCCGCGTAAGGGAGCGCACAGCGGCCTTGGAGGCGCTGTAGACGCCGAATGCCTCGCCACCGCCGCTGCCTGCCGTCGAACCCGTCAGAATGACCGAAGCACCGTCGTTGAGCAGAGGCAGTGCCTTCTGCACCGTGAAGAGCAGGCCCTTCACGTTCGCCCCGAACGTGCCGTCGAAGTGCTCCTCGGTGACGTCCTCCAGGCGCGCGAACCCGCCCCCTCCGGCATTGGCGAACAGAACGTCGACGCGGCGCTTCCGCTCTCTCACCGCGTCGAACAACCGGTCAAGGTCGGCGAGCACGGCGACATCGCCGCGCACCCCTGTCGTGTGCGCCTCGCCGATCTCCGCCACCACGTCGTCCAGCTCCGCCTCCCGGCGGCCTGTGACGAACACATGGGCCCCCTCGGCCGCGAGACGTACTGCGGAGGCCCGCCCGATCCCGCTGGTGGCGCCCGTGACCACCGCTGTCTTTCCGTCAAGCTGTCCCATGCCCGCCTCCGCGTTCGGCCCACGACAATTATCCGGCGGCCAAGACGAGGACGCATGGCCGCCGGCGCCCGTGGGCAGCCGGTCCGCCTGCTTGCCGCGGAAAGGGCTTCCTCCGACAGGCCTGGGACGGCGGCAGCCGCCCTGGCGACCGGATCGCCGTACCCGAGCCCGGTGCCCAGTACGAACCACCCCGCCGGCGACGGTGGCCGCCCCGTCGGCCGTTCCCCGACGCCTCGCAGGACGCCCGCGTATCAGGTCCGGCACCACGCGTAGGCAGACCGGTTCGAGACCGATCGGATCGCCGCGCGGCCGCCGGCCGTCCGGCTGCGTGCGGCCCGGAGCACCGGGCGCGTGAAGATGACCCGGCCGCCCCCGGTCATCCGCCCGCAGTACGCACCCCGACGCTCGGCCGGCAGGACTGGTTCACCAACTTCGGTCGAGCAGGTAGGCGAACAACGCGTCCAGATCAGAGGCCGCACCCGGCGCGAGCGACACCTCCCGCAGACCGTGGCGTGCGGCGTCCAGATGCCGACGCGCCTCCTCACGGGTCGCGGCCCGCCCACCCGCCTCCTCCACCAGCGCGGCGGCATGCGTGGCCGTCGCGCTGTCGAACGGCTCGGGCGAGTCCAGCAGTATCGCCAGTTCCCGTGCAGCGGCCCCGGTCCCGGCGAGCGCCGCGAGCACCGGGTAGGTCTTCTTGCGCAGCCGCAGGTCGCCGTGAACGGGCTTGCCGGTCACCGCCGGATCACCCCAGATGCCCAGCAGGTCGTCCACCACCTGGAAGGCCACGCCCAGTTGCCGCCCCGCCCGTTCCAACACCGCAACCGTTGCGGAAGGCGCACCGCCCAGCGTCGCACCGAGCGCGACCGCGCAGCCCAGCAGGGCCCCGGTCTTGTGTTCCGCCATCGACCGGTACTGATCCGGCCCCACCGAGCCAAGCCCGCTCCACGGATGCCGCTCGAACCGCAGATCCTCCGCCTGCCCCGACACGAGCGCGTTCAGCGTCACGCACAACCGCAGGACCGCGTCGCCCGTGAACGGCCCTGGTGCCTCGGCCAGACACTGCACGGCGAGGGCGTGGATCGCGTCCCCGGCAAGGACGGCCGGACCCGTCCCGTACGCCTTCCACACCGCCGGGCGCTGCCGCCGCAGACCGTCACCGTCCATGATGTCGTCGTGCATCAGGGAGAAGGTGTGCACCAGTTCCACCGCCACCGCTCCAGCGACGGCCACGCCGCCGTCCGCGCCCACCGCCTCCGCCCCCAGCACGGCGAGCGCCTGCCGCACACCCTTGCCCTCGGAGCCGCCCGGGCCCGGTGTCCCGCTCGCGTCGCTCCAGCCCAGCGCGTACGCGGCCATCTCACCGGTCCAGGGATGCAGCCGCCCCACCGCCTCGACCAGGGCCGGGCGCACGAGTTCACGAGAGCGCTTCAGCACACCGCCCACCGCGACGCCGTGACCGTACGGCACACCCGCCGTACCGGCGTCCGCCGACCGGACGGGGGAGCACACCCACGACAGAGAGGAATTCACCGCAGCCCCTCCACACGGGCCGCCCGCAGCGCCTCCGCCCCGCTCGCCGGCAGCACCGGCCCCCCGCCTCCCGGCACGTCCCCGCCCCCGTCCGGCAGCGGCCCCACACCCAGCTCGGACGCGGCCTTGTCCACCATCTCCCGGGCGTGCCGCAGCCCGATGCCGTCCAGGATCGAGCGCAGCTCCGCCAGCTCGGCCGCGCTGCGAGCCGCCTCCCGGCCCAGCCGGGCACGAGCCTTGACCAGCCCGAGCCGCGACAGCGCCGTCCCTCGCGGCTCCTCCATGTCGCGGAACTCCTCCAGGGCCCGCGCATACAGCTCCCGGGCCTCCGCGTACCGACCCGCCCGGTACAGCACGTTGCCCCGCATCTTGTGGTTGTAGGCGAGCGCGCTCGACAACCGCATCTCCCGGCAGGCCTCCTCGGCCTGCGACAGCAGCGACAGAGCACGCTCCACCTGCCCGTCGCGTACGGACACCACATCCGCGATGCCCCGCAGCGCCCAGGCCCACCCGCGCCGGTCATCGGCGCGCAGCGCGGTCTCGGCCGCCTCCTCGAACAGTGCCAGCGCCTCGTCATAGGCACCGGTGTTGCGGTGCATCTGCGCGATGCCCTCCAGCGCCCACACCGTGTGCCGCGCCTCACCACGCCGGCGGGCCTCGGCCAGCAGCTGCTCGTGCAGCCTCCCCACGGCCTCGTAGTCGCCCTGTATCCGCCCCGTCTCGGCGAGCCCCGCCAGCGAGTAGCCCCGGACGACGACGTCACCTCCCCGCTCACCCATCTCGGCCGCCAGCCCCAGCAAGCGGTAGGCCAGAGCGAACGCCCCCCGCTGCCGGGCCAGCGTCCCCCCGCTCCACAGGGCCCACGCCATCGCGCCCTCGTGACCGTCGGACCGCGCCGCCCGGTAACTCGCCTTCCACGCCCGGTCGGCCTCCTCGATCCGCCCCAGCCTCCGGTACGCCTCCGCCACGGCCAGCCCGCAGCGCGCCATCTCCCGGCGGTCACCGGCCTGTTCGGCCGCCCGCAGCTCCTCGACACCCCGGGCGAGCACCTCCGGCAGGGAGGCATTCACCGACAGCGAGCCGAGAGCCCCCTGGTACTCCGGCGCGGAAGCCTTCGCCCGCTTCGCCTCGCTCACCTGACTAGCCATCAAAACTCTCCTCCGGTCGACTTGGTGATCAAGATGCCGACGGGACGCGGAGGTTCCGTATGAGCGGTGATATCCGTCTCCGTACGGGTGGCGGGTCATCCTCGAGTGCTACGGCCACCGCGCGAGAGTCGTCAACGAGGCGTACGGCGGCCAGGGTTCCGGGCCGACGTGTGTGCCGGTCCGCCCGGTCCGCGCCCGGTCCGCCCGCTCCGGCCGGTTCGCTTGGCCGGGACGGGGGAGCCGCGGAGGTACGAGCCCGAGGTCGCCGCGCCGGTCTCGGGGAGGTTCGCGACGCGGGCGCCGTGGTGGCCGGTGTGCGGCCTCCGATCAGGGGCGGCGAGCCGCGAGGACGCAGAACTCGTTCCCCTCCGGGTCGGCAAGGACGACCCAGCTCTCGTCTCCCTGGCCGACGTCGGCGCGGCGAGCCCCCAGGTCGAGCAGGCGACGGACCTCTTCGTCCTGCTCCCTGTCGGTCGGGTTGACGTCGAGGTGGAGCCTGTTCTTGACGGTCTTGCCCTCGGGCACGCGCGCGAAGGTCAACGTCGGTGGCACCGGGCCGAGGCGGTCCTTGTCTTCAGACCCCACAGGGGGGCCGATGGAGACAATTCCGTCGTCCTCGTCCTGCACCTCGTAGTCAAGGACCGAGCACCAGAACCGGGCGAGACGGATGGGATCGGCGCAGTCGATCGCAAGCTCGGTGAACTTGCTGCTCATGTCAGGACCTCCCGGTCACGTCTGCGTGTGAGGCAAAGGCCACACACTAATCGCAGTGTTCGACGGCGAGGGCTCCCGTTCGCATGGCGCGGTCAGTGCGAAACCTGCGCGTTGGCTCAGGACCCGGAGACGCGCTGTCGCGAGGTTCGAGGTTCGAGGTTCGAGATTCGAGGTTCAGAAACAACTCTCAGGGCGCGCAGGCGACTTGTCGTCCACCGACCGGTGCGGGGGAGGAGTAGGGCCACTCTGCCGTCGGTGCCTGTCCTTCGAGGTCGGGGCGCCCGCAGGCGCGTCGGCAGGGGGCGCTATGCTGCGCCGTTCGTTGATCGCAATGTGGGGAACATGGGGGGATGAGAATGGCTGCAATGGGTGTGAGACGGGTGCTGACCACGGTGGTGGCTCTGGGCGCCGGAGTCTTTCTGCTCGGTGCCGGTCTGTTGCGACTGGAGACCCGGATCACGGGAGTGCCCGGGCAGTTCCGCGCCGAGCGGTGCGAGGTCTCGGAGTCGAAGCACGGCGACGACGGTGTGCTGTGCGCGGGATCCTTCGAGGCCGACGACCGCTCCTTCCGGATCGAGCGGCTGGACGTCGAGACCACCTTCGACGCGAAGCCGGCCGGACCGGTGCCCGTCACGGTCGACGGGCCGTCGGCGACCGTGGCCGTTGACAACGAGGCCGGCGTCTGGCTCTACCCGGGAGCCACCGGTCTGGTCTGCCTGCTCGTCGGAGCATGGAACGTAAGGGGGGCCGTAGTCCGCAAGCGAGGCGGCGCGGTCTCCACAGCGAGCGGCACCTGAGGCCGGAGACAGCACGAGACCCCGGGCGATGGCGGCCCGGGGTCTGTGTACTTCGCTTGACCATGTGGTTCAACGACCGGCCGAGCACTACGTCACGCCCCTTCCGTGCCCAGTCCGCGAGCGCCGCGCTGTGGCTGTGCGAGCGGGGTCGGTGCGGCCGTGGAACCGGGGGTTGAGGCGAGGCGTCCCCCTTGGGCATGAGCGATGAGATCAAGGGCGGGCCGGGCCAGGACACCATCGGATGCGCGGGCTGCTGCCTGGCGCTCGCGGGCGCCGTGACCGCGGCGCTCACGTGGGCGCCCTTGGCGCGGTCCAGCATTCAGGGCGGCTTCGAGGGTGAGCACCGGGACCTGAGCGTCCTCTACATCGATCTCCCGCTCGTCGCCCTCGGCGGTGCGCTGGTCCCGCTCGGCGTCTGGGCACTCACCGTACGGTGGTTGCGGCGCCCCTGGCTCGCGGCGGTGGCGGCGGTCGCGGCGGTCACGCTCGGGGTGTGGGGACTGACCAACTGGTGGACGCCGTACGAGCGACCGGAGTTCATGGAGTAGGCGAGCGGCGCAGCGCGCCATGCCGCAGCCGGTCCCACCGTCTGCGGGCTGCCCGTAGCTCCTGCTCGGGCAAGGCGGAGGCGTCGCGCCGGTGCGTAAGGTACCAGAGGCGTTCGCGCGGAGCACTGTCGAGCGTGAGGGCGAGCCCGGAGCGGGGTGGCTCGCCGAGCTGCCTGGGATCGTGGACGAGCTGCTCGGGCGTTGGGGGTGCGTGCCGGACGGCGACGTCATTCATGGCGGTGTCGGGGTCATCGTCCCCGTGCGACGGCGGGCAGGGGGACCGCTGTGCTGAAGGTGTCGTTTCCTCACCCCGGCAACGTCCATGAGCCGGACGCGTTCGCCGCGTGGGGTGGGCGCGGAGCTGTCCTGCTGTACGAGCGGGACGACGAGCGCTTCGCGATGCTGCTGGAGCGGGTCCGGGCGGCGACCCTGGCGGAGGTCGAAGACGGTGATCAGGTGGTCACTGTCGCGGGGCGGATCAGTCGCCGGCTGGCCATCCCCGCGCCACCCGGCCTGCCCCGGCTGCGGGAGCGGGCAGACGCCTGGGTGGTCGACCTGCGTGAGGACGCTGAGGTACTGCCCTACACGCTGCCGCATCAAGTGGTGGACGCCGCCGTGGCGACTGCCCATGAGCTGGGCCGCGCCCAGCCGGACACCCTCATTCACGGGGACCTCCATGCCAGGAACATCCTGCGCGCCGACCGTGAGCCATGGCTGGCCCTGGACCCGGAAGGTGCTCATGACCCCATCGTCCGTCAGTTCCCCGGTCCACCAAACCCGTTCACGCATCCGGTTCGCGGACGCGTGACGTGCTCGATTGACCCGCCACGCGCCACCAGCCACCCGCCAGATGCATGACGCCGGGTCAGGTCACCCGACGAGTGAGGTGCATGTGCCAGTTGGTGAGCCAGGTGCGCCCCTCGTCCACGGAGAAGGCCTGCTCCCAGTGGGCGCTGGTCTCCGTCATCTCCGACCAGACGAAGCGGACCTTCACCTTGCGGCCGAGGTGCTCGTCGTCGCCGTGGAAGACGCCTGTCCCGTCCGGCTCGAAACGGCCGGTCACGGGTGGGAAGAGCGTGCCGGTGCGGTTGCTCGCCCAGTACAGGGACCATGCGTCGGCGACGGGGTCGTACAACCGCAGCGTCAGTCCGGCGAAGCCCTTCGTCGGGAACTCGATCTCGTCGAAGCTGGCCCGCCCGTCGAAGTGGGCGGAGGCGCGGGTGAGGCCCGGGAACTCCTCCCAGCGGCCATCGCCGTCGGCCGGGTCGAGGAAGTCCTTGCGCCAACGGTTGATGACGTCGTACGTGCCGGTGAAGAAGCCGAAGCCGGTGCTGTTGTCCATGTGCCGGAGGCTAGGACAGGTCCACTGACACCAGTTGTCAGTGGACCTGGGTAGATTCCCTCGGCATGCGCGCCGCCCGACTCGTCTCCCTTCTTCTCCTGCTGCAGAACCGCGGACGGATGACCGCCGCCGGACTTGCGGCGGAGCTCGAGGTGTCCGTGCGTACGGTCTACCGGGACGTGGAATCGCTGGCCGCGGCCGGCGTCCCGGTCTACGGGGAGCCGGGCCACGACGGCGGTTTCGCGCTCGTCGACGGCTACCGCACCCGTTTGACCGGGCTCACGGCCGGCGAGGCCGAGGCGCTGTTCCTGGCCGGGCTGCCCGGACCCGCGGCCGATTTGGGGCTCGGCTCGGTGTTGACCGCGGCCGAACTCAAGCTGGAGGCCGCCCTGCCCGCCGAGATCCGACGGCACGCGAGACGCATCCGCGAGCGGTTCCACCTCGACACGCCCGCGTGGTACCGAGAGGCGGACGACGCCCCGCATCTGCCCGCCGTCGCGGCGGCGGTCTGGCAGCGCCAGGCGGTCCACGTCCGCTACCGGCGCTGGTACGCCCCGGAGATCGTGGAACGGCGGCTCGAACCGTACGGGATCGTGCTCAAGGCAGGCCGCTGGTACGTGGTGGCGCAAGTCGGCACCGACGCCCCCCGCACGTACCGCATCAGCCAGATCCTGGAGTTGCGGCCGCTCGGCGAGGAGTTCGTGCCGCCCGCGGACTTCGACCTGGCGTCGTACTGGCGGGCGCACACGGCGCGGTTGCAGGAATCGCTCTGGCAGGGGCACGCGGAGATCCGGATCTCCCCGGCAGGCGCCGAGCGGCTGCGGGAGATCGGGGTGCCGGCGGTGATCGACGCCGTCGAGGCGGGGGAGGAGGAGAACCCCGGTGGGTGGCGCCGCGCCCTCATACCGATCGAGAGCCTCACGCACGCGGAGGGCGAGCTGCTGCGCCTGGGCGCGCAGGTGGAGGTGGTGAGCCCGCCTGAGCTGCGGGAGCGGATCGCGGCAACGACGATGGCCCTGGCGGCGCTCTACGGCTGAAGGCGACAGACGGTGGCGCCGGCGGCGCTCGACCTGTGAAGGGAATGACCACGCCGGGGCAGCCCGTCCCGAACGCGGTCGCCCGGACCTTTGACCGAGCCTTCCAGGGACCGGCGAGGGCCATGAGGCGCTAGATGCCCATGGTGATGCGATGTGAGGCAGATGGCGCTCGCTCACACTGAGTACGTATCGCCGAAAGGAGCCACTCGTGACTTCGTCCTCGCGGCCGGGCGGACGCACGCCGGCCACGGACGCACGCTCGGGAGAGGCGGACCCTCGTAGGTGGCAGGCTCTGTGGGTCACTCTCGTGGCAGGCTTCATGATCCTGCTGGACGTGACCATCGTGGCTGTCGCCCTGCCGTCGATGCAGCGTGACCTGCACGCCTCGCCGGCCGAGGTGCAGTGGGTGGTCTCCGGATACGCCCTGACATTCGCGCTGGCACTCGTGCTGGCCGGGCGGCTCGGCGACGCGATCGGGCGGCGCCGTGTCTTCCTCCTCGCGCTCAGCGGCTTCGTGGTGTGCAGCGCCGCGGCAGGGGCGGCTCCGACCGTCATGCTCCTCGCGGTGGCCCGCCTCGCCCAGGGGCTGGCGGCGGGCTGCCTGGCACCCCAGAACTCCGCGCTGATCCAGCAGCTGTTCACCGGGGCGGAGCGCGGCCGCGCGTTCGGGTTCTTCGGCGCCACCGTCGGCATCTCGAGCGCGGTCGGCCCCATCACCGGTGGTCTGATCCTGGCCCTGGCCACCGGGCCGCAGGGATGGCGCTGGATCTTCTACGTCAACCTGCCCATCGGGGTGGCCGCCGTGCTCCTCGGCCGCCGTCTGCTGCCGCGCGTGCGCCCCGGCCGCAGGGGACACCTCGACGTGCCCGGCGTGCTGCTGCTGGGCGCAGGAATGCTGTCGGTCATGTTCCCGCTGGTGCAGGCGGCCTCCGGCGGCATCGCTCGCCTGTGGTGGCTGTTCCCGGTCGGGGCGGTCGTACTGGCCGGGTTCGCGGGCTGGGAGCGCCGTGTCGTGGGCCGAGGGGCGGAGCCCTTGCTCGACCCGTCCCTCTTCACCCGGACCCGTGGGTACGCCACCGGCGCGGCGGTGGCCACGTTGTACTTCATCGGCTTCAGCGGCGTATGGCTGGTGTTCGCGTTGTTCTTCCAGGTCGGCCTGGGCTTCACGCCCCTGCAGTCGGGCCTGGCGGTCACCCCGTTCGCGGTCGGGTCGGCGGGAGCGGCTGTCGTGGCGGGACGTCTCGTGGAGCGCCTGGGGCGGGTGCTGACGGTGTGCGGGCTGATCGCGGTGATCGCCGGACTCGGCGCGGCAGCGTTGCTGCTGCGCTTCGCCCCCACTCACATCGCGGCATGGGCGGCTGCGCCGGCCCTCCTGGTGGGAGGGATCGGCAGTGGCTTCGTCATCTCACCCAACGTGACGGTGACGCTGCGATGCGTCCCCGTGCACATGGCCGGAGCGGCAGGTGGCGTTCTGCAGACCGGACAACGGCTGGGAGGGGCCGTGGGCACGGCGGCATTGCCTGGCGTCTATTACCTGGTCCTGAACTCCACCGGCCACGACTTCCGGGCAGCGGTGGCGGCAGCCATCGCGGTCGCATTGATCGCCATCGCGGCGTCGCTCGCCATTGCCGCGATGGACTGGCGCCGTGACGCCCGTTCTGCCGTCGCGATCGCGCCCTGTCCGCCGGAGGCCGCGCACAGCCACACCCACGCGGCCCACGGCTGAGATCTGCCCCCAGCCCGGCCATGGCCGGGCGTGCACCGTTCGAGGCCGCCAAGAAGTCGGGAGCCGCGAAGTCGGGACCCGCGAGGTTGGGGAGGCGGCGCCGGAGAGTTAGTTTGGGATAAGCAACTAAGTCGGCCACTCGTTCAGCCGAGTGGTTCAGCCCTCCTCGCGGAGGTGCCCCATGACTGCGAAGTCTGCGGTGTCCCGCGCGGCGCGGAAGCGGGCCCGAGCCGCCGCTGACACGTCCCGCCCGCATGACAAATGGATCGTGCTGTCCAACACCACGCTGGGTGTTCTGATGGCCACGATCAACGCGTCGATCATGCTCATCGCGCTGCCCGACATCTTCCGCGGCATCCGGATCGATCCTCTGCAGCCGGGCAACACGAGTCTGCTGCTGTGGTTGATCATGGGGTATCTGGTGGTCACGGCGGTGCTCGTGGTCACCTTCGGCCGGATGGGCGACATGTTCGGCCGGGTCCGCATGTACAACGCGGGATTCCTTGTCTTCAGCGTGTTCTCGGTGCTGTTGTCGGTGACGTGGATGCGCGGCACGGTGGCGGCGCTGTGGCTGATCCTGATGCGGGTGGGCCAGGGTGTGGGCGGCGCGATGCTGATGGGCAACTCCAACGCGATCATCACCGATGCGTTCCCGGCTGAGGAGCGCGGCCTGGCGTTGGGTCTGAACCAGGTCGCGGGCATCGCCGGCTCGTTCATGGGACTGGTGCTGGGAGGGCTGCTCGCGCCCGTCGAATGGCACATGGTGTTCTTGGTGTCGGTGCCGTTCGGGGTGTTCGGCACCTTCTGGGCGTACCGGAAGCTCCACGACACCGGCGTCCGGCGGCCCGCCCGGCTGGACTGGTGGGGCAACCTGACTTTCGCCGTCGGGCTGATCGCCGTGCTGGCGGGCATCACCTACGGTATTCAGCCGTACGACGGGCACACCATGGGCTGGACCGACCCGTGGGTACTGGCCGCCCTGATCGGTGGCGCGGTCGTCCTGGTCGTCTTCGGGATCGTGGAGACCAGGGTCCCCGAGCCGATGTTCCGGATAAGCCTGTTCCGCATCCGTGCGTTCACCGCCGGGAACCTCGCGAGCCTGCTGTCCGGGATGGGCCGGGGCGGATTGATGTTCATCCTGATCATCTGGCTGCAGGGCATCTGGCTGCCCCGGCACGGATACAGCTTCACCCAGACCCCACTGTGGGCGGGCATCTACATGCTGCCGCTGACCGTCGGGTTCCTGATCGCCGGGCCGGTCTCGGGCCGGCTCTCCGACCGCTTCGGGGCACGGCCGTTCGCCACTGGCGGCATGGTCGTCGCGGCAGGCAGCTTCGTACTGCTCGCACTCCTGCCGGTCGACTTCCACTACGGGGCCTTCGCCGCGATCCTGCTGCTCAACGGGATCGGGATGGGACTGTTCGCCTCACCGAACCGGGCCGGGATCATGAACAGCCTGCCCGCGGACCAGCGCGGGGTCGGCGGCGGTATGAGCACCACGTTCCAGAACTCGGCGATGGTGCTGTCCATCGGGGTGTTCTTCAGCCTGATGATCCTCGGCCTGGCCGGCGCACTGCCGCACACCCTGTCCAGCGGCCTGGCAGCGCAGGGCGTGCCCGCCGCCGACGCCGACCGGCTGGCGGTGCTGCCGCCCGTATCGGTGCTGTTCGCCTCGCTGTTGGGGTACAACCCGGTCGAGACGCTGCTCGGCCCCCACGTACTGTCGCACCTGCCCGCCGGCCACGCCGCCTATCTGACCGGCCGTGGCTTCTTCCCCGCCTTGATCTCCGGACCGTTCGCGAAAGGCCTCACCACCGCGTTCGCGTTCGCCATCGTCGCCTGTCTCGTGGCCGCCGTGGCCTCCTGGCTGCGCGGCGGCAAATATGTGCACACCGACCAGCCCATCCCCGTCGGCGGCACGGATACCGCCCCCACACCGCCGATCCCGGCATCGACGGCATCGACGGCATCGACGGCATCGACGGCATCGACGGCATCGACGGCATCGACGGAACCGACACCGGGATCGATGCGTGGCTGCGTGGCACCGGAAGTAGCGGCCAGGCCGCGCGACGACAGACCCCGCGCCGCCGGGGACGCAACCTCCCATGCGTTCACGCTGATCGTCACGGCACAGGGCTACCGGCCTGCCGCGTACGTGATGACGACCAGCGGCGACAGCCGCCCCGCGTGGCCACCCGCCGCTGCGAACGCAACCTCCTGGGCGAACGGGCAGATCACCGGCGTGGTGTGCGGGCCGGGCCCGGACAGCCCGTTGCCCGGAGCGGTGCTACGAGCCGTCGATTCGTACGGCATGGTGCTGGCGCACGCCACCACCGGCCACGACGGCCGGTTCCTGCTGCCCGGCCTGCCCGACGACCACGTCACGGCAATCAGAGCGGAAGACCCGCCGGACCCGCACGGCCGACCGGGCGCCACCTTGCACCTCACAGTGGACGACACGCGGTCATGAACGCGCATCGGCACGCTCCAGCGGGCGCCCACGAGGGAGGAGCACAGGGTCGCGGTGCGGCGGCGGCCGGACCGTCAGCGCCGCCCTCGGACCATGACGAGGTCGCGACCCGGCTGCGGACGGCCGTCCTGCGTCTGGCCCATGGGCTACGCGCACCGGCAGAACGGCACGACCTGACCCCAAGTCGGCTGACCGCCCTGGGAGTTCTCTCCGCTCACGGTCCTCTACGGATCGGTGACCTGGCCCGCGGCATGAGCATCACCATGCCGAGCGCCTCCCGACTGGTCGACATCCTCGTGGCCGCCGACCTCGTGAGCCGCCGTCCCGACCCGCACGACCAGCGCGCTTGTCTCCTCGAACTCACCCCGGCCGGCACAGCCGTCCTGGACAGCGTCCGCCGCGAAAGCACGCAGGCACTGGCCACCCGGCTCGCCGCACTTCCCGAGGACCAGCTCGCCGCGCTCGCCGCCGTACTGCCCCAACTGGACACGCTAGCCGGGCAGTTGACCCCCGGCGAACCGCAGCCCCATGAACGCGCCACGACCGTCGGGAACCGATCGACCGCAGCACCGCACAGGGGAGTGACAAGCCCTGCCGACCCTGCTGATCCGCTGCCCGGGAAACCGCACGGAGGCGCTTCCACCACGGCATGACACCCCGTCGGCACGGCATGACACCCCGCCGACGGTGGCGCGCCGCAGAACGTACGAGGCAGGTAACGCCAGACCGGCCGGCGACCCCGGCGCCCTGCCCCGAGCCGGCCGCAAGCAGGCCGGGGAACTCGGAGAGACGCCGACGGGACGACGGCCTACTGCCAGGGTGGGGGAGCGAAACGCTCGTCAGTCGCGAGCGCCCGTCCTCAGCCGGTGGGTCGGGACGAGGGCAGCTCGGGCGTGCTGGCGAAGAGATCGAGGTACATCCCGCCCGCTATGAACAGCCCGATCGCGCCGACGATGACGCCGCCCAGGGCTACGGACTTCACCCAGGGCCGGGTGTCGGCGCGCTGAGCGTGGAGGGCCAGCAGCACACCGCCGATGACGAGCGCGGCCAGGGCGAAGAAGCCGTTCACGAGGGCCGCAGTGTGCCAGGGGGCGCTGTAGAAGGCGTTGATCTGGTCGCCGCCACCGCCGGTGCTGGCTTCGATCTGTCCGATCAGCTCCTTGCGGGAGCGCAGCATGTCGGTGAGCGAGGTGCCGGTGAGGGAGCAGATGCCCAGCCCGGCGCTGACGACGGCGGCGGCTCCTGCCGCGAATCCGCCTGCGGGAGCGCTGTCGGCGGGGGTGTCCGGGAAGTCGTCGTCCGCGTCGTCGGACGCGCTGGTGTGCTCTTCTTCCTCTCCCGTGGCCTTGTCGAGGGGCTCCCGAGGCGGTATCCGGTCGGGGGTCTCTTCGCGCTCGCTCTCGGGGTTGCTGTTGGCGGCTTCGGTGATCTTGGAGTTCTCAGTAGCCATGGAACTCCACCCTACGGATCATTCGCTAAGTGTCCAATAAAGCTCTTCCCACGGCGGGCGTGCACGTCGATCGCAGCACGTGGCCGACATCGACCACGGCACCCCACTGACATCGACCGACGGATCGCCGCCCTCCGGGCCCTCCCGCGTCAGCGGCCCTTGCGTACCCGGGCCGCTGCGCGGGCCTCCGCGGTCCTGCGGGCCTCGGTCGCTTTCCGGGACTCCTTCGCGGGGCGGCCCGGACGGGTGCCGAGGCCGCGGAAGGGGGCGTTCCCGCTGGGCTTCCCCCCGGCCGGCGGGCGCTTCGCCCCGGTGATGGCGGTCAGCTTCGCGTCGCCGGAGCGGACCTGGGTGACGGTGGGCCGGATCCCGGCGTCGGACATGATCCGGTTCACATCCCGCCGCTGGTTGGGGGTGACCAGAGTGACCACGTTCCCGGACTCGCCGGCGCGTGCCGTGCGCCCGCCACGGTGCAGGTAGTCCTTGGCATCGGCCGGCGGGTCGACGTTGACGACGAGGTCGAGCGCGTCGATGTGGATCCCCCGAGCCGCGACGTTGGTGGCCACCAGCACGGTGATCTCACCGTCCTTGAACTGGGCGAGCGTGTGCGTGCGCTGCGGCTGCGACTTCCCGCTGTGCAAGGCGGCGGCCCGTACGCCGCTGGCCCGCAGGTGACGGGTGAACTGGTCGACGCCGGCCTTGGTGTCAAGGAACATCAGTACCCGGCCGTCGCGCGCGGCGATCTCGGTCGCGGTCGCGTACTTGTCGGCGCCGTGGATGTTGAGCACATGGTGCTCCATCGTGGTGACCGAGCCCGCCACCCTGTCGACCGAGGCGAGCACCGGGTCGTGCAGGTGGCCCCGCACCAGTTGGTCGACGTTGCGGTCCAGCGTGGCCGAGAAGAGCAGGCGCTGCCCGTCCGAGCGGACCTGGTCCAGGATGTCGGAAACCTGTGGCAGGAAGCCCAGGTCGCACATCTGATCCGCCTCGTCCAGCACGGTGATCCGCACCTGGTTCAGATGGCAGTCGCGACGCGACACCAGGTCGGTCAGCCGCCCCGGAGTCGCGATGACCACCTCGGCGCCGGTCCGCAGCAGTGCCGACTGCCGGTTGATCGACAACCCGCCGACCACCGTCGCCAGTCGCACGTTCAGCGCCTGGGCGTACGGCGCCAGCGAGTCGCTCACCTGCTGCGCGAGTTCCCGGGTCGGCACCAGGACCAGTGCGAGCGGCCGCTTCGACTCCGCTCGCAGACCTGCTGTACGGACGAGCAGTGCAAGCCCAAAAGCGAGTGTCTTTCCGGAACCGGTCCGCGCACGGCCGAGGACGTCACGGCCTGCCAGCGCGTTGGGCAGGGTCGCCGCCTGGATGGGGAAGGGCTCCTTCACCCCGAGGCCGGTCATCGCCATCATCAGCTCCGGCGGCAGTCCGAGTGCCTCGAACGATTCGGTTGGCGGCAGGCCCGGGACCACCGTCGAGGGTGTCGAGAGGTCCCCGTGAGGGGCCGGTGCTGTCGCAGGCCGAGGCCTACCCTCACGGGAGAATCCGGGGGCCGACGGCTGCGCGTTCATGGGAGAACCTTCCTGGGTCTGGCGCCCGGAACGCACCAGGGCCCATACCCATGGGTACGGGCCCGGCGGTGTCGAAGCGTGCCGCCATTTTACCAGCGGGCCCCCGGAAGCCTGCCGGTCGGACGATGCCGTAGCCGTAGCCGTAGCCGTAGCCGTAGCCGTAGCCGTAGCCGTAGCCGACGCCGGTGACGGTGCGGTGGGCATGGCACCAGTCGATGCGTCCACGAGGCTCGCGCCAAGTGGAGAAACCCCGGACCGGCGGGCTGCTCTTCCGCCTAGGATCCCGATCATGTTCAAGTCAGGGGTGGGCTTCCTCGCGTTGTTCGGGCTCGGCTGGTGGCTGCTGGGCTCGAGCGCGTTCGACGGATCGACGCGGCTGGTTCTGCTCGTAGTTGGCTGTGCCGTCACGGTGGGGCTGATGCTCGCCGCGCGCCGTTTCCTTCCTGCGTCGGCAGGGGACCCGTTCCCCGTTGGCCGGCGTCGGCGGTTCAACCAGATCAACGGGCTTCAGTGGCTGCTGATCATCGCCATCGTCGTCGTCTGCCGTCAGGTCGGCGTGCCGGTGCTCGTTCCCCCACTCATCGCGGTGGTCGTCGGGCTCCACTTCCTGCCGTTGGCGGCGGTGTTCGAGCAGCCTCGACTGCGCATACCTGCGGCCCTGTTGATCGCTTCCGGGTCGGCGGGCATGACCATCTGGCTGGCGAACGGCCCGGACGAGACCGTTCGCCTCGTGGTGGGCCTCGCTTCCGCGCTCTCCCTGTGGGGCATGGCGACATGGACCGTCATAGGGGCGGCATCCGCTGCCGAGCAAGGGGCAGGCAGAGAGGTATCCGGCGGCGCGTGACAGCCACCCTGCCTCGGTGGAAGAGCGAGTACGCGTGTGTGAGACCACAGCACCTCCGCGTCCTCGTCGACAGGGCGAACGGCGCCTGATTCGCGAGGCCCCGGTGGCGCTCGCTGTCAGGAACATCGCGCCTGGCCCGTTCCTTCGCTGAGCAAGTAATATGCGGTCCATGTCACGCACCGCACGGCAGCCGGGTGTCCCCGAGCGAGGGCTGCAACCCCTCACCCCGGACGAAGAGGCCGTCGTACGGTCCCTTCCGCACCTCATCCACGCCCTGCCGCGCGCCATCGACGCCGACATGGTCCGGGAGCAGAGGCTTTCCCTCGCCGAGTACATGGCTCTGGTGCACCTGTCCGAGGCTCCGGACCGTCAGTTGCGCATGGGCGATCTCGCAGACGCCTGTGAGATGTCGCTCAGCGGTATGACGCGTCTGGTGAGCCGGCTGGAGAGCCAGGGGCTCATCCAGCGGGCCAGGTCGGATCAAGACGCCCGTGGCTGGAACGCAATCCTCACCGATACGGGCCTCGTCCGCCTGGAAGAGGCCTGGCCGGACCATTTGTCCGCCGTCCGCCGTCACTTCCTCGATCACCTTGCGGGCTTGGATCTCAAGAAACTCGCAGCGGCTCTGCACAGCGTCGGTACGTGACCGGCGCGGGCACGCCCGCACGGGCCTCTGGGTCGCGCAGGCCCGTTCCCACGGGCGGATGTTGCCCGCCGCCATCCTCCAGGCCGCCGGTGGAGGCGGGGCGGCCCACCCCGGTAGCTCCTCGGCCGTCGGGGCCGGCGCAGACCCGCGCCCTTCTCGTCGCAGCCAAGTGTCCAATATGTAACGTTCTGTAATCCGTTGCTGTGACCCGCCAGGCCTGCGTGCCCTCGGAGGCGAGGGGCGCCTTGCGTGGCTCCCTCGCGATGGCCGCCCGCGGCTCTTGGTTGACACTTAAACTACATTCGGCAAGTATTTGATGCGTCAAGCAATTAGTTGCTCCGTCGACGTCGGGTGTCCGGGGAGCCGGTAGGAGGAGTCATGACGGCCACAGCGTTCCAATTGGGGCTGGACTCGTTCGGGGAGGTCGCCACCGACGGCGACCGGCCGCTGAGCGATGCAGAGACCGTTCGCCTGTTGATCGAGGAAGCCCGGCTCGCCGAAGCGGTGGGGCTCGACGCGTTCAGCGTCGGGGAGCACTACCGAGCAGGTCACAACGACAGCGCCACCCCCGTCCTGCTCGCCGCGATCGCCACCGCGACGGAACGCATCCGGCTCGGCACTTCGGTGACCGTGCTCAGCACCAACGACCCCGTGCGGCTCTACCACGAGTTCTCCACGCTGGATGCCGCCTCGAACGGCCGCGCCCAGCTCGTACTGGGGCGGGCATCGGCCACGGAGTCGTTCCCGCTGTTCGGCTACGACCTCGCCGACTACGAGGAGCTGTTCGAGGAGAAGCTCGACCTGTTCATGCGCCTCCAACGCGAGGAGACGGTGACCTGGTCGGGCCGGTTCCGGCCGCCGCTCGTCGAGCAGCGACTGCGTCCCCGGATGCCGCCCGGTGGCATCCCCACCTGGATCGGCGTGGGCGGCAGCCCGAACTCCGTGGTCCGCGCGGCCCGCTACGGCCTGCCGCTCATGCTGGCGGTCATCGGTGGACGCCCCCAGCGCTTCGCCGGCCACGTCGAGCTCTACCACCGGACGCTCGAACAGTTCGGGCACGCCAGGCAACCCGTCGCCCAGCATTCGCTCGGGCTCGTCGCCGAGACCGACGAGGAGGCGATCGAGACCTGGTGGCGGTACTGGCAGCCGGTCGTCACCGCCATCGCGGAGGAGCGCGGGTTCTACAAGCCGACCCGCGAGCGCTACCTCGCCGAAGTCGGCAAGGGCGCGCTGTTCGTCGGCTCTCCCGAGACGGTGGCGCGCAAGATCGCCACGATGGCCCGCGATCTGCACCTCAGCCGCTTCGACCTCAAGTACGACGTCATGAACCTTCCCCGCGAAGCCCGGGCCCGCACGATCGAGTTGCTGGGCCGCGAAGTTGCCCCCCGGGTGAGGCAGCTGCTCACGAAGGAGCCCAGCCATGTCTGATCTCGTGTTCGGTCTGGACACGTTCGGCGATGTGCCGACGGACGACTCGGGCCACCCGGTGTCCGATGCGCGGGCCATCCGGCTGGTTCTCGATGAGGCCGTTCTCGCGGAGGAGACCGGCGTCGACGTCCTCGCACTCGGTGAACACCACCGCCCGGAGTTCGCGATCTCCTCTCCGGAGACCGTGCTCGCCGGCATCGCCACTCGTACCAGCCGTATCCGCCTCTCCTCCGGCGTGACCGTGCTGAGTTCGGACGACCCGGTCCGCGTGTTCCAGCGGTTCTCGACCGTGGACGCGCTCTCGAACGGCCGGGCCGAGGTCATCCTCGGGCGCGGCTCCTTCACCGAGTCGTTCCCGCTCTTCGGCTACGACCTGAGCGACTACGACGTGCTGTTCGAGGAGAAGATCGAGCTCTTCGCCAAGGTGCTGGAGGAGAAGCCGGTCACCTGGAGTGGCACCACGCGGGCTCCGCTCAAGGACGCCGACGTCTTCCCCAGGACCGAATCCGGGCACCTGAGCACCTGGGTCGGTGTCGGTGGTTCTCCCCAGTCGGTCATCCGCACCGCGCGCTACGGCTTCCCGCTCATGATCGCCATCATCGGCGGCAGTCCGGAGCGCTTCGCGCCCTACATCGACCTGTACGAGCGAGCCACCGACAAGTTCGGCACGACCGCTCACCCGGTCGGAATGCATTCGCCCGGTTTCATCGCCGACACGGACGAGGAGGCCCGGGAGCTGCACTGGCCGCACTACAAGGTCATCCGTGACCGCATCGGCGCGCTGCGGGGCTGGCCGCCGATCCGCAAGGAGGAGTACGAGGCCGAGATCGAGCACGGCTCGCTCTACATCGGCTCTCCCGAGACGGTCGCCCGCAAGATGGCCCGTGCCGTCAAGACGCTCGGCGTCGGCCGTTTCGACCTCATCTACACCACGGGGGCACAGCCGGTCAGCGCCCGCCTGCGCACGGTCGAGCTGTACGGCACCAAGGTGCTTCCGATGGTCCGCGACATCCTCGCGGGCTGACGCCATGAATGGAGCAGGCATGAACACGACTTCCACCACCGCCGCGGAGCGCACGGTCGGCATCCTGGGTGCGGGGAAGGTCGGTACGGTGCTGGCACGCCTGGCTCTGGCAGCCGGCTGTCGCGTACTCGTCGCCGGATCGGGCGACCCTGCCAGGATCGCGCTCACCGTCGAAGTGCTCACGCCCGGCGCCGTCCCGGTCACCGCTGCAAGGGCCGCGGCGGAGGCGGATGTCGTCATCCTGGCGCTGCCGCTCGGCAAGTACCGGACCGTTCCGGCCGAGGCGCTGCGGGGCAGGCTCGTGATCGACGCCATGAACTACTGGTGGGAGGTCGACGGCATCCGCGACGACCTCACCGACCCGCTCACCTCCTCGAGCGAGATCGTGCAGGCGTATCTGCCCGGAGCCCGGGTGGTCAAGGCGTTCAATCACATGGGCTACCACGATCTCGAGGATGGCGCCCGGCCCGTGGGAGCGCCGGGACGCAAGGCGATCGCGATCGCCGGAGACGACCCGGACGACCTGGCCACCGTCGCGGACCTCGTCACCGCTTTCGGCTTCGACCCGGTCACGGCAGGTCCGCTCGCCGACGGAGTACGACTCGAACCGGGCACCGAGCCTTTCGGCGCGAACGTCGATGCCGGGGAGTTGCGTGCGATGCTCGTCCGATTCCCGGAATCGGAGCGCGGACGGGCCGTGACCAGCGCGCGGGCCGCCGCCTCGGCGTCGAGCGGCCGAACCGCCTGACCGCCGGAGCTGTGCTTTCCGCCCATGCGGCGCTCGGCCGTCGGCGGTCGCTGCCCGACTTGTCGGCGCGCTGGTCGTTGGTGCGTTCATGACGCCTTCTCCCGTTGGGCGTTGGCCGGCGTTCCATGCCCCGCGCGGACGTATGACGGGAGTGCGGTGCCGTCGGGCAGCAGTTCGCCGCCGTCCTCGAAGCGCACGACCTTGTTGCACAGCAGGTACCAACCCTGCTCGGGGTGGGGTACGAGGATCCGGGCGGCATCACGCTGGGGCGACTTCGCTCCCGGGCACCGGGGCTGGTGTTCACACATGGCTGACTCCTTGTCACATTGGTCTGATGCGGTGCTGTTGTCGGTGTCACGACGACGGCCGGTCATGATGTGTGTCCTTCGACGGACGGCGACGGCGGCGCGTCGCAGGCCGTTGCGCGGTCATGAGACGCGGCCGTCCGGGCGCTTGCGGGTCGCGTGGCGAGATCCACGTGACGCTGTGCGGTGGCCGGGGCGGGCTCTTCAGGGGTGGTCGCGGGGGAGCGGCGGTTGATCAGCAGCACGCCGACGATGATGACGGCGCCGCCTGCCACCTCGAGGAGGTGGGGGACTTCGGACAGCCAGACGAAGGAGACGACGAGGGTGACCGGCGGAACCAGGTACAGGGCCGCGGTGGAGACGGCCAGCGGCAGCCGGGCCACGGCGTAGCCCCAGATGACGAACCCCAGGGCCGAGGGCAGAAGGCCGAGGTAGGCCACCGAGACCAGGGCACCCGTCGGGACGGTGGCGACGGCGCGCAGTGTCGCCGGGAGCAACGGCAGAGCGAAGACGGTGCCCGCAGCCATCGCGTACGTCGCGACCTCCATGCCGCTGTAGCGGCGCAGGAGGGGCTTGGAGACGACGTGGTACACGCCTTGCACGACGGCGGCGGCGAGTACCACGAGCGCACCGGCGGAGAAGCCCGTGGAGCCTCCTGCGAGCGCGACGATCCCGGAACCGACGATGGCGACACCGCTGCCGATGAGGACACGGCGC
The DNA here is from genome assembly GCF_044757085.1 of Streptomyces sp. NPDC091376. NCBI lineage: Bacteria > Bacillati > Actinomycetota > Actinomycetes > Kitasatosporales > Streptomycetaceae > Streptomyces > Streptomyces sp. NPDC091376. The sequence continues at coordinate 121,104 of NZ_JBIVUF010000006.1, read as the reverse complement.
GTCACCGGTTCGGAGAGGAACGTCCTGCCCAGCAGCACGCTGAAGACAGGAGCGACGGAGATCAGCATGCTCGCGGTGCCCGCGGACACGTGGACCTCGCCCCAGTTCAGCAGTACTTGGTAGGCGGTCATGCCGGTCACGCCCGCGAGCGCGATCAACGGCAGGTCCCGGGACCGGGGGCGGCGGACCCCGAGGAACGGCGCGACCACCATCAGAGCCACGGCGGCGATGGCCAGCCGCAGGAAGGACAGTGCCGCCACACCCAGGCCTTCGACGCCGACCCGGATGGCCGGGAATGCGGAGGCCCAGAGCACGACGACGCCCATGAGAGCGAGGAAGCTGCGGGAGGTGATGTGTGCGTTCACATCTCCTACGGTGCGCCTCACCAAGCAGAAGGTCCAGTTAGTTGTTTTTGGTGGATCGTAAAGCCCTCCTGAATTGAATCAGGGAGGGCGTGAGGGGTGACCCGGGGCACCGGCGAGGCCTGGCGGAGCGCGAGCGGCAGGGGCCCGGCCACGGCGTCTCTCCGATGGGCGGCGCCCTCAGTCGTGCTCCTCCTCGAGGATCGTGGTGGTTTCGGCCGCCGCACGCTGCAGGAGCTCCGCGAGGTGGCGGATGTCGGGGCGGCGGGACGTGCCGCTGCGGCTGACGGTGTAGACGGTGCGGGTGACGGGGCGCTGCAGGCGATGCAGGCTGATCGGCCCCCGCGTGGCGTCCGGGAGGGTCATGCGAGGCAGGAGGGCCGCTCCCGCGCCCGCGGCGACCAGCGCAGCCAGCACGGAGAAGTCGCCGCTGCGGGCCCGGACGGCCGGAACGAATCCGGCTGCGCCGCAGGCCCGCTGGATCATCTCGTAACAGGACGTCTCCGGGCCCGGCGTGAGCCAGGGGCTGCCGGAAAGGCGCGCGAGATCCACGGGCTCACCCGGCACGATTCCCATGCGGGCGGCGTGATCGGGGTGGAGCGCGAGCAGGACGGGTTCCTCGAGAAGCTTGGTCTGCTCGCATCCGCTGGGAAAGTCCCGTGGCAGCACCGTGTACCCATGGACGACGGCCAGATCGACGTCCCGGCGGCGCAACGTCTCCAGGGCGGCGTCGGGCTCCTGTTCGACGAGCTCCAGCGTCAGCGAGACGTCGGCTTCCTCCCCCGTGCCGAGGATGCGCTTCCAGAGCGGAGCGATCAGCGTGCGGGCCGCGGAGGCGAAGGCGGCGACGCGCACGGTGCCATGGCCGCCACCGCGGATGGCCTCGAGATCGGACTCGGCGGCAGCCAGATCGCTCAGCACGATCTCGGCGTGGGACACCAGCAGCTCACCGACCGCGGTCAGGCGCAGGGTGCGCCCCTGCTTCTCCACGACGGGCATCCCCACTTCCCGCTCCAGCGCCGCGAGTTGCTGCGAGATGGCAGGAGCGGTCAGATGCAGCGCCTGGGCTGCGGCCGCGACCGTACCGTAGGTGGAGAGGTACTGCAGGATCCTCAGTCGTCGCACGTCAAGCATGAAGACGTCCTTATGCGTAGCGCGTGGAACGTCAAGCGTAACCGTTTCGGCGTTCGCCGGTCCGATCGCGCGGCTCTCACGGCGCCGTGTCACCGCCGGCGCCCGTCGGTCTGCCCAGGTCGTGGGGCCGTGTGGTTGCGGGGCGCCGCGAGGGTCCGGCAGGCGCGGCGCGGCTATGACCTCTGGTTATGCTCCGCATTGCGTGGGGCCATATCGCTCGCGGCCGGTGGGACCTGCCCGCCCCCGGCGAGAGCCGTGACGAATTCCTCCAGGTCGGCTCCCAAGGGAGTGCCGGAGTTCCAGACGGCCTCGTAGGCGATCTCGACGGGTGCCCCGGCCGTCAGGAGGGGGCGGCAACTGGAGTGCTCGAGCGCGACCTTGGAGCGCGGCAGGAGCGCGGCGCCCAGGCCGATCGCCGCCCACTCGTCCACCGCCCGGAAGCTGGCGGCTTCGCCCGGGTAGGTGTGCAGCGCCAGGTCGTGGCTGTGGAAGAGCTCGGTCGTGAACGTGGTCAGTCCGCAGGTGCGGGGGCCGAGGATGTAGGCGGCGTCGGCCACGGCACGGAGCTCGGCGGGGCTGTCGTCCCCGGCGGCGTCCGGATCGATCACGACCACGGGTTCGCGGGCGACGACGCGGTGCCGGAAGGCGGGCATGCCGGGCACGGCGGGGACGAGGACGATGTCCAGCCGGCCTGCCTCGAGGTCGCTGCTCAGGGGCTCGAGGTCCGCCTCCCGCAGGACCAGGTCGCGCGGACGCTCCAGGGTGCGGGCGGCCTCGAAGGCGCGGGCGACGAGGTCGGCCCCGATCAGCGGTGACACGCCCATGCGGATCGTTTCCGTGACCGGTTGGGTCAGTCGCCCGGTCTCGGCGACGAGCTGGTCGAGGGCGCTGAGGACGTGGTCGATCAGGGGCAGGGTCCGTGCGCCGTGTGCGGTGGGCCTGACCCCGCGTGGTGAGCGGTCGAAGAGCTTGACGCCGAGCTCGGCCTCCAGCCGGGCGACGCCGTTCGACAGAGCCGGCTGGGTCACCCCGTAAGCGCGTGCGGCGTCGCTGAAGGACTTCGTCCTGGAAACGGCCTGGGCGTAGCGCAACGCCTCGATGTTCACGATTCTCTCCTCCAAGCCATAGCCAGACGTTATGCCCGCATTCCTGATGATCCTCTACCGCGGACAAGCGGAGCGCCCTACGGTCGTAGGCGTCCCCGGGTCAGTGACCGCGCCGGTCCAGGGTAGATCAGTCGCCCTTCATAATGGGCAAACAATTACTAACTGGACCTTTCGCTTCATGTCACGCATTCTCGGTGAGGTGAGCGCACGCACTGGCTCCCCAGCCCTCCTCGCCGTGCACATGCCGTAAGCCGGCGAGGCGACCACGCCTCCCGCGTGGATCTGCGGACGCTGACATGCCTCAACTGCGCAGGTAGTACTACGTCCGTGCCTGATCGCGGACCCACCGGAACGACGGGCTGTTTCTGACGCAACCCGTTCGAGATCACGAGCGCCGTAGAGAGCCGTACGAGATCCGTACGCGAACCCGTACGAGATCCGGAACGTCTCCCCTCGGCCCTGATCCTCCATCCCCCATCGAACACGCACCAAGGAGCACACGTCATGCCCGACAACACCCTCGACTTCACCGGCCAGAAGGTCGTCGTCATCGGCGGCACCAGCGGTATGGGCCTGGCCGTCGCACGCCGTGTCCTTCAGGGCGGCGGCAGCGCCGTCGTCACCGGCCGCTCCGAGACCAGCGCCGCCAAGGCGGTGGCCGAGCTGGCCGAGTTCGGGAACGCCGTCGGTCTGGCCGCCGACCTGTTCGACCAGGCCGCCGTGGACCGCCTCCGCGACACCCTGACCGAGCAGCACGCCGACGCCACCCTGCTCGTCAACGCCGCCGGCATCTTCGAGCCGAAGTCCTTCCTGGAACACACCCAGGACGACTACGACCGCTACCAGGCCATCACCCGCGCCTTCTACTTCGTCACCCAGACCGTCGCCGGCAACATGATCGCCCGCGGCAACAAGGGCGCCATCGTCAACATCGGCGGCATGCTCGCCCACCAGGCCATGGCCGCCACCCCGTCATCGGCGTACTCCGTGGCCAAGGCCGGCCTGCACTCCCTCACCCAGCACCTCGCCATGGAACTCGCCCCCCACGGCATCCGCGTCAACACCGTGGCCCCCGCCGTCGTCCGCACCCCCATCTACGAGGCCTTCATCCCCAAGGACGAGATCGACTCCGCCCTCGACGCGTTCAACACCTTCCACCCCCTCGGCCGCGTCGGAACCCCCGACGACATCGCCCCCACCGTCGCCTTCCTCCTGTCCGACCAGGCCGACTGGGTCACCGGCGCCACCTGGGACGTCGACGGCGGCGTCAGGGCCGGACGCAACCAGTACTGACCGCCCGCCACCCCGCCCCCATCGACCGCACAGGAGCGCATCGTGTCCTACCACGAGCACACCGACCACCAGTACGCCAAGCACATCCGCGCCGGCGCCCCCGAAGCCTTCAAAGCGTTCATGGCCTGGGACAACCAGGTCCTGCGCGGCCGGGACAACGCCATCCCGCCCAAGTACACCGAACTCATGGCCGTCGCCGTGGCACTGACCACCCAGTGCGCGTACTGCATCGAGGCCCACACCAAGGCCGCACACTCCGCAGGCGCCACCCAGCAGGAACTCGCGGAGACCGTCATGACCACCGCGGCGCTGCGCGCGGGCGGCGGCTATGCACACGGCTTCATGGCCATGAAGTTCTTCGACCAGGCCGAGAACAACGACACCCAGTGACGAGACCGTCCCATCGGTCTCCGGCGGACCGTGCGCAGGCGCGGGCCTCGCCCTGAGCGGTGTGCCCAGCGGCGGCCCTCGCTCACCGAGCTGACGCTTTCCCGGATGCACGGCGACGAGCGAGCCACCTCGGCGCCGGGCACCGATCCCGCGCACTCGCCGACGGCGCACGTACTGCACGCACTTGTCAGTAGCCACGACGCCGTCACCGCCGCCACCCCTGCCACCCCGCGCGGCATCGAGCTCCAGAAAGGCTGATCACCATGAACTGCTTCGACTGCGCTTCCAACGCGCTTCAACCGGTGCGGGCCGTCGCCGTAGCCGCCTGCGCCCGATGCGGGGCCGGGATCTGCAGCACACATCTGCATGTCACCAGCGATCCGCTCCCCACCGCGCCCGGCTCCTCCACCCCGGCACCCCAAGCCAGACGGCTGACGTGCGGAGTGTGCCATGGAGCGGAGCAGGCGGCCGCCGGTACGTCGACGTCGGCGCGCGCACCCGCCCAGCCGTACGCCTCCGCCGAGACACGTGCCTGACGGCACGGCAGGTGCACGGCGCCCGGCCGGCGACCCCGGCCGGCGACCCCGGCCGGGGGCCTCACCTACCGCTTCCAAGCCTGGAGCAGGGCCCGGAACCAGTACGGACCGACGGGGGAGGGGCACGGCCCATCGCGCCACCACCCAAATGGTTCAGGCATTCTTCAGAACGGACAAGCAAGAACTAATTAGACATTTTGCTTCGTCGAGTGCACCGTAAGAGGTCCCGGATCCCAACCCCAGCGGCCAGTGGCAGGAACAGCGGTCGCTGACAGAACGGAACAGGAGTGAGCGATCATGGAAATGAAACTAGAGGTCATCGTGATCCCGGTCGCGGACGTCGACCGGGCCAAGAGCTTCTACGCGGGGCTGGGGTGGCGGCCGGACGGCGACTTCGTCGTCGATGAGGGCTTCCGCGTGGTGCAGTTCACCCCGCCAGGTTCCTTGTGCTCGGTCATCTTCGGCACCGGTGTCACCTCGGCTCCGCCGGGCTCTGCCCAGGGCCTGTACCTCGTCGTGACGGACATCGAAGCGGCCCGAGCTGAACTCCGCGACCGCGGTGCCGAGGTGAGTGAGGTGTTTCATGACGTGAGCGGAGTGTTCGATCGTGCCGGGACCGCCGGCCGAGTGACCGGTCCGGACCCCGAACGCCGCAGTTACCTGTCCTTCGCCTCCTTCAGCGACCCGGACGGCAACGGCTGGGTGTTGCAGGAGATCACGGAACGATTCCCCGGCCGGTGACAGCGGGCGAGGCAGCGCCTCACGTGAGTTCGGGGTGGGGGCGTCCGGATCAGCAGCGCCGATCCGGACGCCCCCACCCCTGGCGCCTCAGCTGCCGCGGACGCCGACCTCGCGGAGGGAATAGCCCCACTTGGTGCCGCGCTCCAGTCCGTGGACGCGTACGTAGCGGGCTGTCGTCGCGCTGAACTGCGCCGTGTCCAGGCCCCCGTCACCGGCGGTCGTGGACCACACGGACTGCCAGTTCGTGCCATCGGCGGAGACCTCGATGCGGTACGCCTTCGCGTAGGCGCGTTCCCAGTCGAGGGTGACGCGCTCGACCACTCTCGCGGACCCGAGATCGACGGTGAGGGACTGGTCGTCGCTCCAGTCGCTGGCCCAGCGGGTGGCCGTGTCGCCGTCCACGGCCCTGCCGGGTGCGTAGCTGGTGAACGGGTTCCACTCCGAGGAACTGGCCGAGGCGGAGGCGCCTGCGGCGAGGTTCACCCCGGGCCGGTGGTCCTGGGAGGCCTTCCAGGTGCGGAGGTAGGACTCGGCGCCGCGCATGAGGTCGTCCACGACCTCCTTGCCGCCGACGACGCGTATGTCCTCCAGCCAGTCCGGGACGAGACCGTAGTGGGCGGCGCCGTCGGTGTTGATGTCCCAGGTGCGCTCACCGGTGGTCTGCCTGTCGAGGACCGCGCTGCCGTCGGCGCTACGGAAGGGGTAGCGCACCGGGTTCGGGGTGTCGGCGCCGCGAGGGCCGGGCCAACCGCCGACGCCGTTCATGTCGGTGCCGTAGCCGTAGCCGACGTCGTACTTCTCGCGCAGCGCCTGCGTACGCTTCGCTTCGTCGATGAACCCCTCGGAGCCGTGCATGTACTGGGCGATGAAGCCGCCGAGACGGTAGACGCGCTCCGTCCAGTCCATGTCCATCCAGCTGTGCGAGGAGATCACCCCGGGGTACGCCTCGGACTCCAGGATGTCCAGAGCGCGGCCCGCGGCCTTGACCCCCATGTGGTCGATCTCCAGCATCATGCCGCGTTTCATCATGCCGCGTACGGCGTACTCGCCCAGCGCGCTCAGACCGCGCGTGTTGCACTGGGCATCCGCGGCGTACGACGGGACACCCACGCCCTGCGGGAGCTTCTTCTCCGCCTCGGGCGCCGACGCGTTGCCGATGGGGTTGTCGTGCTGCGGGCCCGCGCACTTCTCGGTCTTCCAGAAGGTGCCGGTCGACAGGAACTGGCCGACGTTGATCGCCGTGCCGAGGGTGCCCGAGTCGAACCGGACGCCGCACAGGGCGTTGTCGAACTTGTGGCACAGGAACATGCTGCGCACGCCCAGCGCGTGCAGCTCGTCCAGGCCGCGGTCGATGTCGTCCTGTCCGCACTGGGCGATGTCCAGGATCTGCTTGCAGCCGAACGGCTCGGAGGTCTCGACGCCGAGCACCACCGCCAGCTTGCCCTGCTGGATGACCTGGCGGGCCTGCGCCGCATCGGTGACGATCCTGAACCAGCCCTTGCCCGGGCCGCCGTACATCGTGTCGATGTGGGCCTGCATGTCGTACGTCTTCTGTGCCTGCAGGCGGATGGAGGTCATCTCGTCGCAGCCGCGGTCCTTGAAGAAGTAGACCGAGCAGATCACGCCGTTGGTGACGAGGTCGTTGACGAGCACCCGCTGGCCACCGCGCCAGGCGCGCTCGACCCATGCGTAGTAGTTCTGCTGGTGGGTCAGTGAGTCATGGGCCGGCCAGTCCTTGAACGTCGGCCAGCCGTTGGGGTCGTGCTTGCCGTCGCCGCCCTTGGTGATGAAGTCGAAGATCGCGAGCGAGCCGTCGGGGTAGTGCTCGGGACAGTCCTTGAGCGCGTCGGCGACGCCCTTCTCGGAGAACGGCTTGCCGCAGATGAGCCGGCCGCCGAAGGCCTCGTTGGACATCAGATGGTTGTGCGCGTCGACGAAGCCCCGTACCTGTCCCTCGGGGCCGGTCCCTTTGAAGGGCTCGCCCGTGACGTTGATCTCGGAGTCGGGTGCGGGCCGCGCGGCCGGGGTCCACCAGCCGGGCTCCGCCGACGAGCCGGGTGCCGTGCCGAGGACACCGGCCAACACGATGAGGAGCAGGGACAGAACCGCAGTGGACCTACCTCTGCGGCGAGGGTGCCGAGTCATGGTCATCACTCATGCCTTCGTTGTCATGGCGCGTCCTGTGGGGGATGGTGCGGTAGGGAATGGTGCCCGTCCTGGGTGCAGGCCGCCAGGGTGTCTTCACCGGATTCCGCTGCTGTGCCAAGGAATGACAGAAAGGCGACTCCGGCTGTGGCAGCAGTGCCTGATGGTGCGTGACAGAAGAGCAGGGCACGCTCCGTGCCGACAACAGTGAGCTTCTCGAGGCCGAGAACGACCGGGACCGGTCCGCGGATGGCACGGCCGGGCGATCCGCCGGAACTCGGCCGCACATCATGATGTGTCCGCCGCCATGGGAACTCAAGGCTGTGGTCGGCCGGTTCGCCGGCCGGCCGGGGCTTCCGCTCCGCCAGTTCGAGCACGTCCGGGCCCGGATCCCTTCACGGTGTCGGCACATCATGTGCCCGGGAGATCCACTCGCGGGTGTCCAGGTCATGACAAGCTCCTTGGCTTGAACTCCCTGTCATCACCCGTCTGTCAGGCACACCCCAAGGTCCGGCTGATAGCCGTGCCCCGGGTGCTCGTGCCTGCTCCGAGCGAGAGGACACCCCCCACACCATGTCCACTCACCGTCAGCGCCGCCCCTGGCGCCGGCCCGTCCTGGCCGTCGTCGCCGCAGGCGCTGTCGCCCTGCCCGCAGCGGCCTTCGCCACCGGCAACCCCTCCACCCCACCCGAACTCCCGCCGGTGGCCGCGCCGCTGGACGACACGTACTACGAGGGAGCCGTCGGCAAGACCGGCGAAGAGCTGAAGACCGCACTCAACTCGATCATCAGCGAGCAGACGAAGCTGTCCTACGACGAGGTCTGGGACGCGCTCAAGACCACCGACGAGGACCCGGACAACGCGTCCAACGTCCTTCTCGTCTACTCCGGCCGGTCGCAGTCGAAAGACGCCCACGGCGGCGACGCGGACGACTGGAACCGCGAACACGTCTGGGCCAAGTCTCACGGCGACTTCGGCACCGCGACCGGCCCCGGGACCGACATCCACCACCTCCGGCCGGAGGACGTGACGGTCAACTCCATACGCGGCAACCTCGACTTCGACAACGGTGGCGAAGAGGTCGACGAAGCCCCCGGCAGCCGCGCGGACGGCGACTCGTTCGAGCCCCGCGACGAGGTCAAGGGCGACGTCGCCCGCATGATCCTCTACATGGCCGTCCGCTACGAAGGCGCCGACGGCTTCCCCGACCTCGAACCCAACGACCAGGTCGACAACGGCTCCGCGCCGGCCATGGGACGCCTGTCCGTCCTCAAGCAGTGGAACGACCAGGACCCACCGGACACCTTCGAGAAGACCCGCAACGACAAGATCTTCAGCATCCAGAAGAACCGCAACCCATTCATCGACCACCCCGAATGGGCCAACGAGATCTGGAAGTAGCCTCCAGCACTCCGGGACCGGCCCCCGACGCCATCTCGGCTCGGGGGCAGTCCGGATTGCTCGACGGCCGACCGCGTTCAAAGCGGGCTCCGCCTCGGAGACGCGGACTCGACGGGGCTCACTGGAAGCCGAGACGGTGCGGGTGCGTCGGATCGGCCGGGCAGGTGTGGACGCGCATCTGGCCGCGGCCGAGATAGACACCGACGGGATCGATGACTCCCGGGTCCTCGCCGGCGCGGTCCTCGACGGGCAGCCAGCTTCGTGAGCTGCCGTCGCACTCCCATGTGTCGACGGTGAGCAGCGGCGGCATCGGGGTCCCGCACCGGGCGCAGTCGACGGGGGCGGGGCCGGTCAGGTGCCAGGAGGCGTAGCCGCCGACCTTCCAGCCAGGGGCGACGGACGGATCGCTCATGTAGTCGATCTCGTCCGGTTCCTCGGCGCGGGCGGCGGCCATCGCCGCTTCGTACTCCTCGTAGGTGGCGTAACTCGCCTGCGCCGAGGGGGCGTTGGGGTCCTCGCCGTCCTCCTCGTCCAGGAGGTTCTCCTCCCACTCGGCGATCTCCTCCTGGAGGTCCTCACCCAGCAGGCCGAGGTACTCGTGCTCCACGACCTGCTCCGGGTGGAGGACACACGTGGACGGGACGCACTCCTCGCGGCCCACGACCGGCGGTTCGGGCTGCGGCGTCAGTGCGGTGCCGACATCCCCTGCCCGCCGCCACTTGAGGACCACGTCGATCGTGCGATCCGGGCCGTGTACCTCGAAGGGGCACCAGAACACCTGGAGCAGGTCGCATCCGTCGGGCCCGACGAGGTCCGGCACATCCCGTGTGTAGAGCTGGGCCACGGCAAGAAGCGGCAACGGGTCGGCGTCACCCAGATCCGGGACGTGAAGTCCCGACGTCATGCCCTCCAGGAGCAGCTGCTCCTCGTCGGTGTAGTCCCGTCCTCGGGCCCCGTCCTGCATGCGTCGCCGCAGGTGCACGTGGGACAGGCGGTGGCCCGTGCCCTTGGGGTGGACCGCGGTGCAGAGCGGCCACGGTTCGTCGGCCGGCCACAGCAGCGGCCCGGCGAGCGAACTCTCCTCCGTCTTGGGCGCACCAGGTCGCGGGTGCAGCCGGGTAGCGGTCCGCCGGTGGGCGGCGAGTGCGGGGAAGACCGCCTCGATGTCGACAGGGCGCGCCGGCGTGGTGCGGGTCATGCGAGTCATCAGAAGCTGTTCGGCGAGGTCGAACGGGTCGAGGGCGCCGCCGTGCGCGGCCTCGGGGCCAGTGCCGCGCGCAGCGCCGGGGTGAGGATGTGCCGGATCGCGGACGGGGTGAGAGCGGCCGGAGTGGGGAGCGGGTTGAGGTAGCGGGTGTAGATGAGGCCGCCGAGGATCGTCACCACGGCCGTGGCGCGGGCGGTCGCGTCCCGGCCGCCGAGAAATTCAACAAGCGGGGCCAGCAGCTCGCGTTCCAGGTATTCGCGGATCACCTCGGCGGCCTCGTCGCCCTGGGTGGTGAGCTGCTGGAAGCCGGCGTCCTCCCACAGGTCGGTCACCGCGTCGATCAGGCGCTCGGGGAGGGTGGCCGGGTCGCCGCCGAGGACGTCGTCCACTGCCAGCGCATTGGCGCACTGGAACTGCATCACGTCCCCGAACAGGCCCTTCTTCGAGCCGAAGTGGTACGCGATCAGCGCCGGGTCGACCCCGGCGGCCCCGGCCACCGCGCGCAGGGTGGTGTTCCGGTAGCCGTGCTCCAGGAACAGTGAACGGGCGGCCGAGACGATCGACTCGCGGGTCGGCGGGTTGCCGCGGGGGCGGCCTCGGCTGCGGGCGGGGGCAGGGGCGGCGTTATTCATCAGCGTTGAGCCTGCGTTCGGTGAGCAGCACAGTCAAGGGCGTTCCGGGAACCACATGAAGGGATGACCCGACACCATGCGTATCTCAGTCTTCGGCGCCAACGGACCGACCGGCCGCCGCCTCACCGACCAAGCTCTGGCCGCCGGCCACGAGGTCGTCGCCGTGACCCGCAGACCCGGCTCCCTGGCCGCGCGGCCCGGCCTTGCCGTGGCCGAGGCCGACGCCACCGACCCGGCGGCTGTCGACGCCGCGATCGGCGGGACGGACGCCGTCCTCTCCGCGCTGGGCGCGCGCTTCAGCAAGGAGACCATCACCACGTACTCGGCGAGCGCCACCGTCATCACCGAGGCCATGGCCCGCCACGGCATCAAGCGGCTGCTCGCCGTCAGCTCCAGCATCGCCGACCCGAACTGGCGCCCGACCGGCGCGCACTTCTTCAATCATGTGCTCGACCCGCTGGTGAACCGTCGTCTCGGTCGCACCCTCCACGAGGACATGCGCCGCATGGAGGCCGTGATCCGTCGGACGGGCCTCGACTGGACCCTCGTGCGGCCCTCGGGCCTCTTCGAGCACCCCGTCGTCACGGACTACCACACCGCCGAGACCAGCGCCGACGGCGTCTTCACCGCCCGTGCCGATCTCGCCGCGAGCATGCTGAGCGAATTGACGCAGCGGCGGTACGTCCGTACGGCCATGGGCGTCATCACCACGGCCGTGAAGCCGAACATCGCCAAGCTGATCTGGAACGAGGGCGTGAAGAAGAAGTGAGCCGCGCGACCTTCCAACTCCCGGCCTTCCTTCCCGGGGCGCCATACGTACCGGACGTCCGGCTCACGTTCTTCGTTGCGGTGACCGTCGGTGCACTCGGCAGCGACGAAGCCGTGCCGCTCGTAGAAGCGACGTGCCGACTCGTTGACCTGGAACGTCCACAGCGTCAAGCCGGCCGGACGGCGCTGCTTCGCCAGGCGCACGAGGCGGTCGCCGATGCCTTGGCCCTGCCAGGCCGGATCGAGATAGAGCTGGTCCAGGTCTTCGCCGTCCAGCACCATCATCCCGGCCACCGCGTCGTCGACCGTCACCACCCACGTCTCCTGGCCGGGCACGACCACCTCCCGGAGCCAAGACCGGACCTGATCGTCCGTATGCGCCCGGCGCACGCCCGGAAGTGCCGCCTTGAACGAACGCAGCCACACCTCGGCCACCGCGGCGGCGTCGGAGTCGGCCGCACGGCGGACGGCAAAGTTGTTGATCTCCACAGCGACGCATGCTCGCAGACGCACGATGCGGCCGCATCCGAGTTCTCCGCATCCGGCTTCTCCGCGATGCGCGGGCCAGAACGAGCCGGTGAACCCATGCGACCACAGTGCGCGGGGCTGCCTGGCCTGCCCGCCCTCCCGGACACCGGAAGGGCGGGGTTTCACGTCATGCCCGCAGGAAGGCGAGGACCGCCAGCACCCGCCGGTGGCCGTCGGTGTCCACCGGCAGGTCCAGCTTGTTGAAGATGTTGCCGATGTGCTTGTTGACGGCCGCCTCGCTGATGAACAGGTGCGCCGCGAGGCTGCCGTTGGAGCGGCCCTCCGCGATGAGCGCGAGCACCTCGCGCTCCCGGGCGCTCAGCCGCTCCAGCGGATCCTGGCGCAGCCGGACCAGTTGGTGGATCACTTCCGGGTCCACCACCGTCCCGCCGGTAGCGACCCGCTCGATCGCGGCCGTGAAGTCCGCCACCGCACCCACCCGTTCCTTCAGCAGGTAGCCCACCCCGGCCCCGCCGCCCGAGTCCAGCAGGCGCAGTGCGTAGGAGCGCTCCACGTACTGGCTCAGCACGAGTACGGGCAGCCGGGGGAACTCCTCGCGCAGCTTCACCGCGGACCGCAGCCCGTCGTCCCTGAGCGACGGCGGCATCCGTACGTCGGTGACGATCAGGTCCGGCCGCTCGGCTCGTACGGCCTCGACCAGCGCGTCGGCGTCCCCTACCGCCGCCACCACCTCATGGCCGACCCGCTCGAGCAGCCCGACCAGGCCCTCGCGCAACAGGACGGCGTCCTCGGCCACGATCAGGCGAAGCGACACGGAACCTCCACATGCAGCAGGGTGGGACCACCCACCGGGCTCGACACCCGCATCCGGCCGTCGAGCGCCGTGACCCGGTCCGCGAGTCCGGTGCTGCGGCTGCTCCGGACCCGACCGAATGCGCTGTCCCACGTACACCAAGCACGGTAGTTGATGGGCCCCGATTGCTGGTCCTCTTCCCGTTCCCGTCGGTGCGCGCTCCGGCGAACGGCTGACTTGCCTATCCGGAAAGCCAAAGGTAACTTTCCTCCTGGGAAAGCAAAGCGGGGAGGGGAGCACCAGCCGTGAGCACGCCGGTGGATGCCGAACAGGCATGGAGAGACCTGCAGCGCATCAGAGTGCCGCAGGAGCGGGTGTACGACGAGGTCGAGCGGTCCGCTGCGGGCAGCTCGGGCACCACCTGGGCCACGGCCGCGCTCATGTGGCTCTTCCTGGCAGGTCTGGGACTGGACCTGCCCGGGTGGGGCGTGGGGCTGTTCCTCGCCGCGTACATCGCGCTGCTGAGCGTGCTGGCCGTGCTCCACAACCGCCGGAGCCGGGTGCGCCTGCACCACACCCGGTGCACCCGGCGGATGGTCGTCACCTTCGTCGCGGGGGCGGTGGTGACCGGCGGGACGACCCTGCTGTCCGGCCGTCTGGTCGATTCTCTGGAACCGATGTCCGGCAGTTTGATCCAGGCCACGGTCTCGGCGGCGGTGTTCCTGCTGTTCGTCGGGCCGACGAACCGCTGGGCGGCCGGGTCGGTACGGGGCCGGGGCACACAGGCGCTGGAGACGGGAGCAGCGGGGGTGGAGCGATGAGCACCCCTGCCGGCTTCGACGAGCTGATCCACCCCGCCACCCGGCTGTCGGTGGTCGCGCTGCTCGCCGCCACCGAATGGGCGGACTTCGCGTTCGTCCGCGACAGTCTTTCGCTCAGCGACTCCGCGCTCTCCAAGCAGCTGCACACCCTTGAGGAGGCCGGCTATCTGGAGCTCCACAAAGAGGGCGGCGGCCGCAAGCGGCGCACCAGGGTGAGGCTGACGGACCGCGGCCGCACCGCCTTCGACGGGCACGTGGCGGCGCTCCGGGCGATCGTCGAGGGCGCAGGTTCTACGGCGGCGACCGAAACACCACAACGACAGCCACACCACTCGGGGACAGGACGATGACGCAGAAGCACACATCCGCCCAGCCCGTCGTCCACGCGCGCGACGTGACGATGACGTACGGCGACATCGACGTCCTCCACGGTGTCGACCTGGACATCCACCGCGGCGAAGTCTTCGCGCTGCTCGGACCCAACGGCGCCGGCAAGACCACGACCGTCGAGATCCTGGAGGGCTTCCGGCGGCGTTCCGCCGGGGAGGTGAGTGTCCTCGGTACGGACCCGGAGCGCAGCGACGACGCGTGGCGCGGCCGGATCGGGCTGGTCCTGCAGTCCTGGCGCGACCACAGCCGCTGGCGGGTGGCCGAGCTGCTGACACACTTCGCCACGTACTACCCCGAACCGCGTGACCCGGCCGAGCTGCTGGCCTTGGTCGGCCTCACCGACCATGCCGACCGGCAGGTGCAGCGGCTGTCCGGCGGCCAGCGCCGGCGGCTGGACGTCGCACTCGGCATCGTCGGCCGCCCCGAACTCCTCTTCCTGGACGAGCCGACCACCGGTTTCGACCCGGAGGCGCGGCACGAGTTCCACGTCCTGGTCGAACGGCTGGCCCGCGACGAGGGCGTCACCGTCCTGCTCACCACCCACGACCTCGCGGAGGCCGAGCGGCTCGCCGACCGGATCGCCATGCTGGTCGGCGGCCGGATCCGGGCCTGCGGCACACCCGCGGAACTGGCCCGGCGGGCCGCCGCCCACGCCGAGGTCCGCTGGACGGCCGACGACGGGACATCCCGCCGCGAACGCACCGAGGACCCCTCACGACTGGTCTGGGAGCTCCACCGGCAGGCGGACGGCCCGATCGCCGGCCTGGAGGTCCGCCGCCCGACGCTGGAGGACACATACCTGCACATGGTGCATCGGGAAGCCGACGGAACACACAGGAACGCGGACGGGGAGACACAAGCCGCATGAGAAGCACACCCATGACGAACACTTGGCGCGCCGGGCTCCAGCGCGGGGGCATCGAGTTGCGGCATCTCGTGCGCAACGGCAAGGAGATGTTCGGCCACCTGACCAACGTGGTCGTCGCGCTGCTCGTCGCCGCTTACATCAGCGACGACGTGCCCGGCACCCAGACCCCGATGGCTCACCTGGTGCTGGCGGGCTTCGCCGCCTACCTGCTGTTCCAGATCGGACTGATCAACCTCCCGCAGACGCTCGTGACCGAGAGGGAGGAGGGCGCCCTGCTGCGGCTGCGCGCCACGCCCGGCGGGATACCGGCCTACCTCGTCGCCAAGTGCCTGCTGGTGGTCGTCGTGGCGGTCGGCACCGTGGCCCTGCTCCTGGCTGCCGCGGCACTGTTGGTGGACGGGCCACTGCCGCACGGGCCGGCCGACTGGCTGACGCTGCTGTGGGTCACGACGCTCGGGCTGCTCGCCGTCGTACCGCTGGGCGCGGCCATAGGGGCGGTACTGCCCAACCCCCGCGAGGCGCTGGCGCTGATCATGCTCCCGACGATGGGGCTTCTGATCATCTCCGGGACCGTGTTCCCGATCACCTCTCTGCCCGTGCCGGTCCAGCAGGTGGCCGCGGTCTTCCCACTCAAATGGATGGCGCAGGGCCTGCGTTCGGCGCTGCTGCCCGACTCTGCACGGGCCGCCGAGGTGGCCGGCTCCTGGGAACTGCCCATGGTCGCCCTCGTCCTGACAGCCTGGGCGATCCTCGGATTCCTCCTCGCGGTGCCCCTCCTGCGCCGCGCCGCCCGCCGCGAGTCCGGCTCCCGCCTGTCCGCCCGGCACCGCAAGGCAGCACAGAGCGGTGCATTGCCCACGTAGGCTCGTGTGTGTGGTGGCCGTGTGCTTCGGCGACCATCGCCCGCCGTAAGGCACCCGAGCTGCAGGAGTCGAGATCAACTCGGTCGGCGGACCAGCGGCGCGCGCAGGGTGGGTGTCTCGGCGGGCCCCAGCGGTCCCAGCGGTCCCGGCGGTCCCGGCGGTCCCGGCGCAGCGAAAAGCCCGCCGTGAGTACGAGAAGCGCGTCAGCGCCCTCACGAGGACAGCCGGGCCGTGACGCACGGCTCGGCGTCCACCGTCCTGCAAGTCTCAAGTCCGCAGCACGGTCCTATTGTTGGCTGATGCGCCCACACCCTATTGACCGCCCGGCCGATCTCGAGGTGGTTCGTGAGTCCTATGACCGCGTGGCCGACAACTACGCCGACATGGTGGTGACGACGGGGGTCGTCGACATCCGTCGCCATCCATGGCTCAGAGCATCGATCGACGCCTTCGCCGACACGGTCAGAGAGCTTGGGCCTGTCCTCGACGTCGGCTGCGGCCCCGGAACGGTGACCGCCTACCTCGCCGAACGCGGACTCGACGTGTCCGGGGTGGATCTCTCTCCCCGCATGATCGAGAACGCGCGCCGTCTTCATCCGCACTGCCGCTTCAGTGTCGCCTCCGCCACGGACCTCGACCTTGGTGAAGCGTCCCTCGGCGGTGTGCTCGGGTGGTGGTCACTGTTCAACCTCCCTCGTGACGTCCTTCCCCAGGTTCTCGCCCTGTTCGCGCACGCGTTGAAGCCGGGCGGGCACTTCATCACCGCGACACACGTCGGTGATGAAGACGCGGTGCGTACCGAGGCCTACGGGGGCGTACCTGTTCGGTGGACGACACACAAATGGCGACCGGAACAACTCGTGGACCTGATCGAGCGGGCCGGCCTGCACACGGTCGCCGAACTCCGGCTTCCCCCTGAGGAGTACAGCGGGCCGGGTCTGGTGGTCATGGCCAAGCGCCCCTGCTGAGGACCAAGGACCTGAAGCGGCACAGGATCCCGTTTCGAGAGCCATCGTGCGACGCCTACCGCGGTTTCCGTGCGGATACCCGGGGCCTGACAGCGGTCAAGATCGTTTCCCCGCGTACGGCCGGCGGTTCGCCACCCTCGGCCCCCACCGACGGCCCGCTTCGCTCCCGGGGTCGTGAGCAACGGACACTCGGAGTCACGTGCCCACTGCCCTCGCTGCGACGCCTGATCTGCAATATCGGGACGATGCGGACCTACCGGGCAAGCGCCCGTCGGTGAGTGACGCTGCGGAAGTTCGTGGCCGAACTCTTCTCTGCTCCCGAAGGAGGCCGTGAATGAACTTGCCGCCACCGGCCGGGGCGTGTTGCTGACGGCCTGAAGGACCCTACTGGCTCACGGCTGACCTGCGCTGGTTGCCCTCCGCCCTCAGTTCGGAAGGGGCTGAGGCCGCTGACAGGCCTTTGCCGGAAACCGTGTTCAGCGCCTCGGGGTGCCAACTTCCCGCCATCAAGGCGGTCTTGGAGCGCGCTATTCCGGTCAGTACGATGCGCTAGTTGATCACTCGGCGTGGGGTTTCGGTCATCGTCCATACGACCCCGCGCCGAGTTCTGTGTGCGCCGACAATCGAAGGGATGTCCAGAGTGAGGTCTGCACTGGCAGTTCCGCCGCTGTACGCTCCGATACCACCCGCCGTGCACCCACGCCACGCAGCCATTGACGCACGGACCGCGGCGTGGGCCGACGAGTTCGACATCGGCTCCGAGGAATGGCGCAGTCGTCTCACCCGCCAGGACCTCGGGAAGTTCGCCTCGATGATCCTCCCCGAGGGAGATGAAGAGGTCGTCTCCCTCCTGTCCGACTTCTGCCTGTGGCTCTTCGGGGTCGACGACGGCTACTGCGAGGAAGGCGACCTCGGGGACAAGCCCGGGGAGCTGACCGAAGCTCTGCTGCGGCTGCTGCGTATCGCGCAGAATCCCGAGGTACCCATGCTCATCGGCGACCCTCTCGCCGAGGGCCTGCGGGACCTGACACGGAGGGTGTCCCGCTACGGCACCGCCCTGCAGACCGGGCGGTGGGTCGCCACCTTGAGCGAATACTTCTTCGGTGTGGTCTGGGAGGCGAAGTTCCGCGCCAAGAACGAGGTTCCCGGCTTGAGCGACTACGCCCACATGCGCATCTACGACGGCGCCACCACCGTGGTGCAGCCCTTCCTGGAGATGGGCAACGGCTTCGAACTGCAGCCCCACGAGCGCGACAGCAAGGCGGTACGGGCAGCCGGCGAGATGACGTCCTTCATCACCACGTGGGACAACGACATCTGCTCGTACCACAAGGAAAGCCGCAGCTCGGGGTACTACCTCAACGTCATCCGGGTGCTGACGCACGCGCACGGCATCAGCCCCGACGAGGCGCTGCCCATAGCCATCGCCCAGCGGGACCGAGTGATGTCCCTCTTCCTGCGCCTGCGCGCAAGGCTGGAGGCCGAGGGCAGCCCGCAGCTACGGACGTACCTGAGCAACCTCTCCCACTTCATCCGGGCGACCCAGGACTGGAGCATCACCTCCCTGCGATACACCACCCCCGACGACCCGGCCTGCCTGCCTTCGGTGTTTACCGACAAGCCGGTCGACGACAGCTCGGACCCGTTGGACATCCCCTCGATCTCCTGGTGGTGGAGCCTGATACCTGCCTCTGCAGTCCTGGACGAGTCCCGGGTTCCGCGGGCACGGGAGTCCGTGCTGGGATAGGAAGCGCCCTCACTCCGATCGCAACGTCACGATCACGGGCGATCAGGCCAGGCAGGGCGGACGGGCCCGTCCCTGCCTGGAAGCACGTGACGAAGACGAAAGGGTGTGACGGCTCGCAACCCCCTCGACCGGGTGGTACCTCAGCGAGCCCTGAACCGCGTCGAGCGCCAGGAGCTGGAAGAGCGGATCCGCGAG
Organism: Streptomyces sp. NPDC091376; assembly: GCF_044757085.1. Lineage (NCBI taxonomy): Bacteria > Bacillati > Actinomycetota > Actinomycetes > Kitasatosporales > Streptomycetaceae > Streptomyces > Streptomyces sp. NPDC091376. Next base: position 102,255 of record NZ_JBIVUF010000006.1, on the reverse strand, counting down.
CGCCACGCCGGCACCTCCACCACGGACATCGAGACGCTCCATGAGCGCGCCTACGAGTCCACGAGCCCCCTCGACGCCGTCATGCGAGACGAGCCCAGCGATCAGAACCAGGACCTCGCCGCACTCAGGAAAGGCTGAACAGGGGACTGCGCAGGACCACATCGGCCGCCCGGAGAGGGGCAGAGCGCCAGGCCCGACCAGGGCGCTGATCACCTTGCGCGCCACCGCCTTCGTCAGCCGCTTCGAAGCGGCCGCGGTCCGCTCCCTCGCGAACTCAGGCTCGGGTCGCAGTGTCCCACGGCGGATCCGTCCGGAACTGCGGGTCGTCAACTCCGGTGAACCGCAACGGCGAGCCGAGTCGCGGACCGCCTGTCGGCAGCGAACGTCGCTCGCTGCCGACAGGCGCAACACGCATCAGTCGATGTCACAGTTGTCGCCTGGCATGTGTTCGGGCCACACGCGGCCCTGGTCTCGTACCTGTGCGGCCGCTCGGCCGGGACCGGCGCAGCACCCGCGGGAGCCGGTCAGGTGCGGCGAGGGGTGACGGCCATGGGGACGCGGTCGGGGCGCGGGACTGCCGAGACCACCTGCTTGGGTGTGTGACCTGGCACGGGCGCCAGCTGCCACTTGGCGAGGAGAGTGGCGATCGCGATGGTTGCTTCTGCCCACACGAAGGCGTCTGCGATGCACTTGTGGTTGCCGGATCCGAAGGGGATGAACTCCTTACGGCCGATGCCGGCGGCCTGCTGGCGCTCGGGGAGCCAGCGGTCGGGGTCGAAGGTGTCGGGGTTCTCGAACCGCTCCGGGTCCCGGTGGAGGGCGTAGAGGCTGAACGCGACCTCCGTGCCGGCCGGCAGGGTGACGCCGGCGAGTTCGACCGAAGTGGTGGTGCGGCGCATCAGGAGGGTGACGCCGTGGAGTCGCATCGCCTCGTCCAGCACCCGCCGGATGGTCTGCAGCTGCGGCACGTCGGTGATGGTGACCGGACGGTCGCCGACAACCTTGCTGATCTCCGCGACGATCTGTTCTTCGATGTCCGGCCGGGTGGCGAGCTCGTGGAAGACCCATGTGAGGGCGGCCGCGGTGGTCTCCGAGCCGGCGAACAGGACGGTGCTGAGCTGGTCGCGGACTTCAAGGTCGGAGAGGCCTTCGCCGCTCTCTTCGTCCTGGGCGGCCAGCAGGAGCGACAGCAGGTCGTCCCGGCCGGTGTCACCGCGTTGGCGGGCGGTGGCCACCACCTGGTCGATGACCTCGCGCAGCTCGGCGGCCGCGGCGTCGAAGTCCCGGTTGGCGGGTATCGGCAACCGGTCCAGGAACGTCGGCGAAGCCGTGCGTATGAGCAGGTTCTTCAGCAGGACCGGCAGGTTCCGCCGGACGGCTTCCACCGCCGGCAGGCCGATGTCGGAGGAGAACATGTTGGCGGCCAGCGTCTCGACGGTGTACGTGGCCATGTCCTGTTCCAGGTCGATCTGCTGACCCGGTGTCCATGAGTCGGCGATCGTCTGGGCATTGCGGGTCATGACCGCGGAGTATCCGGCGATCCGGTCCTTGGAGAACATGGGCCGCATCAGGCGGCTGTGCTTGCGGTGGATCTCGCCGTCCGAGTTCGCCAGGCCATTGCCCGCGAGGGGGCGGAGCCGGTCGAAGAACCGCCCCTTCTCGAAGTCCCGGGATCGTGCGACCAGCACTTCGTGGATGACATCCGGCGACGTCGCCACGTACATGGGCATCGTGCCGAGGTTCACGCGGACCAGGTCTCCGTGCCGGCGCAGCGACACCAGGAAGCCGAACGGGTCCCGCCACAGCTTCAGGACGTGCCCGAGAAGCGGCACGGCTCCAGGAGCGCGGGGGACCGATTGGATGCCGGCCGACTGCAGCCCAACTGCCATGGAACTTCCTCTCTACGCGGTCTTGCCTGCAACAAGCCGCACCCGGTGGGGCGACGGCGGCGCCGGGTCGGCGGTCGCCGCCCCTACCTCAAACGAAGATCATCCGTACCCAAATAGTGTCGACGCTACCCGAGTTGATGAGGCCCGTCGTACGGATCGGAATGGGCGTCAGTATGCTGCGGGTCGCTCACCCCGAGTCACTCTCCGCGCGATCGGAGAGCTGCCCACCACGCCGCTGCTTCGGAGGCTTCGTGACCACCCCGCACCACGACTCGATAGGCACTGCAACGACCCCGCCTCCGGGGTGTCCCGCCCACGCCCAGGGGGAAAGCGGCTTGCGGAAGCTGTACGGGGCCGAAGCCGAGGCAGAGCCCTACGCCCTGTACGAGCAGCTCCGCAAGGAGTTCGGCGCCGTGGCGCCCGTCGCCGTGCACGGCGACATACCCGTCTGGCTCGTGCTCGGGCACCGGGAGATTCAGGAAGTCCTGCGCGCGCCGAAACTCTTCTCGTCCGACTCCACTCACTGGTCGGTGATGAGCGAGGGCCGGCTCTCGGCCGACTCCCCGCTGCTGCCCATGGTCTACCCCCAGCCCCTGGTGTGCTTCGCCGATGGCGAGGCACACGGGCGCCTGCGCAGCGCCGTTACCGAGAGCCTGGAGCGCTTCAACCGTCGAGGTATGCGCGGTCACGTCAGGCGCTACGCGAACCACCTCATCGACGGCTTCGGCGCGAGCGGCCAGGCCGACCTGGTGACGGACTTCGCCGAGAAGCTGCCGGCACTGGTGATCTGTGCCCTGTTCGGCATCCGGGAGGACGACGCCCTCACGCTCGGCCGCGCGGTCGCCGACATGGTAAGCGGCAGCGCGAACGCTCAGGAGAGCAACGAGTTCGTGGTCGACATCCTTCGCCGGCTGGTGGAGGAGAAGAAGGCACAGCCCGGCGAGGACTTCACGAGCTGGCTGATCGCTCACGAATCGCATCTGACCGACGAAGAGGTGTGGCAGCACGTACGGCATGCCCTCGTCGCCGCCCTGGAGAACACCGTCAATCTGCTCGCGAGCACCCTGCGGATGGTGCTCACCGACCGGCGCTTCCGCGGCAGCCTCTCGGGTGGCGCGATGACCCTGCCGGACGCTCTGGAGCAGGTGCTCTGGGACCACCCGCCGCTCGCAGTGCTGCCGAACCGCTGGGCGACCGGCGACACCCGCCTCGGCGAACAGCACATCAAGAAGGGGGACATGGTGATGCTCTGCCTGGCCGCAGGCAACATGGATCCCGAGATCCGGCCCGACCTCAGCGCGCCGGTACACGGCAACCGCTCCCATGTGGCCTTCGCCTCCGGCAGCCCCCACGAGTGCCCCGGCCAGGACATCGGCCGCGCCATCGCCGACAGCAGTATCGACGTACTCCTCCGGCGCCTGCCTGACATGGAACTGGCTGGGCACGAGACCGACCTCGAGGTGGTCGGCAACTGGATCAGCCGGCGGCTGGCCCGACTGCCCGTACGGTTCACCCCGCTCCGCGTAGAGGGCGACGTGAAGGCGCCGGAGACATCTCCCGCCATCGGGGCGGAACTGCCCGCCGCGGTAGCCCAGCCCGAGCCGGCGCGGCAAGCCGAGCCGGCGCCGCGCGTGCCGTGGCTGCAGCGGGTCCGGCGTGCCCTGGGGGTTCTGCGGGGACGGTAGCCGCACGGCTCGCCCGACCACGGTCCGGGCGCCACAGCGGTGAAGCATGACGGTGGGGTGGAGCCGACGAGTGCTCCACCCCATCCTTTGATTCCCGGAACGGCAGCTCCCGGACCTGAGCTGCCATGCCAGCGCGTTACCTCAGGGCTCGCGCCTCCGCGTCATCGCCGAACGGTCCCCGGCGGATCCCGAGGTGAACGGGCAGCAGGGTGACGCCCTGGACGGCGATGGAGACGAGCGGGTCCACGTTGCTGGAGGCCAGGGAGAGATCGGAGTAGGTCCTGAACAGCGGGGAGAGGGCGATCTCTGCCTCCGCCAGGGCCAGGGTCGATCCGGGCCGTGATGAGGCGACCCGCCCAAGAACATCACGGACACCGGGCGTCCTCCCGGCGGGCAGGAAGAAGACCCGACACCCTGCCCGGCGGCATCAGGCGCTCCACCGGCTACGACAAGACCGGCACCATCACGGATGTCGCGTACGCACACGGCACATCTAGGATCGGCGACCTCGCACACACACGTGACGTCCGCGGCTCTCCAGGCCGGCATGACCGGAAGCCTCGCCGGCATCGCCATCCCCGGCGCCGAAACCGGCGCCGCCTTCGGCAAGGACAACCGCCTCATCACCCTCAACAGCCGCACCTTCACGCCAAGCATCTGTATGACCGGCCCACGCTGAGGCCGACGGACGCCGGATCCAACTCCGTGGCTAGTGCCCAGGGTGCCATCCTCGGCCTGCTGTTCGGCAAGATGGCGAACGTGACGGTCTCCCACATCGGAGTGAAGTGGGGTTTGCAGAAGTACCGGCTCCAAGGAGGCATGCGAAAGCGGGACACGGCATACACGCCCGACCGAAGGTGGGCTCGACACTTGGAGTCGAGGGCTGTGGCATCTCCACAATCAAGCCGGACTGGTGTGATCTGTGATGCTGCCTTTCGCTCCACTGGATCAAGGGGGGAGATGTGAGGTCGGGGTCGGAGGGTCTGCGTCGGCTGCGTGGCGATGAATTCGCCGTTGGGGCGTCGGCGATGGTTGCTTCGTTCGTCATGGGGTTGTTCCTTGCTGCCAGCCAGCCCGCCGGAGAGCTGCTGCCGCTGTGGCAGCGATCGCTCCTGGGACTAGCAATGAACCTGGGCATCGGATACCCGAGTCAGCTGCTGGTTCGGGCCGGTGTGGTCCTGGAAGAGGACAGGATGCTGCTGCGGAACAAATGGGAGGACGTTTCCGTCCCATACGAGATCATCCAGCGGCTGACAACCTCAGACGGCTTGAGAGTGGAGCTGAAGGACGGCCGGATTCTCAAGAGCGCTGCTGTTCCCACGTACCTCGGAGGGAGGCTGACCGGCTATCAGTCAGCGAAGAGAGTTCGTCGAGCTGTTCAGCCCTACCTGACACCGTCCGATCCAGCTCCGGACGGACTCGATATTCACCGTAGAGTCCAACTCTCGTCGGAGTTCGCCATCGCGGTACTCACAGTCCACGGGCTGTGGTTTCTCCTGCTGTTGGCTGTGGAGCCGTGATGGCGATGCGCAGACGAACAGACTGCTCTCCTCCGCATCGGCAGCCCTTGTGCTCGGAGGTGGAGGATGCGCCGCACTGCGTGAAGGCACGGGTGCGAAGGTGCCTGCGGCTGCAAGAAATTCCGGTGCAGCTGGTCGAGATGCTTCCGCCCGAGCAGGTGGCCCTGATCGGTCTTGACCGTGTCGGAATGAGGCGGGAGAACGCTCCGGCCGCCATGGATGGAGGATTCAGGTTTCGAGTTCCCGGCGGAGCCGCAGTCTTCGAAGACGGCGACAACGCTCGGGGCCGGATGGTCAGAAGGTCTACCGTGGCTCGGAGTGGCCTGCCGACATTCTGGCGAGGAGGTCTCCACTGGCCAGGTGTCCGAACTCGTACAGGACCCGGCCAGTTGGAGGTACGAGGAAGAGCCGACCACTCTCATCGTGGTAGTGGTGGGAGATCGTGATATCGCGGAGCTGGAAGAGATGCCCGGCCGGGCGACGTGATCTTCGGCTACTACAGGTTCTCCAAGAAGTGGAATCACACCGGTGTCGTCACCGCTGCCAAGGGAGGCAACATCAGCATCGCGCAACACGGCCGCACGTCCCACACCACTCTCAACCAGTGGTTCAAGGGTGACAAACACCTCAGTGCCATCAGCATCATCCGTCCGGGGAAGCGCAGTTGAGTCGCGCACGCACGTCGGTCTGGCTCTCCGGAGCACTTGTGCTGCTGCTCGGCGGCTGTGATGTCTTCTCCACGGACAAGACGCCCGGGCGCTTCAAGGACGGCACAGCCGAGCTCGAACTGACCGTCACCGGCCGTCCCACCCCAGGCAGCCTCGCCACCGCTGAGCATGTCCTGGCCCGCCTCAAGGCCCGTGACGCCGACGGCCTGGCCGAGCTCGCCGGGGACGGCGGCGGCACGAAGGACGACGCCGAGCGCTGGATCGCCCGCTGGGGCGATGCCGCCCAGCGACCGGCCACGGCGGACTTCCACCTGGGCGAGCACGAGGCCTCCGTCGACGTCCGCTTCACCGGGGAGCGCACCATGCTGTCGCTGCAGCTGACACCGAAGCACGAGGACACCCCCTACGACGACACGTTCACGCCCGTTCTGCGCAAGGACAGCTGAAGTAGCGGTCACCGGCTCCCGTGACCAGCGGTGATCGCGGGAGCCGAGCCGCCGCCTGCTGCCGTCGCAGCAGCTACGTCGTTTGCGCACACGCACAGCCGGGTCGTCCCCGGGACGGGGCGTTCTACGGTCCGGTGCTCACTGAGCGTCGCCACGGACGACGACGACCGGGCATGGGGCGTTCTGAGTACAGTGCTGGGCCACCGATCCCAACAGCATCCCCGCGAAGCCCCCGAGACCTCGGCTGCCGACCACAAGCAAGGACGCGCCGTGTGCCGCGTCTGGGAGCACACTGGCCGGGGTGCCGTAACGCACCTCGGCGCGTACCTCCACCGACGGCTGTGATGCGACGGCTTCTGAGATGGTTTCCGTGAGATCGCCGCGTGCCCGGGCCTCCAGGGCAGCTTCGTCGCCGCTCGTCGGGGGCAGCCAGCCGAGCGAGCCGTCGAACTGCGGAAAGTCCCAAGCGGTCACTGCCTCCACCACACCACCAGTGGCCTCCGACTGGCGCACGGCCCAGCGAAGGGCTTGTTTCGATGAGTCCGAACCGTCCACCCTGACCACGATGCGGTGCGGCCCGTGTCCTCGCGCTGGTCGGCCATGGATACTCCTCGACTCGACGGTGACGGCCGCCCGCGGGGAGACGGACGCCGCCACAAGCTTGACCTCCAGCTTCGTGCCGACCTGTTCGTTGTACACACGTGGGAAGGCGGCAGCGCCGCCCGTCCCGAGCATTTTGGATCTTGCGCTTCTTCAGCCTCTGTACGAGGGCGAGGGCCCTGCCGTGTCCGTCCATCTCGACACGACACGTTCGACGCACGATGCCGACAAGCAGATCGAGCTGAGCCGGCGCGCGGCGCTCCGAATCAGTGGCGGATCAGGGCGCGGACCAGCGACGCCGGCCGTGCTGGGGCAGGGGATCGGAGGCGTCGCCGAGGTGCCGGGACCTCAGGGGGGAGACCTTGGGCGCATCAGCTGGGCAACTTCTTGGAGCAGCAGGCGGCCGACAATGTGAGGGAAGCCGCGGTCGACGTGGAAGCCGCGGTGGTGCTGGTCGCCGGGGACCCCGGAGCCGCGTCACGCGAAGACGACGGCGGACGCTGCCGGCACGGCGAGTGACCCGGATCGGCGTGGCACCCCACTCTCGTCGAGGTCGAACCAGGTGACGTCGCCCGAGCGCTCGTTGGCGGCGTACAAGTGGGCGCCCGCCGGGTGCAGGGCGAGGTCGCGCGGCCAGCGGCCTCCGCACGGTACCGACGTGACGACTCGCATCACCTCACCGGTTTCGTCCAGGGAGAGGACCGCGATGGTGTCGGTGCCGCGTACGGCCGCCCACAGATGCCGGCTGTCCTGGGAGACGACGGGGGCGGAGGGCTGCACAGGAACGCCGACGCCGTCCGGGAAGAGGGGACGTTCCTCGATCGGCTGCAGCACTCCGGTCGCCGGGTTCCAGCGGCACACCGTGACAGTGGGGCGGAGCTCACCGAGCACGTATGCGTGGTCTCCGCGCGGGTGGAAGGCGAGGTGGCGCGGGCCTGTGCCCGGTGGAAGGTCCATGACGTGGTGGAGGGTGAGCTGCCCTGTGTGCGGGTCCAGGCAGCAGACCCGTACCGAGTCGGTGCCGAGATCGACGCTCAGCACCCAGTCCCCTGAAGGATCCTGGAGCACTTGGTGGGCGTGCGGGGCCAACTGGCGTTCCGGGTGCGGCCCGGATCCCTCGTGGGGCAGCACGCTGCTCGGGGCAAGTGGGGTGCCGTCGGCGGCCAGCGGCAGCAGGGTGACGCTGCCTGATCCGTAGTCCGCCGTCATCAGGTGGTCTTCATGGACGGTGAGGTGCGTGGGCTCGGCCGCGCCCGTCGGGACGGGCTCGCCGAGCAGCCGGGGTACTGGCCCCGAGACGTCGAAGCCGGCGACCGCGCCTTGGGCCGTTTCGGACACGCAGTAAAGAACCGGGCCCCTATCCCTGTGCCCGACAGCCAGATAAGACGGGTCTGGCACGGTCTCGATGATGCCTGCGGCGGTCAGGGCTCCGGTGTGCGGATCCACCGTGGCGTGGACGATCCCCGGTCCCCCTTTTGAGGTAAAGGAACCGATGAAAGCCTTCAGGGCACCTGTGCCGTTCATGGGTCACCACCCTATTGGAACGGTCAGGCGGACGAGTCGGTTCGTCGTTTCCCCGGGTGCGCCGGTTTCCGATTCTCCGCTTGCAGCCGGGGTGGGCCTCGAGGAGGCTGGAACGGTTGCCGCGCCGTGAGCGGACAGCGGTGGCACGTTCCGGTCCACCGGTGGCTCCGCGACTTCCCCCGATCGGGAAGAGCCGACAGAAGGAAGAAACCGTGCGGGCATTTGTCATGAAGGACATCGGCAAAGTGGCGTTCATGGAGAAGCCGATTCCCGACGTCGGCTCCCGCGACGCCTTGGTGCGGACGACAAAGGCCCTGATCTGCACCTCCGACTCCCACACCGTGCAGGGAGGCATCGGGCCGCGGGAAGACCTCACACTGGGGCACGAGGCGGTCGGCGTCGTGGAGTCCGTAGGCAGCGACGTCAAGGACTTCCGGCCGGGCGACCGTGTGCTCGTCGGTGCCATTACTCCGGACTGGGGTGATCTGGCCTCCCAGAACGGCTATCCGTCCCAGTCGGGTGGACCGCTTGGTGGATTCAAGTTCGCGAACCTGAAGGACGGCGTATTCGCCGAGTTCTTCCACGTCGGTGATGCCGACGCCAACCTCGCGAAAATCCCCGACGGAATCTCTGACGAAGCGGCCGTGTACTGCGCTGACATGCTTTCCACGGGATTCATGGGCGCCGAGCACGGCAACATCCCTATGGGCGGAACTGTGGCCGTTCTCGCCCAGGGTCCTGTGGGACTGATGGCGACGGCAGGGGCCAGACTCCTGGGCGCGGGACTCGTCATCGGCGTCGAGTCCGTGCCGAGCAGGCAGGAACTCGCGCGCTTCTACGGAGCGGACGAGATTGTCGACTTCACCCGTGAGGATGTGACGGAGCGCGTTCTCGAACTGACCGATGGGCAGGGTGTGGACACGGCGATCGAGGCGCTGGGCGCGGACGTCACGTTCAAGACCGGTGTCGAGATCACGAAGCCGGGTGGGACGGTCTCCAACGTCGGCTACTTCGGGTCCGGTGACTACGTCAGCATTCCCCGCGTCGCCTGGGGCGTGGGCATGGCCGACAAGACGATCTGCTCCGGTCTCTGCCCCGGAGGACGGCTCCGGATGGAGCGGCTGCTGCGCGTTCTGGAGAGGCACCGTCTCGATCCCACTCCCATGACGACACACACGTACTCCTTCGATGAGATGGAGCGCGCCTTCGAAGTGTCGGACAAGAAGCTGGAGAACGTCGTCAAGGTGCTCGTGAGCTTTTAGGCAGGCGAGGTAGCGCGGCCCCGGCCCGCCACCTACACACGGGAAGTCCAGGACTCGGTCAGGAGCGAACGGTATGCACGATTCCGACCCGCCGTTCCGGCCGGTTCGTCGGCCGGACGGTTACCTGCCGCTCGAGGATCTCGGGCTGATCGGGGACGGCACGACCGCGGCGCTCGTCGGCCTCGACGGCACCATCCCGTGGATGTGCCTGCCCCGATTCGACTCCGAACCCGTGTTCTGCGCCCTGCTGGACCGCACCAGGGGCGGCCACTTCACCGTGACACCGGAGGGCCTGCGCGAAGCGCGGCAGCGGTACGAGCCCGACACCGGCGTGCTGCAAACGGAGTTGCGCAGCGACACGGGCCTGGTGAGCGTCACGGACGCGCTGGTCCTGCGCTCCGGAGCCGATCTGTCCGACGACGCGCCGTCCAGCCGTGGGGAACTCGTCCGTTCCGTACTGGTCCTGGACGGAGAGGTACGCCTCAAGGTGGAGGTGGAGCCGCGCGGCGGCGCGCAGACACGCCAGCTGTACAGCGGACTGGAGGTGGGGCCCGCCCTCAGGACCGGTCTGCGCCTTCACCTGCGCTCCAACCGTCCGCTGAGCGGCCTGCGGACCGTACACGAACTGCGGAGGGGAGACCGTCTCGACCTCGTACTGTCCTGGGGACGCTTCCACCGTCACCACCGCTTCGATCCCGACGCCATGCTGCGCCAGACGGCAGACGCCTGGCGGCGATGGATGCGGTCCTGCGACTACGCCGGTCCGCAGGAGCCGCTCGTCCGGCGTGCCGCGGTCACCTTGAAGATGTGCGATGACTGGGCCAACGGCTCGCTCGCCGCCGCCCCCACGTCATCCCTGCCCGCGCCCATCGGAGGAATCCGGAACTGGGATTACCGCTACACCTGGATCCGGGACGCCGCCTTCGCGGTCTTCGCGCTGCGCCGCATCGGCTTCCACGGCGAGGCCGATGCCTTCCTCGGCTGGGTCCTCGACGCCTTCGAGCGCAGCCGCCGTCCACGCATCATGTACACCCTCGACGGTGACCTCGTGCCGGACGAGGTCGAGGACGCGGAGCTGGAGGGCTACCGTGGCTCCTCGCCCGTCCGCTGGGGCAACGGCGCAGCCGACCAGCGCCAGCACGACGTGTACGGCGAGATCCTGGACTGCGCCGACCAGTGGCTGCGTAGGGGCGGCGAGATCCAGCCCGCCATGTGGGCCAGTCTCGCCGGGCTCGCCGACGCGGCCGGCCAGGTCTGGCGCCAGCCGGACCAGGGCCTCTGGGAGATCCGCAGTGAGGGCCGCCCGTTCACCTATTCCGCCGGTCTGTGCCAGGTGGCCCTGGACCGGGCGGCGCAGATCGCGCAGCGCTTCGGACTGCCCGGCGACATCGGCCGCTGGCGTGACGCGGCGGACCGGTTGCGCGACCTCATCCTGGAGCAGTCCTGGGACGAGGACGCGCAGACGCTCAGCGTGTACCTCGACGGCGGCGGCGTCGTCGACGCGAGCCTGCTGAACCTCCCGCTGCGCCACGTCGTACCGGCCGACCATCCACGGATGGTGGCGACCACCCGGGCCGTCGCCGAACGCCTCTCGGCCGGCAACGGTCTGCTGTACCGCTATCTGCACGACGAACACCCCGACGGCCTCGTGGGCGACGAGGGAGCGTTCGTCCTGTGCAGCTTCTGGATGGTGGACAACCTGATCGGTCAGGGCCGGCTCGACGAGGCCGAGGAACTGTACGCGACGCTGTGCTCGCGAGCGAGCCCCCTGGGGCTGCTGTCGGAGCAGATCGACCCGACCACGGGAGCATTCATGGGCAACTTCCCCCAGGCGTTCAGCCACATCGGGATCATCGCCAGCGGAGTCAACCTGGAACGGGCAAGGGGCGGTTCACGATGACCATCCGACGACTCGTCGTCTTCGGCGGGACGGGCGATCTCACGGGCCGCTACCTCCTGCCGGCGCTGGCCGCCCTGCACGCGGCGGGACACATCGACGACCGGTTCAGCCTGACCGGTGCCAGCCGGGAGGACTGGGACGGCGAGCGGTACCGGGAGTGGGCCGGAACTCAGCTCGAACGCCACGGCGGCGGCTTCCCGGCCGACGCCCGCCGAGCCGTCACGGCGTCCGCCAACTACCGCAGGGCCGATGTCATGGACCCCGTGGACGTGAGCGCGGCCGTCGCCGGTGAGGACCCCGTAGCCGTCTACCTCGCCCTTCCCCCGGCGCTCTTCCCGGCGACGGTGACCGCGCTGCACGAGGCGCGGCTGCCCCGGGGCAGCCGCATCGTCCTGGAGAAGCCCTTCGGCGAGGACCTGGCCGGCGCGAAGGAACTGAACCGGCTGCTCGCCGATCTTGTACCCGAGCGCGCCGTCTTCCGGGTCGACCACTTCCTGGCCATGACGACCGTTCAGAACGTCCTCGGCAGCAGGCTCGCCAACCGGGTGCTCGAACCGATCTGGAACAGCACGCACATCGCCGAGATCGAGATCGTCTGGGACGAGACCCTCGCCCTTGAAGGGAGGGCCGGCTACTACGACCACGTGGGCGCGCTGAAGGACATGGTGCAGAACCACCTGCTGCAACTGCTGTGCCTGGTCGCCATGGAGCCGCCGCTCACCCTCGGCGAGCGGGACCTGCGCGACCGGAAGGTCGACGTGCTGCGATCGGTGCAGCCGCTGTCCGACTACGACGTCACACACCGCACGCGCCGCGCCCGCTACTCGTCCGGCCGGGTCGGCGGACAGGAGGTGCCCGCCTATGTCGACGAAGACGGTGTCGACGCGCGGCGACGGACCGAGACCTACGCCGAGATCGTGCTGGAACTGAACAGCTGGCGCTGGGCAGGCACCCGGTTCCGCCTGCGGAGCGGCAAGGCCCTCGGCACGGACCGCAAGGAGGTCGCCGTCCGCTTCCGTTCGGTTCCCCACCTGCCCTTCGGGCAGGACAAGGACGTCCGGCCCAACGTGCTGCGTTTCGGACTGGAGCCCGAGAGCCTGAGCATGGACCTGACAGCGATTGGTTCGCGTGCCGAGACCCTCACCCCGATCTCCCTGACCGCCGAGATGGATGCCCCCGATCTGCCGGCCTACGGCCGTCTGCTGCTGGACGTCCTCAACGGCGACCCCGCACTGTCCATCCGCAGCGACGAGGCCGAGGAAGCCTGGCGCGTGGTCGAGCCGGTCCTGTCCGCCTGGGAGAGGGGCCTGGTACCCCTGGAGGAGTATCCGGCCGGCTCGGACGGGCCGCCCGCGCACCACACCTCCCCCGGGCGGCGGGACGACCTGCTGCACGAGAACGCGGTCAAGCCGGCCGACGCCTGAGGACGAAGGCACGACAGCCGTGCCACACCCCGGTCCGCCCACGCCGCTCCTGGAGGAGAGCCGATGACCCCTCGTGCCGAGAGCCGCCCTCCGTGTGTCGTCGTCATCGGCGTGTCCGGGGCAGGGAAGTCGACGGTCGCCCGGCAACTGTCCGAGCGTCTGGGCGTGCCCTTCGCCGAGGCGGACGACTTCCACTCGCCCGACAACATCCGGAAAATGGCATCAGGAGTACCGCTGGACGATCAGGACCGCCAGACATGGCTCGAGTCCGTCGGACGCTGGCTGGGCGACCGCGAGGCCACCGGCAGCGGAGGAGTGGCGGCCTGCTCCGCCCTGCGGCGACAGTACCGGGACACCCTGAGGTCGGCCTGCCCCACCGTGCTCTTCCTCCAACTAACGGCCGACCGCGAGGTGCTCGCGGACCGGCTCGGCGGGCGCAGTGGTCACTTCATGCCCGAAACCCTGCTCGACTCCCAGCTCGCGACGCTCGAGCCCCTCGAACCGGACGAGAGGGGAGCCTTCCTGGATGCCGTACCGGCTCCCGAGGAGATTGTCCGGGCGGCCATGGAACTGCTCACCGGACGGTGACCACGGGGCATGGCGGCCGGAACGGTGACGAGCCTTCACCAGCAACGCCCAGCCACCGCTTTTGACCCCGGTCAGCGCGAACTCCTGGAGCAGATCGACGTCACACCGCTGCCCGCGGAACCGGAGCCCTCAGAGGCCCCCGGGCGGCCTCTTGCCCCTTTGAGCGGAGCAATGGAAGCCCTGGGGCACGGCAAGACCCGCCGAGCGAAGCTCTCCGCAGACGAACTCGCCGGACTCGGGCTGGAGTGGGCCGCGAAAACGGCAATGCGGCAGAGCCGCGAGGCAGGCCATCGGTGCCGTGTCGGCGCAATCGCCTCCGTACCCGTGGTCCGGACTGTGCTCGGGCCGTGCAGCACCGGACCTGAGCCGGTCACCGGTCTGCCGGACCTGGATGGCAGCTCCGCCCCGTCGGGGTGAAGCTAGGAGTCGAAGCGAGCGCTGGAGGCGCGATGGGCAACCTGGTCGTGGTGGGAGTGGACGGCTCATCGGCAAGTCTTGCCGCAGCGGAGGAGGCCGCCCGGGAAGCCCAGCGGCGTCGTGCGGAACTCCGGGTCGTGCACGCGTTCGACTGGCCGGTCAGACCCCTCTACGCGCCACTGGATCCCGCGCCGTTGCAGCGGATGGTGAAGGAGGCGGCACAGCGCGCCAAGAGCGTGGCGCCTCAGGTGGAGGTCTCCGAGGCGGTGAGGAACGGCGAGACGGTGGCAGTCCTGGAGGCCGAGTCGCGAGCCGCCGATCTGATCGTCGTCGGGCATCGGGGAATGGGGGGCTTCATCGGGATGCTGGTGGGATCGAAGGCCGTTTCCCTGGCAGCCCACAGCCAGTGTCCGGTACTGGTGGTACGTGGAGAGGAACCGGATCCTGCCAGGCCGATCGTGCTGGCGGTCGACGGCTCGTCCGTCGGTGAGAAGGCCGTCGATTTCGCCTTCGCCGAGGCGGCACTGCGTGGCGCCGAACTCGTCGGCATTCACGCGTGGATGCCTGACTACGCACCGGTAGGCGCGGGCACGGAGAGCGCTGAACGCCTGCTGGCCCAGGCCCTCGCCGGCCGCGCGGAGAGATATCCGGACGTCACGGTCAGACACGACGTGGTGAGCGGCGAAACGCGCGAGGTGCTGATCGAGTCGAGCAAGACCGCGCAGCTGATGGTCGTCGGCGCCAGAGGACGGGGCGGTATCCGCGGGATGCTCCTGGGTTCGGTGAGCCAGGCGCTGCTGCACCATGGGCACAGCCCAGTCGCCGTAGTACGCGGCAGAGCCTGACCCTGCGTGCGGTGCGTCTCCTTCGGCCGCGCCCTCGCGGACGTGACGTGTGCCGGCGACGGGAGCGCGCTCCGGAGCACCCTCGAGCGGTCTGGCCGTATGAGCGGATCCGCCCGGAGGAGCGGCAGGACCCCAATGCCCCTCGGCTGAACCGGTCAGGCACGAGATCCGCGGCCAGATGGTCGGCAAGCTCAACGGCTCGGAGCTGCCTCACGGACGGGATGTCTGTCGGTGCGTCGACCGCCTGGACGTCCTCGTCGCAGCGCGGACCACCGGCCAGGTCGAAAGAGAGGCCTTCCAGCGCCTGGTTCCGACGCCCGGCGCCACACGCCCTGACGTCAGGCTGCGAGGACGTACGAAGTGTCCTCCGCGTGGCGGCGGGGGACGATGGAACAGGCCGGAGCCGGAGGCCGGCACGGGTCCCGGTTCGGGCGGGCGATACCCGATCACAGCCGGAGGGAGCCTGGGGCATGGGTGCGACCGAACCCTGCCGGGATGAACCCGGTAGGGCGGGTGTGGTTGCGTCGAGGCCGGGGGGCCTGCTGGATGTGCTGAATGTTGCCGCCGTCCTGCTTGACGCCGAGGGCAGGATCGATCTCTGGAGCCCCCAGGCCGAGGACCTGTTCGGCTACAGCGCCGAGGAAGCTCTGGGCCAGTACGCGGCCGAGTTGCTGATCGACAAGGAGCACCTGAGCACAGTGCTGGAACTGTTCGCCCAGGTCATGGAGAGCGGTGAGAGCTGGGCCGGGGTCTTTCCCGTTTGCCACAAGGACGGCAGCACGCGCCTGGTGGAGTTCCGCAACATGCGGCTGCAGGACGACCAGCGTGACTACTGGGCGCTCGGGCTGGCCGCTGACCAGGCGACGCTGCGGCAGGTTGAGCGGAATCTCTCCCTGTCAGGCCAGCTGGTGGCCCAGTCGCCGATCGGGCTGGCCATGCTGGACACCGAACTGCGGTACATCTCCGTCAACCCCGCGGAGGAACGGATGAACGGCGTGCCGGCCGCCGAGCACATCGGCCGCAGCGTCCCTGAGGTGCTGCCGTTCCTCGACGAGTCCTTCGAAGCAGCCATGCGCGAGGTCCTTGCCACCGGCGTCCCGCTGCTCGACCAGTACATCGTCGGCCGTACGGCGGCCGACCCGGACCATGATCACGCCTGGTCGATCTCGTTCTACCGGCTCGAAGCATCCAACGGGAAGGTGCTCGGGGTGGCGACCTCCAGCGTCGACGTCACCGACCGGCACCGCGCCGTGGAGGAACAGCGCCACACCGCCCTCACTCTCCAGCGCAGCCTGCTGCCCCACCCACCTCCGCGACGACCTGGCCTGGACGTCGCTTTCCGCTACCGCCCCGCTCAGGCCTCCATCGAGATCGGCGGGGACTGGTTCGACGTCATCCCGCTGGCCGGCGACAAGACCGCCCTGGTCGTCGGCGACGTCATGGGCAGCGGCGTCACAGCCGCAGCCGCCATGGGACAGCTGCGTACCGCCACGAGAACCCTGGCCGATCTCGATCTGGACCCTGCCCAGGTCCTGCACCACCTCGACCACATCACGGACGGTCTCGACACCATCGCGACCTGTGTCTATGCCGTCTTCGATCCCCGCCTGACGCAGTGCAAGATCGCTCTGGCCGGACACCTCCCGCCCGTCCTCCTGCGCCCGGACGGCTCCCGCGAGCTCCTCGGCCTGCCCACCGGCGCGCCCCTGGGAGGCTGCGGCATTTCCTTCGACTCCACCTCCCTCGACTTTGTGTCGGGGGACCAGCTCATCCTCTACACCGACGGCCTCGTCGAGACCCGCGACCAGCCGATCGACGTACGTCTGGACGCCCTCCTCGACATCCTCGACGACCCCGACCGCTCGTTGGACGCCACCTGCGACCTGCTCCTGCAGGAACTGCGTGATGCGGATGACCGTGACGACGTAGCTCTGCTCATTGCCCGGGCAGGCTGCGGGCCTTCAGACGACGAACTCGCAGAGCACAGGAACCCTTGACGGCGTCGTGATCCAGGCGCTCCGCCCTTACCGGCAGCTCCGGCAGCTCCGGCAGGCCGACCAGTGTGGTCATCACCTCGCCGGCGTCGCAGGGCAGCGCCATCAGGAGTGGACCGAGGCGAGGGCGCATCCGGGGCCTTGCCTGTCATGGTCCTGCCGTTACGGCTTGGTGGGAGTGGTCAGTTCGAACCAGGTGGTCTTACCTGTGCCGGTGTGGAAGCTGCCCCATGCCTGGCTCAGCAGGTCGAGGAGTTCGGCGCCGCGGCCGCCTTCCGCCTCCATGCATGCGATGCGGCGTACGGGAGCCGCGTCGTTGGTGTCCTCCACTTCGCAGCGAAGGCGGTCCTCGCTCACTCTGAGGTTGAGCCGCACAGGTCCGTGCGCGTGCCGTAGGGCGTTGGTGACGAGTTCGCTGACCAGGAGTTCCGCGGTGTCGGTGAGATCGGTCAGGTCCCACTCCTGGAGGAGTCCGGTGACCAGTCGGCGGGCCCGGCCCGCCGAGGTCAGTTCCCGTGCCAGGGGCCAGGACATCTCCCGGGCGGTCGCCCGGGCAGCGGGGGCGTCGAGAGGGCGCAGAGGCTCCAGGCTGCGTGCCCACAGACCCAGGTGCCGTGCGAGCCACGATGTCGAGGCGTCTTTCGAAGCCCACTCGTTGTGCCGCTCACCGTGTGGCGTGGCGGCCGGCTCTTTCGGTGTGCGATGCGGACGGGGGCGGGACCAGGGAAGGCGTCCAGCGTGAGGCAGCTTGGTGAAGCCGATGGCTGGGCCAACCATGATCATCAGTCCCTTTCTGTGCCGGTCGCTCGCAGCGAAGTGGGCATCTGGTGGACCGGGCGGACTGCCTGGACCGCATTCACGTAGCAGGTGCTACATGTATAGAATACATGTAATGCGCGTTACGGTAAAGAATGTGCCATAAGCTCCCGAATCGACGTGTGAGGTGGTGCTCACTCGTCCACGCTCCGGGAGGTGTCCATGCCACGTGCGGCCGACCCGGCCAAACGCCGGGACCTGCTGAACCAGGTCCGCGAGTATGTGCTCCGCAACGGCCTGGCCGACCTGTCCCTGCGCCGGCTGGCGCGCGAGCTGGGAACCAGCGACCGCATGCTCCTGTACTACTTCGGCAGCAAAGAACGCCTGGTCTCGCAAGCCGTCGCCTTTGACGAGCGACGTCCGCTGCTGAGGTTCGCGGAAGTGCTGGAAACAGTCGGCACGCCACAGGACGCCCCGAGCCTGCGACGCTTCGTCGAAGAAATCTGGAAGCAGTTCAGCACCCCGGACCGCCGTGCCGGCCTGCCGCTCTACTTCGAGTTGATGAGCGCCAGCGTGCTCCACCCCGACCGGTACGGGCCCTTGATGCGTGACGTGATCAACGAGTGGACGGACCTGGTCACCGGCCTCTTCGCCGGTCTGGGTATGCCCGAGTCCCGGGCACGCAACGAGGCCACCCTGCTCGTGGATGCCTTCTTCGGCCTGCTCTACGCACCTCTGGCGGACGGCGACTGGGGCCGAGCCGAGACGGCTTTCCCCCTTCTCCTCGACCGCCTCGAACCCGGCTGGGCACAGTGAGCGTGCGCACTCGTCCCCCAGAGGACGGTGCGGCGAGCGCCGCGTAGGTACGGACTCGATCCTTCTGGGTCTGCAGGAGATCGTTGGGTGGGGGTCCGCGATCAGTTCTCAGCCTCCGCCCACCGCGCCCCGGGACCGTCGCTCTGGCCGGGGGCGCGCACGCGTCGTGGACCGCTGCAGCCGCCAAGAGGAAGCCTGCCCGGTCCAGAGCTGGAGATCCGCGCCCTACGAGCCTGGGCGGGGCGCGCAACGAGGGCGCCGCGGGATGTTCTCGGCAGGTTGTCGGAGAGCCGCAGGGGGCGAGATCGAGGGCCGTGGTTCGGGCAACGAGTTTCAGAGCCGCCTGGTCTGACCGTGTGCGACATGCTGCTTCCGGCGTAATGGGCGGGCTGGTCCGTTCAGCGGGTTCAGGCTTGCGCTGTTTGTGTTCACGGTCGTCTCAGGAGACCGAAAGGGAGATCTGTCATGTCCGATACGTCCAGCGGAACCGTGCGTGACCGCTTCCGGGAATTCCTGGCCGCGAACGGCACGTCCGTGGTGTTCGGCAATCCCGGGTCCACCGAGCTGCCGTTCTTCGCCGACTGGCCGGAGGACCTGCGGTGGGTGATGGCGCTTCAGGAGGCTTCGGCGGTGGCGATGGCCGACGGCTACGCCCAGGCCACGGGCCGTCCGGCGCTGGTGACGCTGCACTCGGCCGCCGGCACGGGCAACGGCATGTGCGGGATCTACTCCGCCTGCCGCAACCACAGTCCGGTGGTGGTCCTGGCCGGCCAGCAGGTGCGGGCGATGCTGCCGACCGACCCGTACCTGTTCGCCGAGCGCCCGACCGACTTCCCCGCCCCGTACGCGAAATGGGCGATCGAGCCCGCCCGGGCCGAGGACGTCCCCGCCGCGCTCGCCCGCGCGTGGCGGCTGGCGGCCCAGCGGCCCGCCGGGCCGGCCTTCGTGTCCGTGCCGATGGACGACTGGGAGCGGCATGCCGAGCCGGTGCCGCCGATCGCGCTGTCCGACCGGTTCGCGGCCGAAGCTGACGCGCTGTCCGCGGTCGCCGCCAAGCTGGCGGTCGCCGCCCGCCCCGTCCTGGTCGTCGGCCCCGAGACGGAACGGGACGGCGCGACGGGGCTCGCCGTCGAGCTGGCCGAACGGACCGGCGCCGCCGTATGGTCCGGCCCGCACATCAACCGCAGCGGCTTCCCCGAGGACCACCCCTCCTTCCGGGGCCAGCTGCGGCCGTCCCGCGCGCTGATCCGCACCGACCTCGCCGACGCCGACCTGGTGGTAGTGCTCGGCGCGCCGGCGTTCCTCTACCACGTGTACAGCCCCGGGACACCGGTCCCCGCCGGCACCGAGGTCGTCGTGCTCAGCGAGGACCCCGCACTCCTGGCCCGCGCCGAGTGCACGACAGGCGTGCGCACGTGCCTGCGGGAGGGCCTCGCCGGCTTGCTCGCGGCCCTGCCCGAGGCGGCACGCAACCGTCCCGCGCCGAGCCCCCGGCCCGCACCCGCCTCCCGCGGCGGGGCGGCGCCGATGAGCGGCGAGTCGGCGCTGGGCGTGCTCGGGACGGTCCTCCCGGCGGACACCCTGATCATCGAGGAGCTGCCGACGTTCCGGGAGATCCGGTGGCAGCACCTCCCGGTTCGCCGTCCGGGCGGCTACTTCAGCGCCGCCAGCGGAGGCCTCGGCTGGGGCCTGCCCGCCTCGGTGGGCGTGGCGCTGGCCGACCCGGCGCGCACGGTCGTGTGCCTGATCGGCGACGGATCCTTTCAGTACTCGGTCCAGGCCCTGTGGACCGCCGCCCGGCTCGGACTGCGGCTGGTCGTCGTGGTCTTCAACAACGGCGCATACGCCGCGATGCGGGACCTGTCCCTGACCCTGGGGGCGCAGCGACCGCCTTCCTACGAGTTGCCCGGGATCGACATCGTCCACTTGGCCCAGGGCTACTCCTGCGCGGGCGTCCGGGCCGCCGACACCGACCAGTTGGCCGACGCCGTGCGCACCGCCCTGGCCGGCAACGGCTGCACCGTCATCGACGCGCACATCGCGGACGAGGAGAAACGGCTCTACGGCTGAGTCCGGCCGCACAGCCACCACACCGCCGCCCAGCTCAGGCCGCCTGTGAAGCGGGGCCTGTGTGCACGCCGAGCCATGCGCCGGCCACCTGCAACGCTCCGACCGCGCTGAGCGGTGAGAGTCGCAGGAACGGATGAACGGGTGTGACTTCGCGTTGTAGTTGGCCAGTATGGCCAACAACGCGCTCACCGCACATCCCGCCCCGGATTGGGGGCGGCGAGCTTTCAGTCCGAGGTGGGTGCGACGCGGCTCAGCACTGCGCGGAACGTTCCCGGCCCGCCGTTACGCTCGCCTCCCACAGTCCCGAGACCTCGCCGGACGCCGATTGAAGCTGAAGCCTCTCCTCGTCCATGCGAAAAGCAGTGCCTCCTGCGTTCTGATCCAGCATCCCCATCGCGGTGAGAGACGCATGACCACAGGACACCGCGTCGTCCGCGCTCCCGGAGACGTTGGCCAGCAAGGCATGCCGCAGGACAAGAGCGGCAAAGAAGGCGTACGTGCCTGCGACATCGGATATCCCCTCTTCGCTCGGCCGAAGCTCGGGGAACTGCTCCAGCACACGAACGCGCTCGGCGGCATCGGAGAGCGGGCGGTCGGTGAACCAGAGGTCGCGTACGGCACCCACGTAAAGATCAAGGTCGGCTTCGCGGCCTACCGCGCCGGCTCGCAACCCCACGAACAGCGGCGCCATCCGCTCGGCGCAGGCTGCCACGTACAGGCGAACCGCCTCGCCTCCCGCGCAGCGCAGTGTCTCCGCAACGGACTCCTCTACCAGCTTTTCCACAGCGCCCCTCCCTCTTACACCGCCCCTTCGAACGACATACTGGCAGCTCACAAGGCACCCCAACGCCTGCGGACATGCCATGCCGTCAGGCGCCTGAGCAGTTGCGGCAGTTCAGTCTGTCGCTTCCCTGACGTCTTTTCCCTGTTCGGCGAACGCCTTGAAGTCCTGCATGTGCTGTTGCGACTGCTTGCGGAAGGCGCCGGGCATCAGAAGTCCCACCAGCTTCATCAGGAAGCCGCTGAACCGGTATTCGTTCTCGCTTTCCCAGAGCGTCGTTTCCGGGCCGGCTTCGGTCAGCCGGTCGCGCACGGCGCTCCACATGCCCTCGCCGACGATCTCGCGGTCGAAGTGAACGATGCTCGTTTTCGGGATCTCGCGCAGGTCTGCCGGATCCCGGCGTGTGATGGTCTCGGTGCACTCGATCCTCTGCTTGCCCATCTGCATCACGACCCGCGACGTGGTGCCGAGCTGCCCGTGCTTCCCACTCAGCGGCTCGTGCAGCACCAGGCCGCGCAGCCATTTCGGCAGGTGTGCCGGGTCGGCGAGCAGCTGGACCACCTTCTCCCGCGGCAGAGCGATCTCGATGGAGACGGTGTATTTCATGGGGCGCATCATTCTTTCCTTCTCAGGGCTGTCCCGTAGATCATCTACGGGTGATGGGCGGTCTGACAGGAGCCCTGGTGGTCTGGACCTGCGGGCGGCGCGGCGTGGGCAACACCTACCATGCCTTCCTGTCGCGACCGTGCACGGGACGAAGAATGGCCGATCAGTTTGCTGAGCTGCTCTGCACGGCCCCTGGCAGCTGCGATGGCGGCAGGCTGACAGGCGTCCCGGGAACCCTGCACACCACGCTTTCCATCTGGAAGGACCGCTACGACCGGTCGGCCTTCGGCTGCATGGTCAATACGGACTACACTGGTCTCGGTGACCAGATGGATGGCTTCGGCGAGGTGGGCATCCGGATCGACCATTCGGGATGTGCTGGCCGGGGCAGGCGCCACGTGCCGGTCCTGAGCTTTCTATGACGTGGATGACATCGATGATGATGGTGATGGCTGCGCTGCGGCGGATGGTTTCGGAGTGGAAGCTCTGCCCGCTCGGCAGCGGGTCGTCGTCACGCTTCGCCAGACCATCGCCCGCTACGGCCGCGTTGATCTCTTGTGCATCGACGAGCTCGGCTGCATGGCACTCGACCGCCGCGGCGCCGAACTCCTCTTCCAGGTTCTGACCGAACGCGAGGAAAGGAACGGGCGACGCTGTCGGCGCAACGTACTCACCAGCCACGCTTGCTCATCGGCAGCCTCCAGCCCGACCCGATCCGCGACGCGCAACTCACCGCACGCCAGGCCGACACGGCGGTGCCGCGCAGGCCGCGCAGGCCGCGGTGTCCGAGGCGTCCGAGGCGTCCTCGTCGTGGGCGGGAACTGTTCCTGTTCAGTGAGCAGGAGTGTGTCGTTGTCTCGTAGTGCGGTACCTCGGCAGTCGCGTGAGCCTCACCGGACGCTTGCTTTCGCAACCCACGTCGATGATCCGGCGTCCAACTCCATGACGGACGGCTGTCGATCACCCGGGGAGAGCACGTGGCGAAGAAGGACCAGAGGACGGACGCGGCGAGGGAGAAGGACCGCGAGAAGTGGATGGCGCGTTTCCAGGTGCGGCTGGCCTTGCAGCCGGGCGTGGACCGGGCAGTCGTTCTCCAGGCGGTCGAGGATGTCACTGCCCACTGCGCGGACACGGGAGAGCACCCGCGGACTGCCTTCGGCGACCCGGACGCCTACGCCGTGCAGACCGCCGCGCGGCTGGTGCCGGCAGACCGGGCGGCGCGCGCGAGGCAGCGCAACGCCGTGGTGGACACGATCGACTCCGTGCTCAAGAAGGCCAGGGACGTCAGCGGTCTGTGACCGGCTTGATGCGTCCGTCCCGCGCCGCCGAACCCGGCGTTCCGATTGACCGCATGGTCGGGGCGGTGTGACGATGCGCCGATGTCGGACCTGCACGCCCGGATGGCCGCCCGGGTCGGTGACTTCACCGCCGCCGTGGTCACGCGCTGCGCGGCGGAGGCGCCGTTCTACGCGGCGCTGCCCCGCCGCACCCTCCAGGGCGAGGTGACCCGGTCCATCGCGGCGGTGCACGCGCTGTTACTCAAGGCACTGCGCGACGGCGGTGCCGGCGCTCCGATAGGTCCGGGCGACCTGACCCGGCTCATCGAGTGGTCGGCGCGTAGGGCCGAGGAGCGAGTGCCCCTCGAGGCGGTGACCGCCGCGTACCTGATCGGCGCCGAGGTGTGGTGGCAGACGCTGACCGAGGTCGCGGAGCCCGGTGAGCTGGCCGGAGCGGGCGCCAAGCTGCTCGCCTGCCTGCACGCCGCCCTGCCCGCTGTCGTCCTCGCCCACCAGAACGCCCAGGAAGACATCCACAGCGAGGACAAGCGGGTGCGGCGGGCTCTGCTCGGCGCCCTGCTGGCGGGACGGCCGTACGAGGAGCTGGCGAGCGTGGCGCGGGTGGCCGTGGTGGGTGAGCACGAGGTGGTTGCCTTCGCGTTCGAGTCCGACCCGCCGAGCAGGTTGGTGCAGTCCTCGCTCGACGCCTTCACCGGGATCCCCGTGCTGATGGACCACGTCGCTCGCATCGCCTTGTTGCCGGGCAGGCCCGACGTGCCGGGCCTGGTGGCCCGGCTGGAGAAGGACGTGGGGCAGCCCGTGCGCGCCGCCACCGCCTGTTCCTCCCTACCGGCGGCCATCTCCTCGGCGGCGCAGGAGGCCAGCCGCGTGCTGGATCTCGTCCGGCGCCTGGGACGCCCGCCCGGGTGCTACCGCCTCGACGACGTGCTGCTGGAGCACCAGCTCGCACGCCCCGGGGACGGCCTTGTGCGGCTGGCGGCCAAACTCGACCCCTTGGAGGAGCATCCTTACCTGCTTGAAACGCTGCGCGTGTTCGTGGAGCGGGGGCTGAACCGCAGCCAGACGGCGTTGGAGCTGTGCGTCCACCGCAACACCGTGGACTACCGGTTGCAGCGAGTGAGCGCGCTGACCGGACTCGACCTCGCGGTTCCCGCGCAGGCGCGGCTGATCCAGGCGGCGCTCGTCGCCAGGGACCTGGCCGGGTCCGCGGATCACCGTGGGGTCACCGGATGGCAGGGATCCACAGGAGCAGCGGAAAGCGGATGAACCACGGCCGGTGTCGGCGAGCGCTCGGCCTGCCATCTGTCAGAGCCAGGCGCCGAGTTCCTCGTGCCGGGGTGCGAGGACCGGGCCGGCACCGGGGTGGTCGAAGACCATGACGGGCCGGTCGGCGTTCCAGCTGGACCAGCCCGGCTGTCCGGTGGTGGCGAAGGCGACCCAGGCCCGGTGCATGGCGTCGGCCAGTGGCTGGGGCGCGCCGGGCCCGGTCAGGTCCTCGGCGGCGCGCAAGTTGTCGAAGACGAATCCGAGTTCCAGCGCATGGCACGCGCCGAGTTCCATCACGGGCGAGCGCCAGCAGAATTCGTAGACGAAGGTGCGGGCGGGGCGGGAGTCGGCGAGGCGGTTGAGCGGCCCCCGCAGCAGCAGGTCGTTGGCCATCTCTCCCAGGATCTCAGCGGGTTTGGCGTGCGGCCGGGTGGCCCGGTACAGGCGCGCTAGACGTTGCGGGACACGGAGCTTCAGCAGCGCCAGCCGCAGGGTGAGCCGGCTGATCCGGTCCACGGTTCCGCCGGGTACGAACCACAGTCGGTATTCCTCCCGGTTGTAGCCCAGCAGCAGGTCGGCCTCGGGAAGGGGCACGGCGGCGGGCACCACTTCGCCGTCGACCACGATGTGGAAGCCGGGTCCGCCGCCTATCGGGTCGGACCGGTCGACGACGGCGGCCTGCGCGTCCAGCAGCAGGTCGCGGTCCACCGCCGCGAATGCCTGGGAAGTGGCTGGGATCCGCAGTCTCCTCGCCATCGACCGTACGACCTTCGCACCCTCGCGGGGCGATACCGTGTGCGGCGGGCCGCTCTGCAGGATCGCCCGGCGGAACAGCCCGGCCGCACGAGGACTGGTCATGAGTGCGGCGACGCTGATCGCGCCGGCGGATTCCCCGCACACGGTGACGTTCGCCGGATCTCCGCCGAAGGCGGCGATGTTGTCGCGGACCCAGATCAGGGCTGCGATCTGGTCGAGGAGGCCCCGGTTGACGGGGGCGTCGGGGAAGACCCCGAACCCTTCCACGCCGAGACGGTAGTTGATGGAGACGAGGACCACCCCGTCGCGTGCGAAGGCGGCTCCGTCGTAGAGCGGCAGGCTCGCCGAGCCGTTGCACAGGGAACCTCCGTGGATCCAGACCATGACAGGCAGTCGGCTCTCGCCGATGGACGGGGACCAGACGTTGAGGTTGAGACAGTCGTCACCGTGGATGCTCGGGTCGGGTATCAGCCGGTCGAGGGGCGGGCGGTAGGGGCGCTTGGGGGCGGTCGGCCCGTACTGAAGAGCGTCTCGCACCCCTTCCCAGGGATCGGCCGGGGCGGGAGGGCGGAAGCGGTGGGCGCCGAAGGGCGGGGCGGCGTAGGGGATGCCGAGGAAGGCGGCGATCCCGTTGTGGAAACGGCCTCGGACCTTGCCTTGCCCGGTGGTCGCGATGAGGTCCATGGCGGTCCTTCCAGGTGTGGACGGCGGGCCGGCCGCCCTTGATCGCGGGAGCGTCCACGGGCGGGCGGCGCGGTGTGGATCGGGGCAGCCGCCAGTCACGGCGGAAGGGATCTCTCAGAACGGGTCACCGCTTTGCGAGGCCGTTGCGACGGACGTCGGACCAGGTGCCGCTGTCGGTGCAGATCCGGCAGTCGGCCCCGAAGAACTCGGCGCGCGCCGTCTGGTCCCCCATCAGGTGTGCCTTGAACCAGGCGGTGGTGGGCGCGGCGAACGGTCCGGGGTCGCCCACGACCGTGAGGTGATCGGCGCCGCGCAGTTCCCCGTAGATGGCCGGTATGTGGTCGGCGTCGTTGTAGAAGGCCTTGACCAGGAAGGGGAAGACGATGCTGTCCTTCTGCCCGGCCAGGAGGAGCGCGGGTACGTGCACGTCGTCGATGTCGGCGAGCGGCCCGGGCTGGATGGGCAGGACAGTGTCGATGCGCGGGTCCGTGCCGACGACGATGGCGGCGGCGCCGCCCTGCGAGTGACCCGACGCGCCGATGTGCTCCAAGTCGACACGGTCGTGGAAGGCGCTGCCGGTGTCGGCGTTGCGACGGGTGAGCAGGTCGATGCCGGCCCGCATCGAGATGCCGAGGTTGGACTGTGGGGTGTTGGCGGCGGCGACGATGAAGCCCTGGCCGGCCCAGTGAAGCAGCAGGTCGCGGTAGACGACCGGGAAGGCGAAGGTGCCGTTTCCCCACACGATCACGGGGTGGCGGCGGTCGCTGCTGGCGATGTCACGCGGGTAGTACAGGGTGGTCACCACTCCGACCTCCACCGCGGTGGCGTAGGGGCCGGGAGCATCGTAGTCGGCCGCGGCCGACTCGGCAGCGGCGGCGGAATCGGTGGACGCCGCTGCCGCTTCCGCACCGGCGGAAGCCGTCAGCAGGAACAGGAGCGAGGTCAGGGGGACGAGCAGTCTTCTCCAGAGCACAGCGCACTCCCGATGTCGTCACGGTGAACTGGATGTTGCATCCGGCTCACGTCTTGTCTGATGGCACATCCTGAAGCACGGTTCGGGACCCGTCTCTGCGCAATCGCGGCAAGCAGCGACGTCGGAGATTGTGCAACATGCCGAGAGGCCTGAGCCCGGTGAGGGCGCCATGCTCGGTCCGCCGCTACGACACCGTAAGTCAGGCGCCTCCCGCACCGGTTCAAGGATCGCGACGCACTCCACGTGGTGGGTCATCGCAAACACGTCAACCAGGTCGAGACTGGAGAAACTGCAGGTCAGATGCGGCTCTCCGTCTCCATCTGGCGGTCGCCAGGAGCACAGAGCGTCAAATGAGCGTCCCTGCGGCTAACAGAATGGGGTCCGGATCAGGTGAGCCCAAGGAAGGGCAGTGGGACGTTCTTGGAGATATGAGAGATGGGTCCCGAGACGCCGGTACAGCCATTGATACTGAGAACGATCACGCTCCAGTGTTCGGCTAGCCGCCAGCAGTTCTTGCGTTCGACGCCGGAGAGCAGCCCGAGCAGTACGCGCGGGCGGTGGCCCGGGGTTCCACCCGCGGGAACCGGCCCGCGATCCGGGCCATGCCCTGGTCCAACATCGCCCGCATCGGGCAGGGTCTACGTCATGGCCCGCGGCCACCGCCCGATCTTCGAGAGTCCACACAACCCCCGATGATCACCGGTGGCTGTGCCCGTTCCCAGCCCGCGCCACCGCAAGATCACGAAACCAGTGTGGACTACTTGGGGTCACCACCGACGAAAAGCCGCAGCAAATCTTCGGTGAGCAGTACGCCGTGCGGTACACGCTTGCCCTGGGAGTACGCCGCCGGCGTGCCAGGGGCGCCGGCTTCCTCATAAGCCTTCTGGGAAGCGGCAACAAAGTCCGCGTATCTCATCTCCTTGACCGCGGAGTCGAACGCGGGGCCGCGGAGGCCGTCGACGCGTGATGCCATCGCGAGCAGGAACGCGTCGGTATAGCCGTCGGTCTGCTCCTCCGGCTGGTTCCCGAAGAGCACGGCGTGGTACTCGGCGAACTTGTCCTGTTCCAGCGCGGCACGCAGGGCGTTAGCAGCCTTCTTCGAGCCGGTGCCGCCCAGTTGGTCGTCAAGGAAGGAGGCCAGGGTGTATTCGGCCCGCACCTCCTTCCCGAGTGTCATGTCCAGCAGAGCGGGACCCGCACCGGTCACCTCGAATTCCTGACAGACGGGACACCGCATGTCCTCGTACAGGTGAACGGGCATCCGGCTCGGATCCCCCACCACGATCGTGGTCCCGTCCGGCCCCAGGGACTCCGGCAGGTCCTTGATCGCGGCATAAGGGTGGCGGCGTTCCCGCTGCCCGGATTCCGTCTGGTCCCCGCAGGCTGTCGTGGACAGCCCCAGCAGCACGATCGCCACCAATACACGGCGGATTCGTCCGACTCTCATGAAGATTCCCTCCCTATAACGTGCGGGAGGACTCTAGGCGACGACCGTCCCGGCTCAAGCGCCACCATGCAACAGCCCGCCACAGCCGCTACCAACGGCGGTCCGCCGACGAACCCACCGGATGGATCACGAAACCACACTGGAGTACCGGAAGAGGTCGGCCGAGTTGCTCTGTGTGAGGTTCTCGACGATCGTGCGCAGCCACGGGCTGCGCACGGCTGGCAGCCGGACCAAGGTGTGCAGGAGCGTTTCCCGGTCGGCCCGGAACAGGTAGTTGGGGAGTAGCGGGAGAGGGTCGTCGCGGAGTACGTCTTGGGGTATGCGGCCCGAGGCGGGAACCGGCAAGTAGGGCTGGGGAGAGACCAGCCACAGCCACACCCCCAGCGGCAGGGGCACCAGGTATGCCGACGCACTGGGGCTGGTGGAAGTCCAGGTCTGCCCTGTCCTGGGGTGGACCGGTACGAGGAGGATGTCGACGCCCGCGTCCGGGGAGGGCTGTCCCGGTCCAGCCACGACGGCGCGCCGCTTTGGAGGGCCTGCGGGCAGCAGGGCGTCGAGCGCGCGTTGGAACATGTCCGTGGTGAGGCCGCCCGGGACCTTCACCGGCTGGCCTTGGGAGGCAACCAGTAGGTGGGCGAGCGCCTGGCCGGCTGCCGCCTCCCACTGCGGGCTCCACGACCAGTAGTGGTTCGACCCCATCCGTCCTCCCCACGTGGCAATCGGCTCGAACGGGGGCGTCTTCTCCCCCTTCTCTGCCAGCTCCGACCAGGAGAGGGGCGCAGCGTGGATGCCGTCAACGGGGACGCGGTGCACGGCGTCCGGGCTGAGCCGCACTGCCTACCAGAGCGAGCAGTCGTCGACCCTGGTCGCCACGGGGAGGTGGCATGTCTCGCAGGCCATGTTGGGCCCGTCGGCTCCGTCGAGGCCGCAGCAGGCACCGCCGCGTTTCTCAGGAATCAGCCGGGTTCCACGGATATCACCGGGCGCGATGACACTCGCCCCGGGCGTGCTGTCGGACAAGGCGTAGACCGGCGCGTAGATGCCGCGTGCCTCCGCCTCACCCGGATCGCTCCCATCCCACATCCGCCACGGCCCTCCCCAGGGATCCGGGGCCACGGCAAACGTCCCGGACTCCATGAGCACCGGAAGCTGGGCCCCGTTCCCGTACTTCTGACGGGCGTGGACTGGCAGCGAGACCTGGGACAGCGGGGTGGTCAACTCGGCGCCACAACCCGCACACACGAAAACGAACAAATGTCCTCCACCTGGGAAACAGAGGCATCGTCGCAGCTCGCCGGCAGCCAGCCAACATGTTTTCTCATCCCTTGAGGGAACGACACCCGCCACCGTCGTGGAGTATCAACGCAGCGCGGGCAACTGCCAGCCGCCGCGTCTGACTACAGCAAGCGACTCACTCAGTTCTCGAACTCCCGGTGTGCTGTGGCGCCTCCCGAAGTGGTGAACATCTGCTGTCCGTTCTCGGGTTCTGGCTCGCTTTCCGTGAAGCGCGCACGCTGAGTGACGGCTGGTGCTCTGATCAGGCTCCGGGAAGTTGCCTGAAGATGACCAGCGCGATCTTGGTGTGGTCGACAGTGCGGCGTCGTGGAAGAGACGTCGCCTCCTCTGGAGAGCCTGCTGTTACCGTCCATCGCGGACGTGTCGGTGCCGGGGCTGGACGTGAGCCATGAGGCGATACGCATCGACGTGTGCAGTACGGCGGCCGGGGCGGCATGCCGGACTGTGGGAGCGATTCGACCCGGGTGCACAGCTCTTACCTGCGGTTTCCTGCGGACGTGCCGAGTGGGACCGTCTGGTGGTCCTACAACTGCGAGTTCGGCGGTTCTTCTGTCCGGAGTCTTCGTGTGCTCGGGGACGTTCGTTGAGCAATGCCGGGACTGATCCGGCGGCACAGCAGGTGGACGGAGCGGTTGCGGTCGACTCTCGCCGCGGTGGGTCTCGCGCTCGTCGGCCGGGCTGGCGCCCGGTTGCCACGGGCCTTTGGGGTGTCCATCAGCCGCAGCGCGGTGTTGCGTCTGCTCGATGCATTGCCCGAACCAGATGTCCCGGCCCCGCGGGTGGTTGGTGTTGATGAGTACGCCACACGCAAAGGACGGGTCTACGGCACGGTGCTCGTCGAGGTCGAGACCCGTAGGCCGGTGGATCTGCTGCCTGACCGGGAGGCGTCCAGCCTGGCCGCATGGCCGGCGCAGCGACCGGGGATCGAGGTCGTCTGCCGGGGGCGCGCGCCGTTCTTCGCAGAGAGGGCCACGGCCGGGGCACCTCAGGCGACGCAGGTCGCCGACCGCCGGCATTCGTGGCACAACCTCGGGGAGGCTGCTGAGCGGGCTGTCACCCGCCACCGCCAGTGCCTTCGCGTCCAGGTCCCTGATCGCGAGGGGAAGGCCAATCCACCGGCGCCGTCCGAGGAAAGGCGGACTCGCGATGGCCGAGCGAGCGATTCGCCAACCGCGTCCGAGCCAGGCATGCCACGGTCCACGCGCTGCTGGAAGCCGGCCACAGCCGCCGTTCCATCGGGCGCCAGCTGAACATCACCCACCGCACCGGCGGGTATGGCCCACAGCTGCGTGTGGTGCTTCGCTCAACAGAACGAGATCCCGGCATGCCGAGGAAGCGAGGTACGGTCGGACGGTCGCACCGCGTTCGCTCCGCTGCCGTACGAGCCGTACATCACCTCCGTCATCGAACGGCTCACCGCAGCAGACTGCGCGCCGGAGGAGGCCGTGGCTACCGGGCCGCCGCACCCGGGACAATGGCAGGGCCGGGTGGGGGCCTTCTCGTGGCCGTCCTTGAGTGGCGGCCCTCCTCGGGCCGCTTCCCCGACGGGGCTCGGCTGCGCTGGACCGACCGCACCGGGTGGCACGGCCTCCCCGCCCGGGCTGTGCCGCGGAAGTGACCCCACACGTTGGTGACGGCCTGTTGCGCACGCCGCGATCAGAAGCTGTGTCACTGCCTCTTACCGCAGGTCGCAGCTGATGAAGCGCGAAGGTGGCTCGGCAGGACCTTCTGAGCAGGCTTTAGCCACGCGACACGCAGGACGTGTTTGCCGACATCAGCCTGTTCAACCCGGGCCTGGTGGCCGGCGGCATGCCCGAGCAGTGCATCGCCGCCCGCCACGGTAACCCGCCGGCCATCCCGCGCTCCGACCTGGAGCCCGCTCGCCGCTACCTACGGGGTGGTGATCTGGCACGAGCAGATCATCGAGATGGACGTTCGTGCGCCGGTGGCGCAGGGGTGACATGTCACCGTAGCGCCAGCGCATGCCCATTGTGCGGGCCCGAGGACGCCCCCGATCATCCAGACCATCTCGGTTCCATCCCTTCCCTTGGGGGTCTCCTTGCCTGGCTTTGCCATGCCCAGATCAGGGCGGATCGCGCTTGCCGCGGCCGTCGCCCTGACCATGGGCGTCATGCCGGCCGTCGCCGCTACCGCGGCGAGTCCGGCCGGGCCCCTGTCCGCTGCGGGCACCGCACACCGGTCTCCCGCAGGCGGCAGCACTCACACGGTCACCCTGATCACGGGTGACAAGGTCACGATCGCGACCGCCGCCGACGGCACCGTCATCCGGTCCTTCGAAAGCGCGAACGGAGCCGGCAGCGGCTTCCACCGGGCCGTCATCGACGGCGCGACGTACGTCTACCCCGACTCCGTGCTGCCGTACATCAGCACGGGGACGCTGGACAAGCGGCTGTTCAACGTGACGCAGCTGATCGCCGACGGTTACGACGACGCGCACGCCGAACGGCTGCCGCTCATCGTGAGCTACACCGACGCCGCGGCCAAGTCCCGGACGCAGCCGAAGATGGCCGGCTCGACGGTCGTCCGTCGGCTGGGCAGCATCCAGGGCGCGGCCCTCGCGCAGAACCGCGAGCAGGCTCCGCAGTTCTGGTCCGCGCTCACCGGCGGCGCGGGCTCGGCAGCGGCCCGGTCGGCGAAGCCCGCCTTCGCGGGCGGCATCGCCAAGGTGTGGCTGGACGGCAAGGTCAAGGCCGACCTCTCCGACTCGACCGCGCAGGTCGGCGCGCCCGAGGTCTGGGCGGGCGGCAACACCGGCAAGGACGTGAAGGTCGCCGTCCTCGACACCGGTGTGGACGCCGAACACCCTGACCTGGCCGAGCAGATCGACGACAGCGCCAGCTTCGTCCCGTACGAGCCGGATGTCGCCGACTACCACGGCCACGGCACGCACGTCGCCTCGACGGTCGCCGGCACCGGCAGCGCCTCCGAAGGCAAGGAGCGCGGTGTCGCCCCCGGCGCCCGGCTCGATATCGGCAAGGTGCTCGACCAGAACGGCTCGGGCCAGGAGTCCTGGATCATCTCGGGCATGGAGTGGGCCGCCCGGGACCAGCAGGCCAAGGTCGTCAGCATGAGCCTCGGCGGCGGCGGCGACGCCACCGATCCCATGAGCCAGGCCGTCGACCGGCTCAGCGCGGAGACCGGTGCGCTGTTCGTCATCGCGGCGGGCAACGGAGGCCCGCAGTCCATCGGCAGCCCCGGCGCCGCGGACTCCGCGCTGACCGTCGGTGCCGTCGACTCCGCGGACAAGCTCGCCGACTTCTCCAGCACGGGACCGCGCGTCGGTGACTTCGGCCTGAAGCCCGAGATCACCGCCCCCGGCGTCGACATCCTCGCGGCCCGCTCCCACCACCGGCGGGGCCAGGGCTACTACACCACGATGAGCGGTACGTCGATGGCGACGCCGCATGTCGCCGGCGCCGCCGCGCTGCTCGCCTCCGTCCACCCCGACTGGACCGGTGCGACGTTGAAGGAGGCACTGGTCAGCAGTACCAAGGCCACACCGTCGTACACCCCGTACCAGGCGGGTGCAGGACGCCTCGACGCCCTCGCGGCGGTGAACACCTCGGTCTTCGCCACCGTCAGCGCCTTCTCCGGCTTCCGCGCCTGGCCGTACACGCCGGGGGACACCGACGTCCGGAAGGTGACGTACACCAACACCGCAGACGCCCCGGTCAACCTCGACCTGGCGGTCGACGCCGACGTCCCGGCGGGGCTGTTCACCCTCTCCGCGGACAAGGTCACTGTTCCCGCACACGGCACCGCCTCGGTGGAACTGACCGCGGACCTGGACCGGGTCGCCCCGGACCAACATGTCAGCGGCATGATCACCGGTACGGACGGCACGGGGAAGGTCCGGGCCAAGACCCTGATCGGCGCCGCCAAGGAAGGACGGCGGCAGAACCTGAAGGTCGTCGCGAAGGACCGGTCGGGCAAGCCGCTGGCCGGCAGGGTCCTCGTCACCGCCGACCGCATGTTCACGGTGGTGGATCTCGACGAGTCCGGCACCGGCTCCATGCGACTGCCCGTCGGCAGCTACAGCGGATGGCTGATCGCAGACGTGCGCGGCGCCAACGGGCCGCGCTCTCTGGGCATGGCGATGCTCGCCTTCAACGACGTCAAGCTCGACGAGGACCGCACCGTCACCCTGGACGGCCGCAAGGCTCGTCAGGTCGTCGCCCGCGCGCCGAAGAAGACCACCGCGGTCGCTCCGCGCATGGACATCCACCGGTCGTTCACCGACAGCCTGGTCGAGTCGTCCATGATGCCGAACGCGACCTACGACAGCATCTGGGCTCTCCCGACCGGTGAGAAGGTCACCGACGGCAAGTTCGAGTTCGGCGCACGCTTCCGCCTCGAGCAGCCGGCGCTGACCGTGGACACGAAGACGGGCGCGTTGGACGACCTGCTGGTCAAGCGTGCGGCCGAGCCGCTGCCGGCCGGCACCCGGACCCTGAAGGCTGTCTTCGCCGACGAGGGCGCCGCCGAGATGCTCGCCCGGAAGCAGGCGCGCGGCACGGCTGTTGTCGTGCGGCGCAGCGACGAGGTCACGATCGCCGAGCAGGCGAAGGCCGCCGCGGACGCGGGTGCGCAGATGCTCCTGGTCGTCAACGACGGCATCGGCCGGCTGCAGCCCTGGGACGAGAACCCGTGGACCCCGCAGAGCCCCGCGCCGCTGACTGTCGCGTCGCTCGACGCGGACCGGGGCGACGACCTGATCGACGCGCTCCAGCGGGGCACTGTCGAGCTGAAGGTCGGCTCGCATCCCACCACCGACTACCTCTACGACGTCGTCCACCACTGGACCGGCGCCGTTCCGGCGGAGCCGACCTGGCGGGTGGAGCCGCGCGACCTGGCCCGAGTGGACGTCTCGTTCCGCAACCCCACGTCGGTGAGGGCGAACGAGTTCCGCTACGACGTGTGGCAGGGCTGGACCGCCGGAAACCAGCTCATGGCTCCCTCCCAGGGTGAGCGGACCGACTGGGTCGACTCCGACGTCGCCTGGGTGGAGGACGCGATCATCCCCACGGAGACCGGGCAGCACTCGCTCGACGTCCTGCGGTACCGGGCCGCAACGCGGGCCGAGGTCAGCTGGTTCGGGCCGATCCAGCGTCCCCGTATGGGCCCGATCGGCTTCCAGCCGGTGCGCTACCTCGACACGATGTACATCCCCGCACCCGGCTGGGGTGACTCCGGTGGCGGCCACGTCGGCGAAGCCCGCGGCAACTTCAAGGTCAAGAACTGGATGTCGCTCTACCAGGGCGACCGGCAGCTCAACTGGGGCAACGCCGAGTTCCTGCGGCTGCCGCAGCTCGCCGCCGAGCGGCTGCCCTACCGGCTGGTCCTCGACAACGACCGGGCGGAGTGGACGCACCCGTACTCGACGCACACGCTGACGGAGTGGAACTTCACCTCCGCGGCCACCGGTGCCGAGTCGGCCGAGTCCCTCCCGCTGATCCAGCTCGACTACGACGTGGACACCGACAAGGCGGGCCGGTCCGACCGGCGCGCCGAGTTGAAGGTGACCGCGTCGCACCTGCCGGGTACGACGGCCGCCATCGGGAAGCTCTCCGTCGAGGTCTCGTACGACGACGGGGCGACCTGGAAGAGGGCCGACATGGACCGTGACGGCAAGGGCTGGCGGACGAACCTGAAGGCTCCGAAGGGCGCGTCCTTCGTCAGCCTCCGGGCCACCGCCCGCGACAGCGCCGACAACACCGTCTCGCAGACGATCACGCGGGCCTTCGGCCTGCGCTGACATCACCTGAGGGCACCTGCCGGGTGGGACCGACCTCGGTCGGCCCCACCCGGCGGCAGCGGGCAAAGGGGACCGTGATCAGGGTGTCCCGATCCTCGCCGACCTCGCCTACATGGGAGCCGGCCCATGGGTCCATTGCGTTCCGGTCTGGAACTTGAAGGCGATCGCGTTGATCACCTGTCGGTGGTCTCGCCAGCGGCCGCCCCTCTCCGGCGTCCGGTCAGGGACCAAGGGCTCAATCCGTGCCCGCTGCACGTCAGTCAACGTCACGCCCGGACCAACGATCCCATGATCCAAACGAAACGGCCCAGTGCTCTGACCGGGACTCACCGGGTCCGTTGGTCCATGCGTGGTTCGCCTAGTACTCCAGCAGGATTTCGCTGTCTGACCTGTGTCTTTCGCCGGGTGGCGGGAGTGTAGCGGGACTTCGATCATGCAGGGGCGATCTCACGGAGACCGCCCCTCGATCGTGCGACAACGCCGCAGGAAGTGACAGCGGCGGGGCAGCCTCCGAGGGTGATCACCGAGTATGTCGCCGCGCAGTGGGACCTCGAACTGGACGATCTCTTCCTGCCCATCGGGCATCGGTTCGGCCGGGTCGAGCTCCGTCGCCGCATGCGTGACTACGTGCGCGGGCTGCTCGCCCCGGTGGCCCGCAAGAACAGCTGGCAGCTGGCCGAACAGGCTGGCCACCCCACGCCCGACGGCCTGCAGCACCTCCTCGCCGGATCGAAGTGGGAGCCCGATGACATCCGCGACGACCTGCAGGAATACGTCGCCGGCAAGCTCGGCGAGGTCGGCGGCGTGCTGATCATCGACGACACCGGGTTCATCAAGAAGGGCTCCACCTCAGCCGGGGTCCAGCGCCAGTACTCCGGAACTGCTGGCCGGACCGAGAACTGCCAGATCGGCGTCTTCGCCGCCTACGCCTCCGCCCGCGGCCGGGCTCTGGTCGACCGCGAGCTCTACCTCCCGAAGTCTTGGACTGAGGGCCGGGAACGCTGCCGCACCGCAAGGGTGCCCGACGAACGGGAGCTCGCCACCAAAGGTGAACTGGCCCGGCACATGGTGCTGCGGGCCCTCGCCTCGCCGCTGCCCATTACTTGGGTCACCGCGGATTCCGCCTACGGTCAGGACAGCCGATTCCGCCGGCTGCTGGAGCAGTCGGGTGTCGGCTACGTACTGGCCGTCTCCAAGTCCCAGTTCAGCGTGGGTTGTTCACGGATCGAGGGCCTGTTCGCGCGAGCCCCGGACGAAACGTGGGAGAAGATTTCCTGCGGCGACGGCGCGAAGGGGCCCCGGGTCTACCACTGGGCAGCGGTGCGGCTGCCGGCCGTCGCCGAGTTCGACTATCAGGGCGAGGTCCCCCACCGGATGCGGTGGGCACTGGCCCGGCGCAGCATCAGCAAGCCCGACGAGATCGCCTACTACCTCGCCTACGCGCCCCTTCAGGTCACCGTCCAGGAGCTGGTGCGGATCGCCGGGGCGCGCTGGGCGATCGAGGAGTGCTTCCAGGCCGCGAAGAACGAATGCGGCCTGGACCAGTACAAGGTCCGCCGCTACACGGGCTGGTATCGGCACATCACTCTGGCCATGCTCGCTCATGCTTTCCTGGCCGCCACGGCACACCAGCCCTGGGAAAAGGGGGCGGAACAGGTGAGACACCCGGGGCCATCGGGCTCACAGTGGCGGAGGTTCGGCGACTCCTGGCAGCTTGTCGTGCCCGGCCCCCGCACCTGAGCGGACACCGCGGACGACACCACGCGCTGAGCTGGTCGAACTGGCGCCGCCGACGCCAAGCAGTCGCCCGCCGCTGTCACTTCCTGCGGCGTTGTCGCACGATCGAGGGGCGGTCTCCGTGAGATCGCCCCTGCATGATCGAAGTCCCGCTACACTCCCGCCACCCGGCGAAAGACACAGGTCAGACAGCGAAATCCTGCTGCGGTACTAGCATCGCGTTCATGGCCGGAACCGAGCACGTCCTTGAGTGGTTGCAGAGCTGGTATTCCTCACAGTGCGATGGCGACCGGGAACACGAATGGGGCGTGAGGGCCGAGACGACCGACAACCCGGGGTGGTTCGTCAAGGTCTCTTGAAGAGACGGGGTTGGCTGACAGGGAGCATCCCCATCAGCGGGGATATTCGAGACGAGCATGACTGGGTCACTGCGTGGACGTCTGAGCAGACGTTTCACGTCGCTTGTGGGCCCGGCAATCTGACCGAGGCACTGTCGCTGTTCCGGATCTGGGCGTCCGAGGACGTCGCGGAACAACTCTGATGGGAGTTCCTCACGCTGCGAGCGCGGGCCGGGCAATGACTGTGGCGGGTCCCTGTTGGAACCGCCGATCTGGGCGCCGAGTGGGTGGGTCTTCGTTCATGGTGTTCATAGTGTGGCGAGGCCACCGAGGAGCGCCGGGGCGTGGGGGGCTGGCCGGAGACGGCACTGGCATGACTTCGTACCCGCGCAGGCGTGCCCAGCGCTGCAGCGAGATGCCCGACGGCCCCAAGCCGTCGGAAGGCCTGCAGCAGGTCGGTTTGCCGGCGCCGGTGCGGGGCAAGGTCCGGCAGCCCGGGCGACGGCCGAAGTGCTTCTGTCGGTGTGTTCGGGCCGGTGATCGTCGCTATGTCGTGGGAGATGAGCTGCGTGGGGCAAGGTAGGGTTTCGGTGGCCGCTGCGACGAGCTCGGCGGGCGGTCCGCATCGGCCAGCAGCGCGGCCACATAGGCCTCGTCCGTCGCGCAGGCCGTCCCTTGTCCCGTGCACCCTGTCATCGCGGGGCGGGGCACGCCTGCCGGTTCTCGCGTCAACCGGCTCCCGGGGAGCGGCCGTCGGGCCGAGCCCGTCCGTTGTCGGGCGGAACCGGCCGGCCGTCCGGCAGTCGGCGGGACTGCTTCCGCTCGTCCGAGCGGCCACCGTCCTGGTGCCGTTCGGCTGGGGCCCTGGTGATGTCGTGCGTCGCGGCTCCCCGGCCTCTACGGATGACGGGTGTGTCGGATGTGCGTGCGGGATCGCCCTGCCGGACCTCCCTCGGCAAACCGCTGCCGGCCCGGATCCTTGTCCGCCAGCCTCAGGGCGCACAAGCGTCTGGCTCTTCCTGTGCGCCCCTTTGCGCTCTCTCGGTGCCCCGGCGCGCAAGGGGCGCATTCTGTGTTCGTGGTGCGCTCCCGTGCCTCCCTGAGCGCGACTATCCGTCCGATACGCGGGCACCGGCAGTGAGTACTGACCGTTGGTGTCCGGCCGATCACGGAGCCGGCACGGTAGTTGAGGGGGATGAGCGTGATTCGGGTGCTGCTGGTGCACGACTCCCGTCTGCTGCGATCCGCGCTGACCACGCTGCTGGGGCGCGAGCAGGACCTGGAGGTGAGCGGAACGTCGTGGGGGGCGGCGGTCGGGCAGACCCGTTCCCTGCGGCCGCACGTGTGCGTCGTGGACGTCGACTGTCCGGGGGCGGCCATGATCGGGACGCTGATCGGCCTGGCCCGACGGGCGGCCGGTCCTGCCTCGGCAATGCTCGTGCTCGCCACTGGCACCCGGCCCGGTCTGCTGCGCCGCGCCTTCGACGCCGGCGCCCTCGGATACGTCAGCAAGGACGCGGGACCGCAGCGATTACTGGAAGGCATCAGACGTGTCGCCGAAGGCGAGCGATTCGTCGACGAATCGCTCGCCTTCGGCTTCCTCCAGGCCGCGGAGATGCCGCTGACGCCTCGTGAACTCAGTGTGCTGCGCATGGCCGCGGAGGGTTCGACGATCGCGGAGATCGCCCACGGCCTGCACCTGTCCCTGGGGACCGTCCGCAACTACATGTCCGCGATCACCCGCAAGACCGGGGCCCGCAACCGGGTCGACGCCATACGGATATCGCAGCACGCCGGGTGGGTCTGACCGGACGCGCCGGCCCCCGGGCGGCGGGATCCGGGGGCCAGTGCGGGCCCGGTGGCGGGATGTCCGGGGGCCGGTGCGGAGCGGGCGGCGAGCGGGAGCCGATACGTCCGGTGGCGGGATGGCCGGGGTCCTGCCCGGGACGGCCGGCGGGGCGGGCGCCGTCACGGGCCGACCGCGGCACTTCCGGCCGCCTGAGGCGACGGGGGTGACGCGGGGCCGAGGGCGCCTCGGGCGGCGTTCACGTCACGCTCGCCGCCGGCCGCCAGTCGCCCACGAGGTCCCGATAGGTCGCCGACCGTTCGACCAACTCCTCGTGGGTCCCGGCCGCCGCGCGCACCCCGTCCAGCACGAGGACGCGGTCGGCCCGTTGCGCCGACGCGAGCCGGTGGGCGATCACCAGCAGGGTCCCGGGCCGTTCCGCGAAGGCCCGCTCGGCCCGGGCCTCGGCCCCGGGGTCCAGATGACAGGTCGCCTCGTCCAGCAGCACCAGACCGGCCGGGGCGAGGTAGGCCCGTGCCAGGGCGACCAGTTGGCGCTCCCCCTGGGAGAGGGCCGCCGGGTCCAGCCGGGCGTCCGGCCCTCCGAGCCGGTGCACCACGGCATCGAGGCCGACCGCGCGCACGGCGGCCGCAACTGCCGCTTCGGGCGCCCCGTCCGGGCACATGTACAGCAGGTTGTCCCGCAGGCTACCGCTGAACACATAGGCCTCCTGCGGGATCAGGGCCCGCCGGGCCGACATGGGGTCCCGGTCCGGCGGGAGCACGGGCGCGCCGCCGATCAGCAACTCCCCCCGGTCGGGGACGAGCAGCCCGGCCACCAGCCCGAACAGGGTGGACTTGCCGATGCCGCTCGGACCGACCACGGCCAGGTGCTCACCGGGCTCCACGACCAGGTCGAGGCTGTCGATCACCGGGGTGGCGCACGGCCCGTAGGAGTAGGAGAGCGCACGCAGCTCCAGGCGGGGCGCGGCTGGGCCGGCGTCCGGCCGCGGCGTCTGCGGCGGGCCGGGACGCCGCGGAGCCGTCACCGCGCACCCTGCGCTCCGCCCTCGGCCCGGCCCGGATCCGTTCTTCGCCGCATCCCCGGGAGGCGGGCCCGGGGTCCGCGGCGCGGTCCCGTCGGGGCGGGTGAGGTGGTCGAGGATCACCAGCAGGCGGGTGCCGGCCGCGCCCAGGCCGGTCATGAGGGTGTTCAGGGACGGCAGCAGCGCCTGCGTCAGATAGGCGAGCGCACCGATGAGTTCACCGGCGGTGACCCCGCGGCCCAGCAGCCACGGCGCGGTGACCAGCAGCAGGACGACCGGTGCCTGTCCCGCGAGGCCGACGGCGAGTGTGCGCACCGCGGCCCACCGGGCGAGTGCCGCCGCCGCCCGGGTCTGTGCGTCGATCAGCCGCCCGGCGTCGGCCGTGATCCGCTCCTCCGCACCGCACGCCACGATGTCCCTGAGTCCTGCGACGTCGGCGCCGAGCCGCGCGGCGAGTTCCTCGTCGGTCCGCAGGAACTCCCGCTGCCGCACCGCCATGGGACGCAGCGCGGCGGCGAAGAGCACCAGCCCGGCGATCAGCGGCGGCAGCACGACCAGCAGCAGTACGGGAGCGAGTACCGAGAGGCCGAGGACGACGCCGACGACCGTGACGGCGAACGATCGGGTGACCATGACGAGGCCCGCGAAGCCGTCCCGGGCCGCCTCCGTCTGATGCGTCAGCCGCGAGACGGCCGCGCGGCCGGGTCGCGCTTCCCGTGCCGCCACCGCGTCGCCGAGGGCCGACGTGACGACCCTGCGTACCAGGCCGTCCCGGAGCGGCTCCACGAGGTCGGCGAGCCGGCGGAACACCCGGTCGGTGGCCACTCCGCCCGCGACGACGGCGACGGCGGTCAGGGCCAGCCAGCCCAGTCCCACACCGGGCCGTCCGGCGAGGAAGCCGCGGTCGAGCGCCGCTGCCACGCCGTAACCGCCGAGGAAGGTCTGCGCGGACTCCAGCAGCGACCAGCCGCCGAGACGTACGAGTACTCGTCCTCGCCGGGCGAGGAACGGGACCGCCTGAGGCAGGACCCTCCGCAGCGCCCCGTCCCGCCGGCTGGATACGGATAGCCGTGGCCCGGGGCGGCCCTCCGGCGGCGCGGCACTCGTCACGGGCGGGCCGGAACGGCCGCCGCCGGTCGTCCTGGGGGAGCCGGCTGTCGTCACAGTGCCCCGCTCCCCGACGCGCGGCCGTGCTCCCGGCCTTCGCCCACCGGCCCGCCGCCGACCGGTTCTTCGTCCACCGACCTGCCGACAGGCCCGCCGTCCACCGATCCGCCGCCGGCCTGCCCCTCGCCGACGGACCCGCCGCCAACCGGATTGACGCCAACCGGATCGCCAACAGTCCCGCCGTCCACCGACCTCTCGCCCACCGGCCCGTCCTCCACCGCGGCGAACGCCGCTCGGTACTCGGGCAGCGCCCACAGGGCCTCGTGCGGACCGACCGCCCGGACACGACCGTCGTCGAGCCAGGCGACGAGGTCCGCCCGCGCGGCCGACGACGCCCGATGGGCGACGACCAGGCGGGTGCCGGGCCGCACCTGGTCCAGCAT
Organism: Streptomyces sp. NPDC091376; assembly: GCF_044757085.1. Classification (NCBI taxonomy): domain Bacteria; kingdom Bacillati; phylum Actinomycetota; class Actinomycetes; order Kitasatosporales; family Streptomycetaceae; genus Streptomyces; species Streptomyces sp. NPDC091376. The sequence continues at coordinate 60,512 of NZ_JBIVUF010000006.1, read as the reverse complement.
GGCCCGGGCGACCTGCCGTTCGGTGACGCTGTCCAGGCTCGACGTGGCGTCGTCCAGGACGAGCAGCCGTCCGGCGTGGGCGAAAGTCCGCGCCAGTCCCAGCCGTTGTGCCTCCCCTCCGGACAGCGGCGCACGGGACAGCGGCGTCGCGTAACCGGCGGGTAGCCGCCTGACGAACGCGTCTGCCCCCGCCGCGCGCGCGGCACCGGTCACCTCCGTCGACGACGGTTCGTACGCGCCGAAGGCGAGGGATTCCCTCACCGTCGCGCCGAACAACGCGGGCCGCTCGAAGGCGTACCCCACCTCGCGGCGCAGCACCTCCCGCGCGATCTCGGGCACGGGCACGCCGTCCAGGCGGACGGTGCCGGCGTCGGGGTCGGCCAGGCGGCCTGGCAGGGCGGCCAGGGCCGACTTGCCCGAGCCCGACCTGCCCACGAGGGCCAGCGTGGACCCGCCGGGCACGACGAGGTCGACGTCACGCAGTACGGTCCTGCCGCCGTGCGCCACCGTGACACCGCGGAACTCCAGCCGGCCCGGGCCGCCATCGGGGAGCCGGCGCCCACCGTACGCGACGACGCGTGCGTCCAGGGCCTCGGCGACGCGTCCGGCCGCGGCACGGCTGCGGAGCAGACCGGCCAACTGACCGACGACGGCGCCGATTCCCGCGGCCAGGGCCGCATAGCGCAGCGCGGCCAGCAGTTCACCGATGCTCATGTCCCCTGTCGCCACCCTGAGTCCGCCGACCGCGAGCACGCCGGTCTCCAGCAGCGGCAGGAGCACCGCGCCCCGGGCGACGGCCCGCCCGTAGACCTGCCACATCTGCCGTCCGCTGTCGGCCAGTTGGGGCAGCGGTGCCAGGATCCGGGCGCGTTCCCGCTCGACCGTGCCCGCGGCCGCGACCGTCCGGGCTCCGTCGAGCGCCTCGACCAGCCGTGCGGCGATGTCCCCCTGGACTCGCTGGTAGTCGGCCACGCCGGCGGTGGTGTCGCGGGTGAACGCACGGACGAGCAGCATCAGAAGGGGCGCCCCGGCGACAAGAACGGCGGCGGTCCACAGGTCGGTGCACGCGAGCGCGACCAGTCCGCCGATCGGCAGGACGACGGCCGGTACGGCTCCTGCGGCGGTCGCGGGGGCGGCGGCCGCTTCCGTCACGTTCGCCGTCAGCCGGGTCACGAGATCGCCGCGGGTGAACCGCTGGGCGCCGCGCGGCCCGGCGGCCAGCACACGGCCGAGTGCGCGGCGTCGCATCCGTGCGGCGGACCGTGCGGTGACCGTGCCGGTGAGATGGGCGCAGGCGGCGTCGCACAGGGTGTCGGCGACGATCAGAGCCGCGCAGAGCGCGAGCCATGGCCCGGCGTTCGCGGCGCCTGCGAGCAGGAGGTCCAGTGTGCGGCCGAGCAGCGCGGGCAGGGCCACGGCCGCGGCCGCCGACAGCAGTCCCGCCACGACGAGGACCGCGGTCCGCCCTGCCGAGGCGCGAGCCGCCCCGGTCAGCAGCGACCGTGCGACGGCGGCGGTCGAGGACGGCCCGTGCGCGTCGCGAACCCGTACGCCCGGCGCGGTGGTGGGCGGGCTGTGGCTCATGGTGCTCCCCCTCGTGGTCACGCCGAGCGGTCCCGGGCGCGGTGACGCCCGGGACCGCTTGTCCGCGACCGTCGCACGGAGCCCCGTGCGACGGTGCCGCGTCAGTTACAGGTGGTGACGCTCAGGCTGCTGTCGCCACAGAGCAGCAGGCTCGCGCGGCTGCCGCCGCCGGTGGCGATCTCGTCCGTGAGCTCGTCCTTGGGGGTCTCCATGCTCTGCAGGTCGAGAAGCGACATGATCGTTTCCTTTCTAGGGGACGGATGGTGCCTTGCCATGACCTCCGGGGTCCGGAGGTCAGCTCTGGGGGCCGGCGGACCGGCGGGGCGGGACGGGCGGGAGAAACGGGAGCTGCACCGGGGCGTCGTCAAGTGCGGCGCCCAGGGCCAGCAGGCACCCCGCCGTACCGGTGGAAAGATCCATGGAGAGCCGCATCATCTGCTCGCCGGGGAAGGCGAGTCGGCCCTCGTAGGGCAGGGCGTGCCAGGACAGGACGCCGATCTGCCGGGCCAGGTCGGCCGGTTCGGTGCCGGGGCCGGTCGCCGTCGTACGGCTCAGGTGGAGCACCATGCCCGCCGCGCCGCGGAACAGGCCGGGCTGTGCGTAGAACTTCGCCTGTGCGGCCCGTACGATCTCCTGCCGCGCCCGGGTGAAGCGCTCGTCGTGGCCGTGGACGAGCCAGTCGTCGAGGACCATGCCGATGCCGGCGCTGCCCGCACCGAGATAGGGCATGGTGCGCCGGCCCTCGTCGACCTGGAGCGCTCCGCCCGCGCCGCGCACGCACCGGTCGAGATCGCGGTGCAGCCCGTCGGCCGCGAGATCGAGCAGCGATGCGTCGCCGGTGCGCTCGTACAGCCTCAGGTGCAGCAGTGCCGCACCGGACGCGCCGTGCAGCAGCCCGGCGCGACGGGTGGTTCCGCCGGCGGCGTCCGGCCGTCGGGCGACGAGGCGCCCGCAGCGCAGGGCGGCGTCCCGCAGGGAGCCGTCGCCGGTGGACTCGGCCAGCGCGTCGAGGGCGAGGCCGAGGCCGGCGAGTCCGCTGTGCAGGTCCGGGCCCATGCCGGTCCAGTCCTCGGAGAGGACGACGTCCACCAGGTTCATGGCCACGGCCCGGTGCCCGAGGCGGTCCAGGGTCCAGGCGACGCCCGCCAGCCCGTCGTAGAAGCCGAGCGGGGTGCCCGAAGCCGGTCGGCGCACCGCACGCAGCAGCCAGTCCTCGGCCTCCGGCCATCGCGCGCAGCCGGTCTCGGCCAGCGCATACAGCACTCCGGCCGCACCGTACGCGAAGCAGGAGCCGCCCAGCGGAGTGGCGAACTGGGCGATGTCACCGGGCAGACAGCGGTCCTCCCGGTCGAATCGCGCCGAGGCGCGGACGGCCTCGGCCATCGAGTCACGGCTGCGCGGCCAGTCGCCCGGTTCCACGGGCAGGTAGTCCGAGCGGGCCACCGAGGGCTCCCCGGACGGGTGGCCGCGGGTGATCTCCTCGACAGCCTCGTCGAGGAAGGCCCGGTCGACCGGGAAGTTCGCGGCCACGATGTCCGCCAGATGGGCGGCCTTCGCACGGTCCACGGAGAACAGGCTCGTCAGGGGCAGGAAGAGCGCGAGGCGCAGACAGGCCAGGGCGTAGCGGTCGATGTCCACGCCCCTGCGGTCCGCGGGAGCCACGAAGCCGGGGTTGGCGATGACCTGCCGCCGGCGCTCCGTGGACGGCGCCGCCGCCTCGAAGTCCAGCAGCACCACGGACGACTCGTCCTCGGCGACCATGATGTTGAACAGGTGCAGGTCGTTGAAGACCACACCCCGCTCGTGGACCTGCGCCACCGCGTCCTCCACCAGCCGGTGCACGCGCAGCGCCCACTCGGTGTAGGCGGCGAGGGCCGGTTCGCCGGGGTCCTCCTCGATCAGCGGATGGCGTCGCGCGAAGAAGCTGTTGAGCGGACGGCCCTCGATGTACTCCAGGACCAGGAATCTGTGGTCCCCCAGCGTGAACCAGTCGAGGACCTCGGGGGTGCAGGAGAGGCCCGACAGCCGTTCCAGCGCCTCCTTCTCCCGCTCCAGCCGTGTCACGGCATCCGCCCCGTCGGCGGCGAGACCCGCGTACGGCCTCCCCTCCTTCAGCACCACGCGCCGGCCCGTCCGGTCGTCCCGTCCGACGTACACGCCGCCGCCGTTGGAGAAGTGCAGCGCGCGCTCGATGGTGTACGGGATGCCGTCCGTCGTGGTCGCCGCACGCGCCTCCAGGTGCGGGCGGAGGAAGTCGGGCGGTGTGACCCACCGCGGTATGTGGAAGGCGGGCCCGCGCACATCGGGCACGAGCCGGCCGGAGGCGTCCTCGACGGCGGGCCGCAACTCGCCCTGCTCGTCGCGGCAGTGGCGCTCGGTGAAGCTCCCGTAGCGCAGGAAGACGGGCCCGGCTCCCCAGCGGAGGTCGCTGAGGATGTACGGCCCGGGCTCGCCGGCCAGCAGCGCGTCGAGCTCCTTGGCGATCATCCCGCACTGCGCGTCGTCGGCGGGGTACACGGTGATGAACTTGCCGCTCGCGCTCCGGTCCGCGTACTTGGCGTTGCGGGTGTGCAGCAGGTACCGGCTCGGTATGAACTTGAAGGCGATGTCCCGGGGGACGCAGTAGTCCCACACCTGTGCGAGCACCTTCTCCGCGTTCTCGAGACCGGCCGAGATGTGGATCTTCCAGCCCTGTGAGGGGAGGCGGGCGTCGAGCGGGCGGTAGGCCAGCCAGTCGCCCTTGCGGTGTCGCTGCCAGCCCGCCGGGGCCTCGCGCCGCGCCGCCTCGTACGCCCGGCCCGGTCCGTCGCCGTCCTCCGCCAGGCGGTGGGGGGCGTCGTAGAACTGCCGGTCGGCGTCGCAGAAGACCGCGTACCCCTTGTTCATCTCATCCCCCTGTGGCCGGTTCGACGCCACAGAGGCTGTCACGGGGCCGGAGGGGGTCGACAGTCACAGCTGTCACCGGGCGACCGTGAAGAACTCACACGCGTGGACCCGTCCGGCCGGTGCTCACACCGGCGCCCGCGGCTTCGGTCAGGGGCAGCGGCTCGCGAGGACGCAACTGCCCGCCGCCGGGGACACGGACGGCCTCTGCCGGAAGAAGAGGGCTCGCGGACGTGTCGTTCTCGATGCGTCACGTCACCGAGCGTCGGTTACAGCGAGGGCGGCACCGCCGGCTACCACGGTGTCCGCCCGGGGGCTCTGTGCGTGCAGATCGGTGGCAGGATGGGCCAGATGGTGGAACGGATCATTGCTGCGTGTGACGGTGCGTCGAAGGGGAATCCCGGCCCGGCGGCCTGGGCATGGGTCATCGCCGGCGCGGACGGTGAGGTGGCCGCGTGGGAGGCGGGCCCTCTCGGCCGGGCGACGAACAACGTGGCCGAGCTGACGGCCCTGCAGCGGCTGTTGGAAGCCGCGGCCCCCCAGGTGCCGCTGGAGGTGCGCATGGACTCGCAGTACGCGATGAAGGCGGTCACCACCTGGCTGCCGGGCTGGCGCCGGAAGGGCTGGAAGACGGCGGCGGGCACACCGGTGGCCAACCGGGACCTGGTGGTGGCGATCGATGGACTTCTCGCCGGCAGGGACGTCACGTTCGTGTACACGCCGGCCCATCAGGTCGACGGGGACCGGCTGAACGCTGCCGCCGACAGCGCGGCCAGCCACTCCGCCCGCACACAGCAGCCGGCCGGGTCAGCGGCCGGTTCGATCCCGCCGCCTTCCGAAGCCCCGACCGCCGCGCCTCGCTCGCCCAAGTCCGGTCGGCCGCGGCGCTCTTCGGGTGCGTCGTCCGGAGGCTCGGTGAAGGCGAGGTTCCCGGGACGGTGTTCGTGCGGGCGTTCTTATGCCAAGGGGGAGACGATCACGAAGAACGCCGACGGCTGGGGTCACCCGGCCTGCGCCGGGGCGGCGTCGGCGTAGCCCGACGGAGAGTGGACCGTGCGGGAGCTGCCGCTCAGTCCGCTGACGCACGCTCTTCCTGGGCTGTGGCGCGTCTCCATTCCCGGCAGCCGGTGCCCCGGCACGCCGGTCGTGGCTGCCGCCCTGTCCTGTTGCCCCTGTACCCGGCTGGTGTCCCGCACAGTGGATCGGTCTCGGCGAGTACGCGCAGCGGCCGGGCAGCCTCATCCAACTGATCGGCGAACGCGACATCTCAGTTCGTGTGCCCAGGCCGCAAGCATGTTGCGTCCCGGCGGCACATCCTCAGACCGCCAGCCGGAGCCCGCGAGAGCGGGGCCGGTGGTCAGAGGCCGGCGAGCAGCCCGTCGAGTGGGGCGGGAACACGGTCGGGGGCGAGGGCCTCGGCGAGGACACGGCCGTAGTGGATCTTCCGGCCCTTCTTCGTGCCGAGAAAGCGCCGCAACTGCTGCTGTGAGGTGCGGCCCTGCTGCGCGGGCTGGCGCAGGAAGGTCTCCAGCGCGCGCAGGTCGCCCTCCGCCCGGACGAGCTCCTGGACCTGGGTCACGCCCAGCGCGCGGATCAGCTCGTCCTCCAGATCCGCCGCGCAGACGAAGAACCCTTGCTGTGTCGCACCGGCCCGTTCAAGTCCGCGGGCGTAGTAGCGGCGCTCCGCCGCGTCGCACAGTCCTGTCAGACGCAGGTCCAGGCCGGACGGGCCGAGGAGGGCGGCGAAGCGCCCGATGTTCATCGCACCGCCCATCGGCAGGACGCAGATCCCTTCGGCCGCCAGGCTCCGGCCGCGGCTCGCGGCCAGCGCGTCGACCGCCGCGGCGTCGCTGAGCCCTTCGAGGAGGACGGCCGCCCGGACGCACAGTCGCCCGGCCAAATCGCGCGCGGGGTCGCCGGAGCCGCCGGCCGCCCACGCGGTGACCGCCTCCCGGAACGCCCCCATGTCAGCCATGGGACGAGTCTGCGGCCCCTGCGGCCAGGACGGTAGTGAATTTCCGCGTCGGCGCGGGACGGGCCCGGCCCGCGCCGACGCACGCCCACCCCGTCGCGTAGTCCGCCGGGCGGACCTCAGCCGGCGTCGCGGCGGAGCCGGATCGCGACGTAGGGCTCCGCGGGGAGTTCCACGTCGACGCGGCCCGTGCGAGCGCCCTCCAGAGGGCGGACGGTCATCTTCCAGGTGTCGATGACGTCGACGCGGTACGCGGCGCCGGCCGGCAGGTCGAAGCGCCGGCGGGGGTACCGGTGGGGTCCGGGGTACTGCAGGACGTACGCGCCCGGGAGCCTCGGCCGTCGAGGCGTCGTAGGAGGCGGGGGCGTGGCTCCGGTGAAGCGGCATGCTCGGAGGCGTCCTCGGTTTCGCTGTGGGACATGCGCAGGTGGAGGATCAGGCCGGAGTCTCGTCGATGACCGGAGCTGATGCCGATCGGCGCCCAGCGGATCACGGCCGTCGTGGGGTCGCTGTGGGTGCCGCCACGACGGCCGTGAAGCTGCGGACGTACCGTCAGTTCGCGTTCACCAGGTCGTGTGCCGGCACCGTCACCGTCCGCCGGCCCGGCGTGCCGCCCAGGACGACCTTCCGCAGAGCGCTGTTGTTGGCGGTGTTGGTCTCCTTCAGCCGGTTCTCCGGGTTCGCCAGTACTTGGATGTAGTACGTGCCGTTGGGCAGGCCGGTGATGTCGAAGGACTGGCCGGGCAGGTCCTGGGTGTAGGTGTCACCGGAGCCGACGTCCAGGACCTCGCGGACGGAGATCGAGCTCTCCTGGCCGCAGGCGGTGGCCAGATCGGTGTTGTTCGGGTGCCAGTTGGCGTTCTTCACCGTGTAGTCGACCGCGTCGGTGTTGGCCAGGCAGAAGGCCTCCTTGCCGCTGCGCACGGTCTCCTTCTTGTCCGCCTTCAGTAGCCGGTAGCTGGCGAAGTCGGTGAAGTGCCAGTGCACATGGCCCGGTCGCGGGTCCCATTCCATGGTGCCGGTCGGGGTGTAGCCGACCTGCTTGCCCTTGGCGTCGTAGAAGTACTGGTAGGCGTCCATCTTGGCCTTGCCGGGCGAGCGGAACCCGTCCACCACGAGTTGCGCAGGGCCGGCGTTCCACACGTTGGCGCTGAAGGCCAGGTAGTCCTTGCCGGGGACGTTCTCTCCGCCGTCGCTGATGGTGATGCCGTACGCCGGCAGAGACCGCAGGTCGGGCTTGGGGACGTTCGGGACGGAGGGCTTGCCGGTGGGTCGCTTGGACTGCGGCCCCAGCGCGGGCGCCTTGCGCGAGCCGTCCGTCCGGCCCGCGGTGTCGCCGGCCTTCATCGAACGCCCCGCCTGCTGCTTCTTCAGTGCCCACGGCAGAGCCGGGGGAGCGGCCTTCAACGGCCCGTGACCGACGTTGTACGAAGGACCCGCGCCGCTCGTCACCGGCGCGGCGGCCTGGGCGGGCGTCGGGGCGTGCCCCGGCCCGTGGCCGGCGTGTGCGGCGCCGGCTGCCGGCGGAGCCTGGTGGGCGGCACCGTGCCCCGCGTGCTCACCGGGCTTGGCTGTCCGAGCCCCGGCGCCGCCCTGGCCGTCCTCGAAGCTGCGCTCCTGAACGGTCACCTTCACCGTGGCGGGCTTGTTCGCGATGCCGAACAGGTCTCGGTACTTCTTGGCGACCGAGACCTTGGCGGTGTAGGTACCGGCGGCCAGCTTGACTTGCTCGGTGTAGGAACCCGCGTACGTGTTGGCGGCCCAGCCCTTCTCCACGCCCCACACGGAACCGAGGGTGAAGGGGTTGGTCGGGCAGCTCTCCGGATACTTCGAGGTGGCGGGTGCGTCGGGCCGTACGCGGCCACTGGCGTTGTTCGGGCAGAAGCTCTCTGCACGGCTGAGGACCTGCTTGCCCGCCTTGTCGGTGACGGTGATCTCCGCGAAGCCCGGCAGCCCGGAGAAGTCCTTCACAGTGCCCTTCGGCAGCGCTTTGACCTTCGCCTTACCGCCCTCGTACACGGTCTGGGTGATGGTGACGGGGTCCTTGTATGACTTGCGGGTCACCCTCAACTCCAGCGGTGTTCCCTCCGCGGTGAGGTAGGTCCCAAGATCGAGATAGACACCCGGGTCCTCCTTCCAGGAGGTGAGCGTGACCGAGGTGCTCGCTGCGATGAGGCTCAGCTTGGGATCCGTCGCGGCCTTCGCCGAATCCGATGTGGTGGCCACGAATCCGGCCGTCACGGCCGTCACGGCTATGGCCGTGGTGCCCGCGAGCAGCGGACGCCGCAGCCGGGTGGTACGCGTTCTGGTCATCGTTCCCTCGTCCTCCGGGATGCTGTGTGGGAAGGAAACAGACAGCGGGCGCCGCGGCTCGGCGACGACGACCGCCTGCCCGGGTGGTGAGAGGAACGGTCCGGACGCTCGGTTGTCCGCAGAGCCCAAGACACTGCGAGGTTGGCCGGATAGAACCGGTGCCGAGAAGAACAGGCCTATGTTGCGGGAATCCCCGAGTGGGCGGCAGCTCCTCTGATAAAAGCGGCGGCCGATCTCGCGCATCCCTTCACGCCCGGGGGCCGACGACCCTGCTCCAGCTCCCCGCCGGCTACGACCTCCTCTTCGCAAACTGCTCTTCGGCCTGAGCTATGCCACCCGTCGCGAGAAGGCCGTATCCAGCTGTGATGCCGGTGGGCGGGTTGTGGGTCGGCGCTGCTCCTTCTCGTCGGTGGTGCCGGCCTTGTTGCCGCGCGATGTCGATGTCTGTCTTGCCTCTGGTTGTGCTCAAGTGGGGTCGACGAGGGGGTTCAGGTTGTGATCCACTCCGGGCACGAGCACGGGCTCGTACGCAGGGAGGGCTGGGGGCGGGATGAGGGCACGGCTGTTCGTGGTGGGGGCCGCGGTGTTGGTGATGGGTCTGGGGTCGAGTGCGTCTGGGGCGACGGCACGGGGACACGCGCTGGCGGATGACTGGGGAGGTGTCCTCGGTTTTAGCCACGCCAAGGTCGGTGGGGGCTACTGGTTCACCTGCCCCACCCTCAGGAACACCTCCGATCGGCCGATCGAGGTGCTCGAGGTGGAGCTTGTGGGTGCGCCGGGCCACTGGAGGACGGGCGAGGCCCGGGCGGCCAGACGCTCCGAGATGCACGGGATCACGCTGGGGGCCTATGACGAGTCCTTCGTCGAGGACCCCGACCTGATGCGGGACTACTCGAAGGAGCCGGTGCGCGTCGCCCCGGGCGTGGAGAGTCCGATCTACTACCTCGTGCGGGCCGAGCCCGTCACCTCGCCGGTCGTGGGCAAGGCCGAGGGGTGCCGGTTCACCTACCGGACGGGGCACCGCATCCACTCACAGGTCCTGCACAGCCAGCTCGAACTCGAGGCCGGGGACTGAGCTGCGGCGGAACTGAACGGCGCCAGAGTCGGGTATGGCGCGGGGGGCGCGGGGATCACCATGTCCTGCGCGGTGACGCCGGCGTCGACGTCGCAGGCCTGAGCCGGCTCGGTTCGCCGACATCTCATGCGCGCATCACCGTGTCCGGTCCTCGGCCGCGAGAGGGACGAGGATTGATCTTGCTTTGTACCTGTGTCTGAGCCGGCCGCGCTGATCAGACGGTGGGTCAGTTCGTGCCGACACGTCGATCTTGGCTGAGGTCAGGGAGGGCACCGGTGACGATGACGACGTTCGACAGGAGTAAGCGGTTGAACTGGGCGGGCCAGGGGGCCGCCTGTGCCGGGAGTTTGGCCTCCGGGGCAGGGGAGCGGTAGGCAGCCTGCTGCTCGGGCAGGGTCCGAATCCACCCTGACCTCCCGCTGACCGTCTCTTCGTGTCACGGCCGACCGGAAATGCGTGGTGGCGCGGGAATGCAACTACGGCGCTGCCCTGCGGACTCGCGTTGCTGGGGGATGACCTACTGTGTCGTGGTGATTCACAGTGACAGGCAGTGGCTGGTCGCCGACCGGTACCTGCTGACCGACCTCATAGGACGCGGTGGCATGGGTGCGGTCTGGCGCGCCACCGATCAGCTCCTGCAACGTACTGTCGCGGTAAAGGAGTTGCCCCTGGCGGGTGACGGCGAAGGCCCCCGGCGCGCGTTGCGTGAAGCCCGTGCCGTCGCCCGCGTGTCTCATCCCAACGTGATCGACATCTATGACTTGGTCGGGTCCGGGGACCGGCTGTGGATCGTCATGGAACTCGTGGACGGCCCGTCGCTCTCCAGCCAGCTCGAGGCGGTGGGCCCTCTGGCGCCGTCCAGGGCGGCCGGCATCGGTCTGCAGCTCCTCGACGCACTCGGAGCCGTGCACGCCGTCGGCGCCCTGCACCGGGACGTGAAGCCGGGCAACGTGCTGTTGCGCGGCGACGGCAGCGTCGTCCTCGCTGACTTCGGCATCGCGGCGCTGGCCGACGGGGAGTCGCAGACCGGTACTGGCGAGCTGATGGGATCCCTCGACTTCATCGCTCCGGAGCGCCTGCACGGCAGGCCGGCGGGCCCGCCGAGCGACCTGTTCTCACTGGGAGTCACACTGTGCGTGCTGGTCTCCGGCCATTCGCCTTTCGCGCGGCCGACGCCCGCCGCCGTACTGCACGCTGTCGCCTACGAGGAGCCCCACATCCCGGACTGCGCGGGCCCGCTGGCAGCAGTCATCGAGGGTCTGCTGCACAAGGATCCGGCCGAAAGGCTCTCCACGGCCGAAGCGGCGAGCCTCCTACGGTCGACAAGCGTCGGCAGCGAGGCGGGAACGCTCAAGCACACCCTGCGGGCGCCTACTCTTCCCCCACCGCCCCGGCGTCGGCGACTGCGCTGGGCCGCCACGTCACTGGCCGCGCTGCTGCTTGTGGGCGGCGGTGGTGTCACCGCGTTCATGATGAGCCGTCCGCCGGCGCAGCACGCGGACCCGGCCGTGACGGGCTCGGTGCGACCGGCACAGCCTGACGAGGTGCTGCAGGCGCCCGGTGACCGGAGCCGGTACTGGGTGTTCTCGAAGAACCAGTACGTACCGATCGAGGTCTCGGCCGGGACACGGACCGACAAGCGGCTGACCGAGCCGCGCCCGCTGAGCAGCTGGTCCAGCCTGTCGGGATTCTCCCGCGTCGATGCTGTCATGCAGACGCCCGACGACCCCAACCGCTTCTGGGTCTTCTCGGAGGACCAGTACATCCGGATCGAGATCGCGGACGGGAAACACACCGTCAAGCAGCTGACGGAGCCGCGCCCGTTGAGCAGCTGGTCCAGCCTGTCGGGATTCTCCCGTATCGATGCTGTCATGCAGACGCCCGACAACCGCAACCACTACTGGGTCTTCTCGGAGGACCAGTACATCCGGATCGAGATCGCGGACGGGAAACACACCGACAGGCAGCTGACGGAGCCGCGCCCGTTGAGCAGCTGGTCCAGCCTGTCGGGATTCTCCCGTATCGATGCTGTCATGCAGACGCCCGACGACCCCAACCGCTTCTGGGTCTTCTCGGGGGACCAGTACATCCGGATCGAGATCGCGGACGGGAAACACACCGACAAGCGCATCATCGGGCCCCGCCCGCTCAGGGACTGGAAGGACAGCTTCCCGCGAGGGGAAGGCCGGCTGTGACAACCGGCGGCGACGGCCAGAGCGCCGGGCCCCCACAGCCATCGGCTGTGGGGGCCATGTGGAGGATCGCAGAAGACTCAGGTTCTGCTGCTGCGTCCAGCCCGGCTGACACGCTCGTGCCCGTTGGACGGTGAGACGCCGAAGACCTCGGCGGCGCTCGGCGCTCACATCTGCCGTATCAACGGGCCCGTACCGTGTCGAGTTCGGCCACTGCGGCGTACCGGTTCGCCTTCCCGTGTTCGCTCAGGATGCGCAGGGCGAGGTGCCTGGCTGTCGTGGGTTCGAAGGGCGCGATGAATTCGGTGCGGTCAGCCGGGAAGCTTCCTTCGGCGACCTTCGTCCACGTGGTGCCGTTGGTGGAGACCAGCACTTCGTACTGCTTGACTCGGCCGTTGGTTCCGCCGTCCTGACGGGGCATGTAGCGGATGCCGGCGATGCGTTGCTTGGCGCCGAGATCGATGGAGAGTTGTTGGGGCAGTGTCGCGGTGTAGTCGCTGTGCCAGTGGGTGTAAGGGTCGTTGTCGACCGCGCGCAGGGACTGCCCGGGCTCGCCTGCGGTCTCGTGACTGGTGGCGCTCACCACCCAGTCGTTCTGGCTGGTGAGACCTGAGTTGGCGCCGATCTGCGAGGTGAGGTCGGACGGGTCGGGAGCGGGCAGCGGCAGGGCGTCGCCGACTTGGTCGTAGCGGTCCAGGAAGGGCCGAACGTCGAAGCCCGCGAGGGTGGCCCAGGTCCGGTCGGCGACCACGGCGAGGGTGCGGCGGGCGAAGTAGTCGACCCAGCCGACGGGGAGGTTCTGGGTGCGGTCCGACCAGCGGGCGACCCGGTAACCGTCGATGCCCGCTTCGGCGGTGAAGGGGTAGTCCTTGTACGTCGTGCGGATGTCGAAGAAGCCGTAGCTGCCGGGCGTGGCACCGAATCCCGGGCTGACGTACAACGGGCCGTCCTGCGCTCCGATCACCCGGTAGCCCTCAGCGGCGCGGCTTTCGGGGGAGGAGAGCCACTCGTTGACGACAATGCGCTGGTCCGGCTTGATGCTGGTCTTCTGCCGGTAGTCCCACCACTGCCAGATCTGGGTGGTCTTGCCCTTTGTGTGGACCACCTGGTCGAGATTGTTGATGAAGTCCACCAGGACGTCACCCGGGTGGGGGTAACCCTTGTCCTGTTGGTGGGCGACGAGTTCGGGGCAGGCCTCCTGTGCGGCTGTCAGGGGGACCTCGTCGGTGCCGATGTGCAGGTAGGGGCTGGTGAAGATGTCCGCGACCTCAGCCACCAGGGAGCGGGCGAAGGCGCGGGTCTCGGGCTTGGTGTAGTCGAGAGTCCAGCGGCCGCTGTCGGCGCCTTCCCAGGGGACGTTCTCGGGCGTCGCCATGCTGGCGCAGGCGAACGCCAGATCGGGGCGGGCCTTCCCGATCGCCGAGGCATGACCCGGCAGGTCGATCTCCGGAACGATCGTCACCCCGTAGCGCGCCGCGTACGCTTCCAGGTCCTTCAACTCGGCCTTGGTGTAGTGCTGCTCGGAGACGATCTCCGGGAAACGGTCGCTTTCGACGCGGTAGCCGTTCCAGTCCGACAGATGGAGATGGAAGGTGTTGAGCTTGTACCAGGACAGCTGGCGGATCTGCTGCTTGAGGTAGGAGACGGGAAAGTACTAGCGGCCCACGTCCAGCATCTGACCGCGCGAGGCCTGCGTCGGCCAGTCACGGACGGTGCCACGGGCAACCACGCGCGCCACAGGTGCTGTGCGCAGGGCCTGCAGCAGCGTACGGGTGCCGTAGAGCACCCCCGCTCGGCCCGCGGCGGAGACGCGCGCCGCCGGGCCGATGCCGAGCGTGTAGCTTTCCTTGGACGGGGTGGGTCCGTTGGTGGTGAGGTCGAGGGCTACGTCACCGACTCGAGGTCGTCCGGTGGTGACCGCAGGGCGCATGCCCTCCTGATCGTCGAGCTCTTCGGCCAGTTGCTCCGCCGTGCCGCGCAGGGAGCCGCGGTCTTCTGCGTCGAGGACGATCCGGCTGTGCGTGGTGAGCCGCCACGTTCCCTCGCCGCCCTGCCACGAGCGGATGGCCGGAACGGTGACCGGCGCCGGATTCGCTGCCGTGGCTCCGGCGTCCGGCCCGGTGAGTGCGGTGGCCAGCAGGGCGCCGGCGAGGGCCGGTATCCAAGCGGCAGGCGACACGCGACGACGGTGGATTCCGCGTCGGTGATGTGCCGGCCACGTGCTCGGTCGTGCAGGGTCCTCGGGGTGGGACATAGGGGACTCCCTTCGGTGGGGTCGGAGGCCGTCTACCGGCAGTGTGGGCTTCTGCATCGGTCGGGCGGTCGTGCCCGACGGATCACGTCACTTGAGCGCCCCGTTCGTCAGTCCCGACTGAATCTGTCGTTGGAAGAACACGTACACGAGCAGCACCGGGATGATCGAGAGCGTGAGCGCGGCGAACAGGCTGCCCCAGTCGGCCGCTGCGCCGGCCTCGGTGGAGATGTTCTCGATGCCCTGGGTGAGCACCCACTTGTCCTCGACATCACCCGGCAGCAGCATCAGCGGCAGGATGTACTGGTTCCACTGGCCGAGGAAGTTGAAGATCGTCAGGCTGATCACGGCGGGCTTGGCCATGGGCAGCATGATCTGGAAGAACGTCCGGGTGTGCGAGGCACCGTCGATGCGCGCCGCCTCGGCCACCGAGGTGGGCAGCGTCTTGAAGAAGCCGGACAGGAAGAACACGGTGAACGGCAGCCCGTACGCGGCGTAGACCAGGATCAGTCCGGTGTGTGTACCGAGCAGGCCGAGGTTTCTCACCACGAAGAACAGCGGGACGAGGGCCAGGAACTGCGGGAACAGCAGGCCCGAGACGAAGAGGTAGTACGTGAAGCGGTTGCCGGGAAAGCGGTAGCGGGCCAGGACGTACGCGGCCATGGAGCCGAGCAGCATCGTGAGGAACACGCCGCCCGTGCACACGATCAGGCTGTTGAGCATGTAGCGGCCGATGTGCGCCCGCGACCAGGCGTTCGCCCAGTTCTCCCAGCGCAGCGCTCCGGGCAGCGACCAGGGGGTGTCGAAGAGCTCCGCGTTGTCCTTGAACGAGCCGAGGAACGTGAACAGCAGGGGGGCGATCACGGTCAACGCCCACAGCGCGAGGGTGAGATGGGCCACCAGAGCCAGCGCGCGCAGATCCCGGTTGCGCGGTGGGGCAGCGGTGAGTGCGGGTGGCCGTGTGCCGGTCGCCCTGTCTGCGGGGGTGTGGGTGGTCGTCGTCATCGTGCGGGTCTCCCTGGGAACGTCAGTACTCGATCGCTTCACGCCGCGTGACCCGCATCGTCACGGCGGCGAAGGTCATGACGACGAAGAACAGGACCACGCCCAGGGCCGAGGCCTGGCCGAACTGGTAGTGCTCGAAGGCCCGCTCCCAGACCTGCAGGCCGACGACGGTCGTGGCGTGGTCCGGGCCGCCGTGCTCCATCGCGAGTACCTGGATGAGTGCGAACGCGTCGAGGGCACCGATCCCCATGTACACCCATGCCAGCTGCAGGGTGTTGCGCAGCAGCGGCAGCGTGATGCTGACGAACGTGCGCTTCCGTCCGGCGCCCTCGAGTGCCGCCGCCTCGTACAACTCGGTGGGGATCGCCGCCATACCGGCCTGGAACAGCACCAGGTAGAACCCGACGCCTGACCAGATCATCACCGCCATCAGCGACCAGAGCGCGAACGACGGATCGGTGAGGAAGCCCACCGGTGAGATACCGAGTCGGCCGAGGACAGAGTTGAAGCCGCCGGCCTCGTCGGGGCGGTACATGGACTGGAACAGCACAGCTGTCACGACGATGGACAACACCTGCGGGAAGAAGAACACGACCCGGTAGAAACCGGCCCCCGCCAGGCCCCGCACCGCACCCGAACGCCCGCGTCCGCCCGCGACGTTGAGCAGGAACGCGAAGGCGAGCGCGATCCCGATCGTGAGCGCGGGAACGACGAGCAGGATCACTCCGTGGTTGCGGATCGCCTGCCAGAACACCTCGTCGTCCAGGATCCGGGCGAAGTTGTCGAGCCCGACGAACTCCGCCCGTGACGACACGCCCCGCCAGTCGGTGAGGGCGATGTAGAACGCCTGCAGGTAGGGCCCGATCACGAAGACCGCGTACAGCAGGGCGGGGGCCGCGAGAAACCCGTACGCGAAGCGGAGACTTCCTTGCCGCATGCGCCCGGCCCCTCAGGCCCGGAACTTCTTGACCGAGGGGTCCTTCTTGACCCTGTCGGCCGCCCCCTGGAGCCGGTCCATGAACTCCTTGGGCCTGGCCCGGCCCGCGACCAGCTCACCGACGGCCGTGTTGATCTCCGTGTCCAGCTCCTTGTACCACTTGGGATAGTTGAAGGGAGCGATCAGCGTCGAGGCCGACCCCAGCGCGTCGGCCGCGCTGCGGGCGCCCGGCGGAAGGTCCATGCCCTCGGTCGCGTCGACCACGGAGACCGATCCGCCGGTCCGCTCGATGAACCCCTGGACCCCTTTCCTGGAGAGCATCTGCCGGATGTACTCCATGCCGGCCGCCGGGTTCTTCGCCTTGGCCGGCACCGCGAACGGCTCGCTAGGGCTGACCTGGTACGCGTCCGCCTTGAGCTTGTCCTTGGCGGTCAGGCTCGGCACTGCGGTGACCGCGAAGCGGAAGTCCTTCGGCGTGTCCTTCTTCATCTCGTTCTCGAGCCACGAGCCGCACGGGTAGAACGCCAGCTTGCCCAGGACCTGGCGCAGTTGGGCCACGGTGTGCTCCTGGCCCATGTAGTTCCTGTCGATGTACGTGGCCGCGTACTCGTGCCAGCGATGCGTGGCTTCCTCGACCGCCGGGGCACGCCATGCGCCGGGTGAGAGGTTGTCGATGTCCTTGCGGACGGTGTCGCCGCCCAGCTTGATCATCGAGGTGAGGATGACGTTGGTGATGTAGTACACCGCGTTCTTGCCTGCGAGGCCGAACGGATCGATACCCGCGGACTTGATCTCCTTGCTGAGATCGACGAAATCGTCCCAGGTGATGGGCGGCTGCCACCCCTTCGCCTCGAACATCGCGGCGTCGTACCACAGGCCGTACAGAGTGTTGAGGTAGGGCAGTTGATACAACGTGCCGTCGACGGTGCCCGACTCGACCGTGCCCGGGAGCAGGATGTCCCGGACCTTCCTGCCCGGGTCGTCGACCGTCGGCGCGTCGAGCAGCGGGGTGAGGTCGGAGAGCTGGCCGTCCTGGACCAGGGCGCCCACGTCCATGGCCTCGCCTTCGTTGTCGACCACGTCCGGCGGGTTGCCGCCCACGAAGCGCGGCTGGATGGTCGTGGCGATCCTCTGCGCGGACGTGATCTCGGTGTTGACACCAGGGAACGCCTGCTCGAAGAGCGGCCCATGGCCTTCCTTGGCGTACGCGTCCCCGTAGCCGCCCTTGAAGACCACCACTTCGAGGCTGGTGTTCTGGCCGACGCCGAAGGGGTTATTCGCGGTCTTGGCTCCTCTCTCGGCCTTCGGGCTGTCGTCGCTACCGCCGAACGCGCAGCCGGTGAGGACACCGGACGAGGGTAGGGCGGCGGCCGTGGCCGCCCAGCCGAGCAACTGCCGCCGGGAGGCGGGGCCGGCGGGCCTGTCGGTGCGTGTCATTCGTGCTCCTCGGATACGAGCGGGACGTGCGCTGCCGGGTGTCGGTGTGGGCGGCGGGTGAGGTCAGCCCCTGCGGTACTGGGCCGGCGAGTTGCTGGTCGCGGGGGTCCTCGCAGGAGCCAGGCCTTTCTGCGGTACACATGGAAGTTGGTGAGCGTGGTCACGAGGGATGTCGGTCGCGGTGGCGCCGATGACTCGCATGTGGGTGGTCCAGCGGCGCGATCTGACCTCGTGCACGTCGTAGCCGTAGCGATTGCCCTCGAAGTACTCGAGATGCGGGGCTCTTCGGATCGCCGGAGGCTACACCGGCCGCTGATGTGCGGGCTGTCGAGGGCTCAGTCGACATCGGCGCGCGAAGTGCCGAGCTTCAGACCGTTGATCCAGTGGGTCTGATCTGCGGTGGCGATCTTGCTGTCATAGACGCCCCAGCGGGGCTTGTTGCCGCGGTCGTCCCATGTGCGGGCGTTGCGGGCGTCGGCGACCAGTTGGCCGTCCACGTAGACCTGGAACCATCCTGTGGTGTCGGGGCGGGCGAAGATGCCCAGTTCGACCTTGTGCCATGCCCTGGCTGAGAAGGGGGCTGTGCCGACCTTGTTCCAGACCTCGCCCGGCGAGATGTACCAGATGTGCAGCAGGCCGCCGCCGACCTGCAGGATCACCGGGTAGTTCTGCTGGTGCTGCTCGCCGGTGCCCTCGGACTTCCACTGGAGGACGACAGAGGGGTTCTCCGTGGTCATGGACTCCCAGCCGAACCAGTACGGGTGGGACTGGGTGCCGGTGAACTGGTACTCGGAGCCGCCGACCCGCACGTTGTGCGCCTCGCACCGGGCATTGCCCGCCTTGTTGACGAGACCCCAGATCTTGCCTCGGCCGTCGCTCCAGTCAGGGGTAGATGTAGTTTCCCTCGTCGCACAGGACGGCACCGAAGGCAGCTGTCACGGCACTGTTGTCGGGATCTCCGTTCCAGATGACGGCGGCTTCGGCGGGATTGGCCATGACGAGGTTCAGGGCGAGGGCGAGTGCGGGGAGCAGAAGCCTGCGTCGGACTGTGCGTCGTTGCATGGTGTCCTCCTTGGTGGGGGAGGCGGGCCCGCCGCCGACAGCGGGCCCGCCCGTTCGATGGGTGGGGATTGCCGGGGAGGGTCAGGCCGAGCGGGCGAGCAGCGCGGGCTCGACCAGGTGCAGCATGGGCAAGCCCCTGGCGTAGCGCTCGAGTTCGTCAAGAGCCGCTTCGCCCAGGCGGTACAGCTCGCCGCCCAGGGAACCGGCCATGTGGGGAGTGAGCAGGACGTTGGGCAGGTCGTACAGCGGGGAGTCGGCCGGCAGCACTTCCGGGTCCGTGACGTCGATGACCCCGTGGATGCGTCCGGCGACCAATTCCCGGGTGAGGGCTTCGGTGTCGACGAGGGATCCTCGGGCGGTGTTGATCAGAGTGGCGCCGTCGCGCAGCAGGGCGAGGCGGTGGGCGTCGAACTGGTGCTGTGTCTCCGGAGTCTCGGGCGCGTGGATGCTCACGACGTCGCTGCGCCGGGCCAGTTCTTCGAGATCCACGCGCTCCACACCGAGCGCCGAGGCTGCGGTCCTGTCCACGTACGGGTCGAAGAGCAGCACGTGCAGGTCGAACGGGCGCAGGAGCTCGATCACGCGCCGTCCGACCTTGGAGGCTCCGACGATGCCCACCGTGCGCCGGTAGTTCCCGGCGTCGGCCAACAGGGCGTTGAGGGGCAGGGGCCCGCGCCGCCGGCGGTACGCGTCGGCGATGGGCAGGACGCGCTTGTTCGCCATGAGGATCGCGGCCAGGGTGTACTCGGCGACGGGCTCGGCGTTGGCCTCGGCGGCCGCCGACACGATCAGGCCGCGTGCCCAGCCGGTCTCGCTGATCAGCTGCTTGACGGAGCCGGCGGCGTGCACCACCGCCTTGAGGTTGGGCATGCGTGCCAGCGCCGTCTCGGTGAGTGGCGGACATCCCCAGCAGGTGAGCAGGACCTCCGTGGCGTGCAGTGCGGCGCCCAGGGCCGGGTCCTCGGTGTCCTCCAAGTCGGTCACGACACGGTCGATGTCCACCGAAGCCGTACCCGCCAGCCGTGCGATCGCCGCCGGGTCGAGGAGGAGGTCGCGGAGCTCGGGGTACATGGCGATGAGGGTTCTGGGGCGCCGTGGTGCGTTCATGGAGGTCGTACCCTTCGTCTGTCTGGATGTGGCCCACGTCGGCGTGCCGAGGCTCCGGGTCGCCGGCGTGCCTCGGGCTGGGCGGAGTTCCGGTGGGGCTCCTCTCATCAGGGGGGAGGAAGGGAGGAGCCCCACCGGAGGTCGTCGGATCAGTCCCGGATCAGGGCAGTCAGGAAGCCGTGGCGGCGGCCTCGTACTCCTTGGCGTACTCCTCGGCCGCCTTGTCCCCGCCCTTGGCCTTCCATTGCTTGACCATGGGCTCCCAGTCGGAGAGCGACTTGCGTCCCATGATGATCGCCTTGACGGAGTCGCCCACGAAGAGTTCCAGCTCGTTGAGCTTGGCGCTCCAGGTGCTGGAGAGCAGGCCCACTGACGGGTCGGCGACGCCGACCTGGACGATCTCGCTCTGGAAGGCATGGCGTCTTCTGACCGTTTCTGCACCGCCCGGTACTGATGCGGGCAGGAAGAGCACCTGCTGAGGGCAGGCCAGGAACCCGACGCCCAGGGTGTCCTTGTTGTCGCCGTTGAGGGCGAGCTCGTTCTGTACGGGGCTGCCGTCGTCGCCGCGCTCGAAGTGGGTTCCCTCGACCCCGTAATTGATGAGCTCGTACTCCTCGGTGCCGAACGGCGCGGCGAGGAAGTCGAGGACCCGGAGCAGGAGTTCGATGCGCTCCTTGGGCGCCTTCTTCAGTGCCGTCTGGTAGTCGGCTCCGGGCGTCAGCCAGTGACCGGGTTCGGCCCCGTTGGCGGGCTTGAACGGGCGGAGCGTCTCCAGTGTGAAGCCGTCCTTGATCCCGGTGGCCCACCCGCTGAAGGAGGCGTTGGAGTTGCCGGTCGCGGCAGTGATACCGGACATGAAGTCGGATCCCAAAGCGGCGTCATGGGACAGCGGGTCGGGGCGGTGGACGCCGGACTTCTGCCACGTGGCGAGGTACTCGACGCCCGCCTTCATCTGGTCATCTTCGAGGTTCGTGAGGAACTGGCCGTCCTGGAGTCGCCACTTGTTGGCCGCGCCGAAGGCGGGAACGACCGAGTTGAAGTTGAAGCTGCCGGCACCGCCCGCGCCCACCGGGTACTTGTTGCGGTGTGTACGGCCGATCTGCCGAAGGCCCTCCGTGAGCTGGTCAGCACCGAGGGCTCCGACCTCCGGCATCCAGATCCCGGCCCGCTCGAAGCGCTCCTTGTTGACGTAGAGGCTGTGGCCGACGCGCGGCCGTTCGACCGGGATCCGGTAGAGCCGTCCGCCGATCCGGCCGGAAGCCTTCCAGGCGTAGGCGGGGATGGCGGCCAGGTTCGGATACCGCTTGACCGCGTCGCCGGAGAGGAACTCGGTCAGGTCCTGGCATCTGGCGGCGACCATCTCGGCGACGTCGGGCAGGTTGGCCGAGACCGCGATGATGTCAGGGAGTTCCCCGCCGGCCACCAGTGTCGCGTACTTCTGCGGAGCCTCAAGGGCGGGGATGACCTGCAGGTCGAGATCCACGCCGAGAGCCGCTTCGATCGCCTGCCACAGCTTGTGCTTGGCCTTCGGCTTCGGTGGGGCGCCCCAGGTGATGGTCCACACCGTCACCTTCGATCCGTCACCCGGCTTCTCCGCGACGGCCTTGGCCAGCTCCTTGGGGTAGGAGGTGAAGCCGGGCTGGACGCCCTTGTCGGTCGGTGCCAGGTCCGGCTTCGGGGCGTTCGGGTGGGGGACGTAGGTCGGCCAGGGGGCCAGGTCCTTGCCGGCGTTGCCGGTGTCACTCGTAGCGGTCGAGGTGGAGCACCCGGCGAGTGAGAAGCCGGTGGTGGCCAGTGCGGTGGAAATGCCCATCGTCTGCAGGACGGTTCTGCGCGAGACGCTCATGGCGGATCGGTTCCTTCGGTGAGAAGCGCGAAGCAGCGAGGCAGGCGGAAGCCCGGGTGGGCGGAGCCAATCGAGAGTGTCGGGGAGAGAAGGGCCGAAGAGAGAAGGCCGGCGAGGGAGGGGCTCAGCTCTTGACCGCGCCGGTCAGGACGCCCTTGGTGAAATAGCGCTGGACAAAGGGATAGACGACGAGGATGGGCACGGTGGCCAGGACGACGACGGCCATGTTGACCGTCTGCGGGGCGAAGTCGACCTGCTCACCGGTGGCGCCGCCGACCTGGACGAGCTGGTTCTGGGCCTGTACGACGTAGGTGCGCATCCAGGTCTGCACCGGCCACATCGACTGGTCGTCCAGATAGAGCAGGGCGCGGAAGAAGTCGTTCCAGTAGCCGACCGCGTAGAACAGGCCGACCACGGCGATGACGGCCTTGGACAGCGGCAGCACGATCGTGCACAGGATCCGAAGTTCGCCCGCACCGTCCAGTTTGGCCGACTCGAACAGCTCGGCCGGGATGCCCTGGAAGAAGCCGCGCATCACGACCAGGTTGAACGCTGAGACCAGTACGGGCAGGAAGAGCGCGGTGTAGGTGTTGCGCAGGCCCAAGGAGTTGACCACCAGGAAGCTGGGGATCATGCCGGCCGGGAAGAGGAAGGTGAACAGGATCCCGATCATGACCGGCCTGCCGCCGACCACGCCGGGCCGCGCCAGGGCGTAGGCCAGGGTGATCGTGCACACCAGGCTCAGCAGCGTCCCGACGAGGGTGACCAGGGCCGAGACGACCAGGGCCCGGGTGATCTGGCCGCCGGAGAAGACGAGGTCGTAGGCGTGCAGGGTCCATTCCCGCGGCCACAGCGCATAGCCGCCGTTGGCGCTGACCTGTGCGTCCGGGGCGAAGCTGGTCGCGATCACCACCCACAGCGGGATCACCACGGCGAGGACGGTGGCCGCCAGAGCGAGCCCCTTGGCTCCCTGGGTCAGGGGCTTGGGCTTCTCCAGCCAGGCCGGGCGCTCCGTACGGACGTCGCTCATCAGCGGTACACCCCCTGCTCGCCCATGCGGTGGGCGACTTTGTTCGCGGTGAAGACCAGGACGGCACCGATCGCGCCCTTGAACAGTCCGGCGGCGGCGGCCACGCCCCAGTTCTGGTCGCGCACGCCGTGGTAGTAGACGTAGGTGTCGATGACCTCGGCCACGTCCGGGCCGAAAGCGTCGCGCTGGAGCAGGATCTGCTCGAAGCCGACGGAGAGGATGTCGCCGAGGCGCAGGATCAGCAGCAGGAAGATCACCGCGCGCAGCGACGGCAGCGTCACGTGCCAGAACCGGCGCCATGGGCCGGCTCCGTCGATGGCGGCGGCCTCGTACTGGTTCTCGTCGATCTGGTGCAGCGCGGCGAGGAAGATGATTGTGCCCCAGCCGCACTCCTTCCAGATGAGTTCGAGGACCATGAGCGGCTTGAACGCGTCCGGGTTGCCGATGACATCGACCAGGTGGTCGCCGGAGCCGCCGAACAGCCCGTTGACGACGCCGTCCGCGCCCAGCACCTGCTGGAAGAGGGCGATGACGATGACCCAGGAGATGAAGTGCGGCAGATAGACCACCGACTGCACGAACCTCCGCGTCCTGCCCCGGATGACGCTGTGCAGCAGCAGGGCCAGCGCGAGCGGAACCGGGAAGTAGAAGACGATCTGCAGCAGTGCCAGCAGGACGGTGTTCAGCGCGGCATGCCAGAAGGCCGGCTCCCCGAAGAGTGCCTGGAAGTTGCCGGTACCCACCCATGGACTCGCGCCGACGCCCAGGTACGGCTTGTAGTCCTTGAACGCGATCACGTTCCCGAACAGGGCTCCGTACTGGAACACGAGGAAGTACAGCACCCCCGGCACCATGAGCAGCAGCAGTGCCCTGTCCCTGCGTATCCGGGACAGCAACCCCTCGCTTCCCGGGCGGCGCACCGCAGCCCCGGTCCGTTCCGGCTTCGCCGGTACGAGGCCAGGTTCTGCCGCGGGGGTCTGCCTCGCGGCGCTGGTGGACTCGTCCACCAGCGCCCCGCCGCTCACCGTGTTCATCGAGGTCCCTCCTGTGTCCGGACCCGCTCGGCGAGGGACCCGCATGGCGCGATCCCGCCCCCAGGACAGCGCGACTTCTGTTCGAACTGAGCGTTCCGGCTCCGGACCGAGATGTTCGACGACCCGGACACGGACGGTCAATGGGTGCTCGACCACTCGCACAGAACCGCACGCGCTGGCGGCTTTGACCCCGCAGCGCATGGGGATTCACCAGCCCGCAAGCAGTTGGCTGCCCCTGTCCGCGCTCCATGGGCCTCGTTCGCCGGTACACGTTGGGCATAAGGTGTGCGATCACGCACCGCTGGGAGGCCGATGCCTTGTGTTCACCGCACGCCAAGAGGCGATCCTGCGCGCCGTTCGCCGCGAAGGCGCCGTACGCGTAACGGAGATCGCCGCGGAGCTCCGTGTGTCGCAGATGTCCGTGCGCCGCGACATCAATGCACTCGCCGAGGCGGGAATCGTCAACCGCGTCCACGGTGGGGCCGTCCTGGCGGCCCTGCCGGCGGCCGGTGGACCAGGGGCCGCACCCGGGCGCGGTCGCCCGCTCTCCCTGGGAATGGTCGTGCCCTCGCCATCCACCTACTTCCATCAGCTGGTCCACGGGGCACGCGTCGCTGCGGAGTCCCTGCACGCGCAGTTGAGGATCGGCTTCTCGAACTACAACGACGGTGAGGACGGTGCCCTCGTCAGGCGGATGCTGGACGACCGGCTCGACGGCCTGCTCCTCACCCCCAGTTGCTCGCTCGAAGAAGCCCGCCCCACTCTCGGCTGGCTCGCCGCACTCGACACCGCCGTCGTGATCGTGGAACGTCGCCAGGAAGCGAGCGCAGTCGTCGATTCCTTCGACTACGTCAGCTCCCACCACGAACACGGCGCGCTTCAGGCCCTGCGCCACCTCGTCGACGGCGGACATCGCCGGATCGCGCTCCTGGCCCGCCCGTCGACCACCAGTCACTGGATCGCCCGGGCTTTCGACCTCGCCACCGACCACTACGACCTGCCCCGTGACACACCGCGCAACATCACCGTCCATCCACGGGACGACGCCGAGGCCGACGCCCAGGTCGAGCGCTTCCTGGACGACGTCGCCCGCACGGGCGTCACGGCGGTGGTCGCCCACCCCGACGTACAGGCGATCATGCTGGTCCAGCGTGCCCGGGCACGAGGCTGGACGCTGCCCGACGAACTGGCCGTGGTCGCCTACGACGACAGCCTGGCCACGCTCGCCGACATCCCGCTCACTGCCGTCGCCCCACCACGCCACACCGTCGGGCGGATCGCGGTAGGTCGGCTCGTGCAACGCATCAGGGAGGGTGCCGCGCACATCCCGCAGCACATCCTCGTCCCGCCGCAGCTCAACATCCGTGCCTCGACCAGCGGTTGGCGCGGTGGATCTGGCGATCACCGCGGCCATGCGCCGGCGTGACCGACCGCCGGTGCTCCAACGCCCCGTGAAGCGAGGTGTTGGGACCTGAGGCGGTCCGAGGTGGGGGGTTTGCCGTGGAGTGGGTCCGATCTGTGGATCCCGGTGTTGGACCGGGAGGCCCGGGCGGTGGCTGGGATTCCGTCAGATCCAGAAGGGCGCCGGGGGAACTGCGTCGGCCCCGTGAGCGGTGAGTCCGGTGCCGAGGACCGGCCGCTGAGCCAGCCGAGGAGGTCGGCCTGCCGTCCTCTGACCGTGGTGCCGCCGGTCCCCAGCGCGTGGACGAGGCCGGTGTCGGTTGTCTCCAGGCGCAGGGGCGGGGTATCCCCGCGCCGGGCGAGTGCCTCGACGATGTCGTCGATGATCCATCGTGTGGCGTCGGCCGGTATGTCGGTGAAGCCGTATCCGGAGTCCAAGTCGGCGTGGTGGAGCTCCAGTTCGCGCAGCCGGGTCGGAACCAGGGTCGCGGGTGTGCGGAGCTCGCCGGTGCGCATCCGGACCTCGGTGTGCCAGGCGGTTGAGGGCACGGCACGCACGGCTTCCGCGAAGCGGGCGGCGGAGTCGAGAACGTCGGTGGTCAGGTCGTCGACCGGCCGTCGGGCCCCGGCCTCGATCTCGGCGGCCCGGGCTTCCATGCTCGCGTACTGCGGCGTCTCCACTCCGGTGCGGGCCCAGGTCAGCAGTCGGCAGAGGCTGTCCGCGGCGCGCGCCACATGCGTGATGACGTGGCCGCGGGTCCAGGGCGGGACAAGTGTTGCTTCCGCTACCTGGGCCTCAGTGAGTGAGGCGACGGTGGCGGCGAACCGGTCCGTGGACGCTGCGATCTGGCTCAAGACTCCGAGGTCCTGCATGGCCTCCCCTGAGATGTGTCCGCAATGCGGAAGGAGCTGTTCGTATGGCGAAAAGCCGCTCGACTGTAAGCGCCGCGCTTCCGCGTCGTCAATCAATGCACCGGACCCGTGAGTTGGGTAAGTGATCTATGTCGCTGCGCGTTGTCTCGATCGTCGAGACGTGGCTAACTTGGATGCCGCGATGTGG
The DNA here is from genome assembly GCF_044757085.1 of Streptomyces sp. NPDC091376. Classification (NCBI taxonomy): domain Bacteria; kingdom Bacillati; phylum Actinomycetota; class Actinomycetes; order Kitasatosporales; family Streptomycetaceae; genus Streptomyces; species Streptomyces sp. NPDC091376. Next base: position 34,323 of record NZ_JBIVUF010000006.1, on the reverse strand, counting down.
ATGAAGGATTCCGCATTACGGATTATGCTTGGGTGTTCTCAGGCGGCGGACGCCCGCGCCGTTACGCTGCAGCCACCTTCACCGGCGGCCGCGGCTCGGGCCGCAGGGGAGAAGACCCGCCGGGCCCATGGAACCTCAAGCCACGGGGGCCATCGCGCCGCAGTCCAGGCTCGGTTCTGGCCTGCGCCGGTGTGGAGTGTGTCGGAGGGGTCCCGCGGTGCCCGCCGTTGCGGGACGCAGTACGGCGGTGCGGTGCTCGCAGCGGCTTCGGGGACTCCAGCGGGGTGCTGGTCTCGTGAGCTCGGTTGAGTGTGGTGGAGTGTCGGGGTGTTGGCGTTGTCTGTGAGTTCACGGAGGTAGAAAGAGGCATGCGTGTGCTTTCGTTCGGGGTGGGTGGGGGCGCGTGATGCGTGACCCGGAAGAGGCCGAGGCTGCGCTCGTCGCGCGGCTGGACGCGCTCGGCATTCCCTGGGCCACCGAGCATCACGAACCGGTCTTCACCGTCGAGCAGGCCCGGGCTCTGCACGGAGTCGGCGATGCCGGAGGGCACGCCAAGAACCTCTTCCTCAAGGACAGGAAACGGCGGCTGTTTCTGGCCGTGGTCGAGGAGAACACGCAGGTTGACCTGAAAGCCCTCGGGAAGGCGGTAGGGGGCGCCAGGCTGTCCTTCGGGAAGCCGGAGACCCTCACCGACGTACTGGGTGTCACGCCAGGGGCGGTGACTCCCTTCGCCCTGATGAACGCCGCTCCGGGCAGCATCAGCGTCGTCCTCGACCGCGGCCTGCTGACCCGTACGCCCCTGCACTTCCATCCGCTGCGCAACGACGCCACGACCGCCGTATCGCCCCAGGGCCTCATCGCCTTCCTCCGCGACTGCGGTCACGAGCCCATGCTGCTCGACTTCCGAACGCTGGGACATGACAGCAACGACGCTGTGTCACCGAGCGCCTGATCGTCCGTCCTGGCGATTGCCTGGGCGTGCGCGGGAGTGGCCCTGGTACCCGTCATCGCGGGCGGCAGTACAGCCGTGGCCGTCCCGCACCCCAGCCTGGCGAGAGCCGTTCCTCTGGCGTCCCAGCCCGCAGATGGCTAGGAGTGGCCGGCGTGCGCTGTCCGCCGGCGGATTTGCCACGACACGAAGTGCTGAGGCGATCGGCAAAAAGATCTTGCAGTTATGGAGCAGCGTTTTGGTCGCCGAACGCTGTCTGAGGGGCGAATGGGTCAGTCAGTCGTCCTGGGCTGCCGTGGGCGGGCTGCTGGTGGCTCTGAGGACGTGAGGAGATGCGATGACACACAGGCGCAAGGAGCGCCTCTCCGGCCGCACCGTTGTTGCCGCGGTCGCTGTTGTGGCGGTGTCGGGCGGCGGTGTGGTGTTCGCTGCCGGCGGCGGCTCCCATGCAGTGGCGGAGCCGACCGCGATCGCGGTCTGGTCCATGGCTGCCGTGCGGTTGGTGGAAGCGGGTGAGCGGATCGACACCGGGCGGGGCACCACGATCTGGCTGACCGCGGACGGCCGGCTGGTCGCGGATGTCCCCGGCGATACCGAGGGCCGTTTCGCGCAGCCGAAGTCGGTGCTCGGCACCGATGTGCCGGACACCACGATTGATGCCGTCAGCCTCGCCGAGGCGGCCGGGACGCTGTACGTCGGCTTCTACCGTGGCCCGGGCCAGCTCGCCAGGGCCACCGTGCAGGCCGGCGGCGCGACGCTGAACGCGAAGGTGGTCACCCTGGCCGGCAACCCCGGTTGGGCCGCCTTCTACGTCGACGCATCTACCCGTCCCGGCGAGGCAGCGAGGGGTCCGGCGGTCATCACCCTCACCGGTCATGCCGCCGACGGCACCGTTCTCGCCCACACCACGCAGCCCGTGCCGGAGTGAGGGACCGGGCTGCCGGCCCAGGTCCTCCCATTGCCCGCTGACTGGCGGGCAACGGCCTGCCCCGTTTTCTGCAAGGACGCCTCTTTTGAGAAGTGATATCGACGAGGACTTCCGCGGTTTCATGGTCGGCCGGTGGTCGCGGTTGCTGCGCACCGCGCATCTGCTCACCGGCAATCACCATGACGCCGAGGAACTCGTCCAGGGCACGCTGGCCCGCGCCTATGTGAAGTGGGACCAGGTGCGGCGCAGCGACGACGTGGACGCCTACGTATGGCGGATCATGATTCACAGCAATGCGGACCGGTTCCGTCGGCGCAGGGTGCGCGAGTGGTTCACCACGCGCTTGCCGGATACCGCGGTGGCCGACCACACCAGCCGGGTGGAAGAGCGCGACGTGCTCGTGGACGCCTTGGCCCGGCTGCCTGCCCGGCAGCGCGCGGCCGTGGTGCTGCGCTACTTCGAGGACCTGACCGACACTCAGGCCGCCGCGGCCCTGGGAACCCGGGCGGCCACGGTCCGCAGCCAGGTCACGCGGGGCCTGGCCAACCTCCGCCAGGACCCCTCCCTCGCCGCACTGGCCGCCCCCATCAGCGGCACCGAGAACCCACCCACACTCCCCACAGCTAAGGAAGGTGCCCTTCGATGACCTTCGAAGACAACCTCAGGCAGGCGCTGCGCACGTCGGCCGAGTCCGCCCCCACCGCGCCCGTCCCTACAGTGGCGGTTATCCGGCGCGGCGGGGCGATCCGCCGCCGCCGCAACGCCGCCCGCACCGCGGGGTTGGCCGCTGCCGTCGTGTCGTGCACCCTCGTCACCGTCGCGCAGCTCACCGCCACGGCAACCACTCCGACCGAGCCGGCCTCCTCGCACTCCGGCGGGGTGCGGGTGGTGCGTGCAGAGGAGCGGATCGATACCGGGCTGGGCAACAGCTTCTGGGTGACTGCCGACGGCTCTGTGGTCCTGCACACCCCGGGTTTCACCCCGAAGGGACAGAAGGAGGACAAGCCGTACCCGGTAGCTTCCGCCAAGGACCTGAAGGATCCCACCCTTCCTTTGATGTTCGGCCCCACCCACTCCGAGCCGGGCGGAAACCTGTATGTCGGCGTCTACCGCGGCAAGGGCAAGCTCGCCAAGGTCACTGTGGAGGTCAACGGTGTGACGCTGAACGCGACGGTGGTCACGCTGTCCGGCAACCCCGGCTGGGCCGCCTTCTATGTCAACGGTCCTTCAACCTTCGGCAAGCCCCCGCTGGAGAAGTGGTTCACCGGCTACGCCGCCGATGGCACCGTCCTCGCTCGTGGTCATGAGACAAGCGGTTTCGGCGCCCCGGCACCGGCCGAGCCGACGGTCACTGCCTCACCGGCCGAGCCGGACTCGCCACAGCCCGCCGGGGTGCGGGTGGTACGTGCAGAGGAGCGGATCGATGCCGGGCGGGGCAACAGCTTCTGGGTGACCGCAGACGGCTCTCTGGTCTGGCAGGAAGCAGAGAGGAAAGGACGGCCGTTCTCGCTAGCCTCCGCGAAGCTCCTCAAGGATCCCACCCTCCCCTTGATGTATGCCATGACATCCGCCAAGCCGACCGGGAACCTGTACATCGGCGTCTACCGCGGCCCGCACAAGCTCGCCAAGGTGACCGTGGAGGTCAACGGTGTGACGCTGAACGCGAAGGTGGTCACGCTGGCCGGCAACCCCGGCTGGGCCGCCTTCTATGTCAACGGCCCCTCAACCTTCGGCGGCAAGCCCGGGCCGGACAAATGGCACACCGGATACGCCGCCGACGGCACCGTCCTCGCCAACTGCTTGCAGAAGGACGGGGGTGACGTCACCCATCGCTGCTGAGTGCGGTGGCTACGGCTTCTGCTGATCCTGCCGCCGGCCGCAGCACCTCGGCATCTCCTCACACCCGACCCGCGCCCCGGACAGGGCTGATGACCGTGCGCCCACGCATCAAGAGGCCGCCGTGCCGCTGTTGTTGATGCGTGGGCGCACGAAGCTCATTGCCGAAGGCGCCCGAACACCGGAATTCCCCTGCCTTGCCAGACAACTCCGCCGGCCGGACCGCAGCGCCGTCCCACAGCCTGCCCTCCCGCTTCCTCCGCCTCGTAACGCAGCGGCCAGGGCGACGGCGCGGTGCCCGCCACGCCCCGCGTCCTCACCGCCCAAGGCGGTGGCTGCGCAGACTCGCCACCTCGGCCCTGCTCCTGGTTCTCGCCCTGTGCGGCGTGGCGATGGGGGTGTACACCCTGGTGGACATCCCTCCCGCGCACCCCGAAGCGGTGGTGCAGAGCACCGTGTTCGTGGATGTCCGCGGTAACCACCTCGGGCGGCGCGGCCCGGTGGACCGGCAGGACGTGCCTCTGTCCCGTGTGCCGCGGCATGTGCAGGAGGCCGTCATCGCCGCGGAGAACCGGTCCTTTCGCACCGACTCCGGGATCGCGCCGACCTCGATCGGGCGTGCCGTGCTCGCCGCGATCACCGGAGGTACCAGGCAGGGCGGCTCCACCATCACCCAGCAGTACGTCAAGAACGCCCTGCTGACCCCGGAACAGTCGCTGTCCCGCAAGGCCGAAGAGGCAGTGATCGCCGTCAAGCTGGACCGTACCCGCTCCAAGGAGGAGATTCTCCAGGGGTATCTGAACACCGTGTACTTCGGCCGCGGCGCGGCCGGCATCGAGGCCGCCGCCCGCAACTACTTCGGCGTCAACGCCGAGGCCCTGACCCTCTCCCAGGGTGCCGCACTGGCGGCCGTCATCAACCTGCCGTCGTACTACGAGAAGGCCGGATCCGACCCGAAAGTCACCGCTGTCCTGCAGCGCCGCTGGGCCTGGGTGCTGGAGGGCATGACGGCTGGTGGTGCCATCACCGCGCGACAGCGAGCCCAGGCTGTGTTTCCCGCGTTCCGCTTCTTCCCACCGGGGCAGACGGAGGGCCAGCGTCAGTACCTCATCGACGCCGCCGCTGCCGAAGCCGCAGCAAAGCTCGGCATCAGCCAGGACGAACTCGCCCGCGGCGGCTACACGGTGCACACCACTTTCGACCTCACCCTCCAGGACGCGGCCGCGGAGGCAGTGCGGGCTCAGTCCGCCGCCGCCCGCACCCAAGAGGCCGACCCCGAGGCCCGGCTGCACACCGCGATCGTCGCGGTGATTCCCGGCGACGGCGCGATCCGCCTGCTCTACGGCGGCGCCGACTACGCCCAGCAGCCCTTCAACGACGCCCTCAACGGCGCCATCGAAGCGGGCACCGCCCTGAGCCCTTTGACCGGTGTCCGACTGGCACCACCGCTGGACCAGCTCCAGCACACCGCAGCCCCCACCACCATCCAGATGGCCGCCGCCTATGCCACCGTGGCCGGCCACGGCCGCCACGCCACCCCCTACACCACCGCGAAGATCACCCGCGGCGGCCGCACCCTCCACACCGGACGACCGGACATCCAACACGCCATGACCGCCACGGCCGCCGAAACCGTCACCCGCAAGCTCAACAGCACCTCCGCCGGCCTGCCGACGCACCACACCGGCGGAGCCGCCAACCGCACCGCCTGGTCCACCACCTACGGACCCCACCTCACGCTGACCGTCGCCCTCTTCGCCGAACACCCCGCCATCGGCAAGAAGCCCGCCAGGCCGACCTCGCTCATCGGACTCACCGGCAACCAGACCGCAGCGGAATCCGCCGCCGAGACCGCGAGCGCTGTCTGGCCCGGCGAAGGACCGTCTGCCGGGTCGTCACCGCGGTGAACGCCTACCACTTCACCGGCGGCCCCTGCGCCTCGAGCTGGTTCGGCGCGGCAGCCGCCCAGGGCGCTCAGGAGTGGGACACGATCGTCGCCGTCGCCGTCGCCGTCGCCGTCGCCGTCGCCGTCGCCGTCGCCGTCGCCGTCGCCGTCGCCGTCGCCGCCGTCGTGGGCGACCGCGACCGGGGGATCGTTCCTCCGTGTGGACGCTCTCGCCAGGTCCTTGGCGGTGTGGCGGCCGTCCGCCGGGACCGGGCGGATGTCCCGGAGCAGCTTTCGCGGCCGGGTCAGTAGGACGGTGGCCGCTTCGCGGTCGTCCACGTTCGCGGCGGTCACGGCCACGAGGAGCAGCAGCCCAGGCAGTCGGTCACGATGTGCCGCTTCCTGCCGTTGATCGGCTAGCCGCCGTCGTGGCCGCGTGAGGCGGAGGGCACGGACGCGGCGGCCTGATCGGCTGCGCGTGGATGACCCCGGCTGTCGGCTCCGCCTCGTGCCCCTGACGCTCCCGCACCTTCCCGCGCAGGCGGTCACGCTCGGCCGGGTGACGTGGTGGCGGCAGGTGTGGATGTTGCCGCCCTGGACCTCTGCGTGCGCGTCGGGAGTGAACTGGACGCCGGGCAGCGTGGCGGGGCGGTAGCGGAGTGGCGGAGGAGTCGGTATCGCGGGGCCGGCATGGGTCCGGGGCGTCGTCAACGGCCGCCTGCCAGGGTCTGCTCGACTTCGTCGAGCTTGTCGACGACCGCCACCCGCCCCCGTTCGGCCGGTTCTCCGCTCGCCTTCGTCTCCCGGCCGGTGACCAGCAGGACCACGCTTTCCGATGGGTCTGCAAGGCCGTGTTCGATGGCGCTGTTCAGCCCTGCCAGGGCTGCGGCGCCGGCGGGTTCGGCGTTCACGCCTGCTGTGTCGGCGAGTGTGGACACCGCGCTGAGCAGGGCCGTGTCGGTGACGGCCATCATTGCTCCGCCGCTTTGGCGTGTCACGGCGAGTGCGGCTTCACCGATGGCGGGCCGCAGCACCGCGATGCCGTCGGCGACGGTGGCGGCGGGGTCCAGTTCCGCCGGCCTGGCGGGTGTGTCCTGCCAGGCCCGCACCAGGGGCTGGCAGCGCTCCGCCTGTATGCCGATCAGGCGCGGTTTGCGGGTGGTGAGGCCGCAGCTGACGAGTTCGGCGAAGCCCTTGTCGAGCGCCACCAGCGTGGGGCCGTCGCCGACGGGGAGGACCATGAGGTCCGGGAGTCGGCGGCCGAGCTGTTCCCAGACCTCGAACGCGACGGTCTTCTTCGCTTCGATGGTGAGCGGGTTGGCGCCCGTGTTGCGGTCGAGCCATCCGAAGGAGCGGGCGGCCGCGCGGGAGAGGTCGACTGCGGCCGCGTAGCCGTCGCGTACCTGGAAGACCCATGCACCGGCCTGGGCCATGAGCGCGAGCTTCTCCGGCCGGCAGTCGGCGGACACGAAGATGACGGCTCGCATCCCCGCTGCCGCGGCGCCGAAGGCCGTGGCCACAGCGGCGTTTCCGGTGGAGGCGGTCGTGATCGTGTCCATCCCGCGTCGCAGCCCGTCTTCGATCACGAGTGCGGTGGCGCGGTCCTTGTTGGACGCGGTCGGGTTGCGCGTCTCGTCCTTGATCCACAGGCGCGGTACGCCCAGCGTCTTTCTGAGCGCCGGGGCCGGCAGCAGCGGCGTGCCACCGATCGGCAGCGGATACCGCACCGGGCCACCGGCTACCGGCAGCAGCTTGCGGTATCGCCACATGCTGAACGATCCCGGCCGGTCCGGTGTCATCAGCGCGGACCGGTAGTCGTACTGCAGCCACTCACAACCCGACCGGTCGAGCGACCTGGTCACGCTACCCATGGCGCACCTCGCTCGTGTGCCTGCCGTCGACCAGGGCGGCCAGATCGGCGAGGACGGGGTGGCGGGTGACGTCCTTGAGGGACACCGCGCGGTCAAGGGCGACCGCCAGCTTCACCGCCGACAGTGACGTGCCGCCCCTGTCGAAGAAGTGGTCGCGCGGGCCGATCCGGTCCGGCGGGACGCCGAGCACCTTCGCCCAGGCGGCCGCCAGACGCTCCTCGGTCGGCGTGCTCGGCGCGTGGTGATCGTCCTTCACGGTGCCGAGTTCGCCGGCGCGTGCCGTCAGCGTCCGCCTGTCGATCTTTCCGTTGGGGGTCAGGGGCAGGCTCTTGTCCCAGTGGAAGGCCGAGGGGACCATGTACTCGGGCAGCGACTGGCCCAGCCGGTCCCGCAGGACTTTGGCCGGCAGCGGGCGCCGGCCGGAGTAGAAGGCCACCAGGCGCTTGCTCCCACCGTCCCCTTCGGCGACCACCGCGGCGCCGTCGCGGACGCCGTCGATGCGCAGGAGCGCGTTCTCTATCTCGCCGATCTCGATCCGGAAGCCCCGTATCTTGACCTGGTTGTCCCGGCGGCCGAGGAACTCGAGCTTGCCCTCCGGCTGCCAGCGGCCGTAGTCGCCGCTGCGGCAGATCCTCCCTTCTGGGCCTTGTCCGGACTCCGTCCGGGGGGATGTCCCGGGCGGGGGAGGCTCACCCTTGCGGTGCGGATCGGCCATGAAGACCTGACTGGTCCGCTCGGGGTCGTTGACGTACCCGCGGCCGACGCAGACACCGGCGAAGACGATCACACCGGGGGCGCCCAGCGGCACCGGTGACAGGTGCTCGTCGACGACGTAGACGCGCGCATTGCCGATGGGGCGGCCGAGCGGGACCTGGTCCCGGTCCGGTACCCGGTCCATGACCTCGTGGACGACGTCGTCCGAGGTCTCGGTCAGCCCGTAGGTGTTGACCATCTTGATCTTGGGCTGGGTGGCGAACCAGCGCTGCACCAGCTCCTTCTTCAGGAAGTCGCCGGTGGGCGACACGGTGTGCAGGTCCGGCAGTTCACGGGGGTTCTGCTCCAGGAAGGACAGGAAGACGTCGAGGTAGGACGGCACGACCTGGAGCACGGCGGCCCGGCCGTCGACGATCGTGTCCACGAACCGCTCGACGTCCAGGATCGCCTCCTGGTCGACCAGCAGGGTCCGGCCGCCGACGAGGAGCGCGGCGAGCAGCTGCCACACCGAGATGTCGAAGCACTGGGGTCCGGTCTGGGGGATCACCTCGCCCTCGGCGACTTCCAGGTCGTCGAGCTTGGCGTAGATGTGGTTGAGCATGCCCGCGTGCTCGCACATCGCCCCCTTGGGTTCCCCGGTGGAGCCGGAGGTGAACAGGATGTAGGCGAGCTGGTCCGGCGAGACCCGGATGCCGAGATCACCGTCGGCGTGGTTCTCCTCCCAGGCCGTCTCGACGAAGAGCGTCCGGACTCCGGGCAGTGTGCCCAGGGCCTGGTCGAGCGTGGCGGTGCTGCCACGTTCGGTGAGGACGAACCCGCACTCGGCCCGGGAGAGTGCGGCCGTGATGCGGTCGGTGGGGAAGTGCGGCTCGATGGGCAGATACACGCCACCGGCCTTGAAGATCGCGAGGACGGAGGCCATCCAGTCCAGGTTCCGCTCCGTCACCACCGCGACGACGTCTTCGCGGCGCAGCCCTCGCGCCAGCAGGGCCCGGCCCAGCCGGTTGGCGCGGGTGTTGAGCTCCCGGTAGGTCCACTGCCGGTCGCCGAACACGGCAGCGACGGCGTCCGGGTGCTTGCGCACCCGCTCTTCGAACAGCTCGTGGACCCGGCGGTCCGGCAGCTGTCGGCGTGGCCCGGACAGCCCTTCGAGCTGGAACCGGAGCTCCTCGGCCGAGAGCAGGCTGCACCGCCCGTGCTCGGCGTCCGGATCGGCGGTGATCAGCGCGAGCGCGGTGAGGTGGTAGCCCGCGATCCTTGCGGCGCAGGCCGAGTCGATGACATCGGTCCGGTACCGCAGCCGCAGGCCGAGCCGGCCGCCGTGTTGGAAGACCCCCACCCGCAGCACGGTGTCCTCGGCGAGCTCACCGTCGCCGCCCGTGGGGTCGAAGACGGTCTCGAAGGACGGCTCGGTCAGGCCCAGTTCGCGCCTGAGGTCGTCGAGGGGGAAGTCCCGGTGCGAGCGCAGTTCCGCCTCGGAGCGACGTGTGTCCAGCAGCAGGGCCCGCCACGAGTCGGCCGCGGTCGTCAGCCGGCAGGGCAGCGGCGAGCCGCTCCCGGTGACGTAACCGGTCACGACGTCGCGTTCGCCGGACAGCGTGGCGAGAACCTTGGTGTGCGCGGCGAGGAGCACCGAGGACAACGGCACCGTCAGCTCGCCGGCCAGTCGCCGCAGCGCCGCCACGTCGCCGTCGGAGATCGTCGCGTCGTGTTCGGCGATGCCCGGCACCGGATCGAGGGTCCACCGCGGGATCGGCGTGAGTCCGCCGGCGGCGAGCACACCGCGCCAGAACTCGTGCCCGGTCTTGTTCTGTTCCATGTTCATCACATCCTTTTCCTGATCACTGATGCCACTTGGCGCCGAAGTGGGCGACGTCGCGGGTCTCGATTCCGTGGCCGGTCCGCAGCTCCCTGGCCGGGTTTCCGCCCCATCGGGCGTGCGCCGGGATCTCCTCGCCCTTCATGAGGAAGGAGTCGGGGGCGAGCACTGCGCCGTCGCCCATCGTCGTGCCGTACAGGACGAACGAACCGACTCCGAGGGTGCAGCCGGCACCGATGGTGATCTGGTCGCACTTGAAGACGTAGTCCTCCTGCGAGTGGCACTGAATCCACCCGCCGGCGTTGAGGGTGACGTCGTCTCCGATCGTCACGAGGTTCTTCTCGGCCATCTGGCAACCGTCGTCGAAGAGCCTCTTGCCGAGCCGGACGCCCTGCAGCCGCCAGACCGCGCTCTTGAACGGGGTGCCGTTGAAAACCGTGCCCACCCCGGACTCCAGTTTGAAGAAGCGTTCCGTCCGCCAGAAGTCGATGTCGTAGATCGAGCAGTACTTCGGCGGCAAGGGCCGAAATCCCGTGGAGGCACGTTCGACGAGTACGCCGTGAACGACGCTGAACAGAAGGAGGAAGACCATGGCCAGCGCGAGCGCCGACACACCCAGGGAGGGGTACAGGCTCGCAGCGCACAGACCGATCACGACGGCCACAAAGGTGTAGAACCATCGCGCCAGCAGGAAGAACCCTATGGTGAGGGCATTGTGCCTGTTCTTGGCGGCGAGGCGGCGGCGCAGCTCGTCCCCGCTCGTCAGGTCGTTGAACCTGTTGTCACGATCGACCGTGCGCGGGATCTCGAAGCTGGGCGAGCCCAGCAGCCCGACTCCCTCCCGGACCTCCCCGTCGACCGGAACCATGACCTTCGTCGCCAGCAGGCAGTTGTCGCCGACCTTGCTCTGCGAGGGATAGACGATCATGTTCCCGAGGAAGCTGTGAGCGCCGATCGATGCCCGCGATACACGGAAGGACGTGCCGGAATAGTCGGCATTGACGATCGACAGCTCACTGGCGCACACCGTTCCGGGGCCGACGGAGACCAAGTACGGGGTGTCCTGCTTGAGATGGTCGCCGAAGTTCGACCCGGTCTGCACAACCGGGGAGGAAAGGTCGTACCCGAGACCGCGCAGGAAGGGGACGATGTAGGAGCTGTCCCCGAAGAGGCCTATCAGGAATTTCGAGTTCGCCATGCGCGTGATCGCCCGGTGGAACAAGTAGTGCGCACCGTACAAGGGATAGACCGTGTCCGGCTTGATGGCCAGGTTGAGCACGCGAGGGACAGTGAACACGAAGACAATGCCCAGGAGCAGGGAGCCGAAGAACACCACGAAGGAAATGGCCAGCGCCTCGAGATAGAACGCCCCACTGGTGAGGTCCGCAGAGGCTGCGCCCAGAAGCGCTTCCACCCGAGACCCCACGAGGATGTCGAGAACGCAGATCACCAACGGCAGGTACAGGGCCAGCATCGTCAGCACCTGCACGGCGGAGTAGAGGGCACTTCGCAGGGTGCCGCAGGCGGCAGGCGGGACCATCCGGTAGTCCACGTCGGTGGGCTGGGCCGGAGAACCGTGCCAGCCCTGGCCGGCGGGCACGGCCTGCCCGGCGTGCAAAGAGGAGACGTGGCCCAGTTGGGCCCCATCACCCATCGAGGTCTCGATGTCGAGCACCGTCTGCTCGCCGACGTACACATCCCGGCCCAGGGCAACCGCGCCGGTCTGGATCCACCCGGAGTGGGCGCGGTAGCAGGTGAAGTACGAGTCCTTACGGATGACCGTGCCGTCGCCGATGGTGAGCAGGTCGGTGCACACCGGCACGTGCTGGGAGAAGATCACCACACCTCGCCCGATCTTCGCGCCCAGCGCCCTCAGATACAGCACGTACAGGGGTGAACCGGCGAACAGCGCCAGCGGGCTGGACCGCACCAGCGTCTTGACGACCCAGAACCGGACGTAGGCCGGGCTCCAGATGCGGATCTGCTGGTGCTTCCACCGGCCGATGAGCAGCCACTTCGCCAGGATCGGCAGCGTGCACGCGCCGAGGAAGGCCGCGCCGCCGAACAGGACCGACCTCAGGTAGGTCTCGATGACACCGGAGCCGGCGGAGATCCACTCAAGACCTCGCACGGCGACGAACGCGGCGGCGAAGCAGGACCCGAGGAAGAACAGGAGCTGCAGCGTCCCGCACAGGACGTACTCCAGGGTGCCGGCCCGGGCCGGTGCGGCAGGCTCGGACGGCACCGGGACCAAGGGCTCGACCACGGCCGGCGCGGCATCCGTGAGCGCCGCCGTCAGGCTCGCGATCGTCGGGTTCCGGTAGATGTCCTTCATGGACACCGACGGCAGATCCGCCCGTTTCCTCACCCGGGCGCAGAATCGCGCCATCACCATCGAGTCGGCACCCAGGTCATGGAAGAAGTGGCTGTCGGCCTGGACCTGCTCCACCCCGACGACGTCGGCCAGCACCTCGGCCAGCAGCGCGGCGGTATCGGCCACCGGACCTGCACACGCGCCGCCCTGGATGGCGGAGGCTTCCGCCGGATCGGCCGTGACGACCCCGGCAGACCCTCCTGTTGTGCGAACTCCCCCGGACTTTCCCGTCATGCGAACTCCCTGAGAACGTTTTCGGCCGGCGTCGGCCCTCTACGGCCGGCACCCGGTGAGCCCGGGCTACGCCTCCTCCAGTACGCCGGGTGGGAGAGACCCCGTCACGCCACTAGAACTCGGAACTTGACACGGCAGCCCCCTGTGTGCCATCAATCGGCCACTCCAGGTCCTCGCCGGGATTGCGCTGTGCCGGCGAACCCGCCCGGCCTCCTCCGCCTCACCGCCCACCCCCGTCGGTTGCGGATGGTACGCATCTCGCTACCCAGCGCTACCACAGGTTCCATGCGCGCCTGCCAGGCGCGCAGCCGGGCATCACGAGCAGCCGCCACCTGCTGTGGTAGCCGTTCGTCGAGCCGTGGCATTCGGTGCCATCGCGCACGCCCCTCGGATTCCGCCTACGAGCCCGCCTCCCGTGGACGCGTCCGGTTCCGGTGCGGGAGCACGTGGCTTGCGCTGCAAAGATGCCCAGACGCTCGAACAATCGTGCGAGGCCAGACGGTCTCCACCGCCTCGGGCAGACCCTTCTGTCCGTCGCAGACCAGCATCAGCACGTCGTCCAGTCCGCGGTTCTTCAGCTCGGTGAAGACGTGCAGCCAGTACTTCGCGCCCTCGCCGCCGTCCCCGGCCCAGATGCCGAGGATGTCGCGGGTGCCCTCGACCGTGACGGCCATGACAACGTAGATCGGCCTGTTCGCGACCTGGCGATCCGGGATCTTGACGTTGATGGCATCCACGAACAGGACCGGATAGGCGCGATCCAGCGGTCGGTTCTGCCATTCGGCCATGCCCTCCGTCACCTTGTCGGCGATCGTGGAGATCACAAAGTCGATCAACAACGAGCCGAAGGCTCGGCCGAACCAGAAGCGCAGGTCAACGCCTCTCCGGCGCGCGCGAGGGCTGGGTGGTGGCTTCAAACCTTGCGCATTCGCAGGCGTGCTGAGCGTCTCGAAGATACTCCGTTGACCGCAGGCCTCCGGCGCACGAGAGTGTCTTCTCTGAGCGGTGTCAGCGGCATACGTGGGGGATGGTGAGCAGTGGCCGGCTCGGACATGGCCCGTGACCTGCACGTCAGGGAGAGCCCGTCAGATCCGCCGCTGTGGACAGCGGACTTCCGGCTGTTCTTCGCCGCCCGTACCACCTCTCTGCTGGGCGACTCGATGCTTCCCGTCGCCATCACGGCCGCCGTGATCCGGGCAGGTTACGGAGCGAGCGGCGTGGGGTATGCGCTCGCCGCGCTCATCGCGCCGTTCGCAGCATTGATCATCTTCGGCGGGGTGCTGTCCGACCGCTACGGCGCCCGACGGCTGATGGTCGTCTCGGACACCGCCCGACTGTGGTTCCAGGCGGTGCTGGCGCTGCTGTTCCTGCTGGGTACGCCGCAACTGTGGCAGATCCTGGTGCTGCTGGCCCTGGTCGGGGCGGGCAGCGCGATCTTCCAGCCCGGCGTCGCCAGCATCACCCCGCGCATAGCCCAGGACGTGCAGAAGGCGAACGCAACCCTCCGCATATCGGAGTCCATCACTGCCGTGATCGGCCCGTCGCTGGCCGGCTTGCTGCTGGCGGTCGCCTCTCCTGCGGCGGTGATCGCCCTCGATTCTCTGACCTTCGCGGCCAGCGGTGTCTGCCTGTTCTTCCTCCGCTCGATTCCGATGGGCCCATTCGGGCGGGACGGCGCGTCGTCGTTCCGGGCCGATCTCGTCGAGGGGTGGCGGGAGTTCAGGGCCAGGACCTGGCTGTGGAGCGTCATCGTCGTCTACATGTTCTGGCAGTTGGCCGGGGCCGGTCCCGCTATGACCCTCGGCCACAGCACGCTCGTCACGGACTACGGAGCGTCGACGTTCGGGTTGGTCATGTCGGCCCTCGGGGCGGGCAGCGTGCTGGGCGGAATCATCGCGATCAGGCTCCGCCCGCGGTATCCGCTCCGGGCCGGCGCCCTCTCCATGATCGTCTGGCCGCTCATGCCGTTGGGGGTCGCTCTCGGTCTTCCCGCGCCGCTCATCGCCGGGTGCTATGCGGTGAGCGGCGTGGGTATGGCGTTCTGGATCGTCATGTTCCACACCAGCGTGCAGACACACATTCCGCAGGATGTGCTCGGCCGGGTGCACGCGTACGACGCGGCCGGCTCGCTGGTGATGAAGCCGATCGGGCAGGCGGTGGCGGGGCCGCTCGCTGTCGTCGTGGGCACGGTGCCGCTGTTGGGGGTGTCCGCGGGGATGGCGCTCGTCACCTGCGCACTGTTGTTGGCGATTCCTGCCGTGCGGGGCATGCAGCGCGTGGAGCGCTGAGCGCCCGAACCTCTCTAGTAGCCGTCCTCACATGTCACGCCCACATCAGGAGCGAGGCGAGGGAGACCGCTGCCCGGTAGGACTCGACGGTCTTGTCGAAGCGGGTCGCGGTGCCGCGCCTTTGCTTGAGCCGGTTGAAGCACCGCGCGACGACGTTCCGCTACTGGTCGTCAGGTACCGGTCGAGCACCGCTCGCACCACGGACCTGCCACGGTGGACCAACACCCGCTGGCCACGCCAGATCACTCATCGCGGCTCGCTCCCGTCACCACGTCCCGCAGGTGGAGCCTTCTCCGACGGCAAACCTGTACCTGGGTTCAGGTTGGAACTCTGCTGAGCGTCGACTGGCGAACTGAAATGCTCACTGGCCACGTAGGAGGCCCGGTCCAAGGAGACGGCTGTGACCGTGCACCGTGGATGGCTCGGGTGGACAACTTCGATGCTCAGCCTCAGGCGGGGCGCGTCATGGGTGCAGGTGCGATGGCGGGCAAGGTCACAGCAAAGCAGCGATGCCCTCCCGGTTCTCGGGCAGCCCGGCCGCGCGGAACCACAACACGTTTCCGGCGATGCCGCCCGTCGCCTCGTCGGTGTCCACGAAGGCCCGCAACAGGTTGCGTTGGGCGGGCGTGAGCGGGTGGGTCGGGGCGTAGCCGCCGGCAAAGGCTCTGAGCAGGATCGGCCCGCGTTCGTGGTCGGTGAGCGACGTGCCGCCGGCGGCCACGATGGCGACCGCCACCGGTGCCACCTCCTCGAAGGTTTCGGCCAGGGCGAGTGCGGAGCGCAGCACGGTGAACCGGAACCACCCGTCGAGCCCGGGCAGTGGCTCGGGGAACCAGCCGTCCGTCGTTCGGGGGTTCCGTAGAGCGTCGAGGAGGACGGCGAGAGCGCGTGGCCGATCAACATGGTCGGGACCGAGCGCGGCGCAGACCCGCACAGCTGGGTCGGAGTCGGCGAGCAGGTCGGAGGTGTCCATCCCCCACACGCCGAGCGCCCGCGCCACACCCGCTCGCTCCCGTCGCCCCGCCCCGAGGCTCAGCCGTGCCCGCAGCAGCGTGGCGGCCCGAGGCACCCGGTCGGCGAGCCTTGGGGCGACGAGGAGTGGTACTGCGGCGCCCAGCGCGGCCTCGCGGACGTGAGGATCGGGAGAGGAGAGGAACGGCTCGATGGCGTCGTACAGGGTGGGGCGTATCTCCCGGCACGCGTGCAGTGCGGCGAGTTGGTCCGGGTCGTGCTCGCGTCGCGTCTCGTCGTGCCAGGGCGCCCACTGCCAGTCGGTTCGGTCGCGCACCAGATCTTCCCCATAGGCGGCAGACTCGGCAACCTGCCCCAGCCAGACGAGCAGGGCGGCCCGCAAGCTGCGCGGCGGCCCGTCGTCCCACGGGAAGTGCCCCTCGTGCTCGGCGAGGCCCACGGGGTGATCGAGGACCGCGGCGACGAACAGCGCCGCGGGCGCGGTGACGGTGTACAGCGAGCCCTGATGCAGCACGCTCATGTCCAACGCGGCCAACGCCTCGGACCGAACCTCGGAATCTTCGTCCACGAGGGAGCACAGGGAGACTGGTATGTCCTCGCCGGAGCCGTAGGCGTGCTGGAGAGACCTCCAGTCCGTCCTCAACAGCAGTTCTCGGGCCGCTGCCGGCAATGAAGGCATCACCACGAGCCGCAGCAGCACCTTCAGCGGTAACACCGCCGACGGCGACGGCGGTGCCGTCCACATTACCGGGGGGCTGGACATCGGCGCCTCAGAACTCGCCCGCAACAGAGCCGCCGTCGGGGGCGCCATCCGCAACGACACCGGCGGTTCGGTGAAGCTCGCCAAGAGTGTGATCAGCCACAACTCCACCACCAGCGGAAGCGGCGGCGGCGTCTTCTCATCCGGAACACTGGACGTCGAGGACAGCAGCGTCAGCCACAACGTGTCGGCGAATGACGGCGGAGGCATCTTCCACAACCCAGGCACTCTGTCCCTGCGCATGAGCACCATCAGCGACAACACCACAGCCGACGACGGCGGCGGTCTCGATCTCAATGGCAACGCCGTGATCGAGGACAGCAAGATCACCAACAACACTGCCGGTGACGACGGGGGCGGCATGTTCATCCCCTCCGGCGGTAATCATGTCGCGGTCCGTGACACAAAGATCCTCCGCAACAGGGCCGTAGGCAGTGACAGCCAGGGGGGCGGCATCATCCTCTTCGGCGGCAGTTTCCTCACCCTCACGGAGACCGATGTGCAGGACAACACCGCCGTGCTGCCCGCCGGCGGCATCCAGAACAGCGGCACGGTCACTCCTTACGGCAAGGTCCGCGTCACAGGCAACGAACCCACCAACTGCCAAGGGAGTTCGGTGTCCGTCCCCGGCTGCTTGGACTGACGCGCCCCGCCGAGCCGATCCAGCACGCGCACGCCACGTACACCGGCGACTCGGGGGCAAGAGCCCGTCCAACAGTGGCCCTGCCATGGCAGGGCCACTGCCATGTCTGGCCACACCCATCGAAGCATGCCCGCAGTGACTGACGAGGACACTGCGGCAGACCCGGGCTCGGTCCTCGCTGACTCGGCCGATTCGCTGGGAGCTGATCGAGCAGCAGTACGACCAGATGGTCACGTACGCCACCGCACTCCGGCTCGGCACCGCCGAGGCGGAGCAGGTACTGCGGCGCTTCACCCGCGGCGGCCCCGCGCACCCCACTACCAGGCCCTCGAAGAACTCGGCCGCGCCGTGCGCACCATCTTCGCCTGCGACTACCTGGCCAGCCCGCCTGCGCCGGGAGATCCACGGTGGTCTCCAGATCGTCGAGATCTGGAACTCGGCGAACACGGTGCTGCACTACGGTAAGGACGGCGCTCTGACCGGCCCGGACAAGGAGCATGCCGAGGCCTCGATGCTCGCCCTGCGCCTGCGCCAGTTCGCGCTCGTCCACGTCAACACCCTGCTGGTCCAGCAGGCCTTGGCCGAACGGGCCTGGGCTTCGAGGCTGAGCAAGGAGGACCGACGCGGCCTGACCGCGCTGTTGTGGTCCAACGCCAGCCCGTACGGCACCTTCCGCCAGGATATGAACAGGCGCCTCGACTGGGGCCCGCCACCGCTGTGCCCCACCCCTCGCACCCCAGCCGACGCCGCCGGGCCGATCACGTGAGAGACACGACGGAGGACTTCCAACACCTCATCGGTGGGGGACAGGTATGCCTGCGGCGCGGAGTTTGGCCTCGGTGAGAGCGGTCACCCGGGCTGAGATCGGTGCCTGGTCCTCGCGGTGGTTATTGATCAGCTTGTACTGGGCCGAAGCCTTGGCCCATGCCCGCAGGCTGGCGGGATCCCCCTGCAGCGCGGGGTTGGCGAGGTAGCGCTCGGCCATGGCCGTCGCGAGTTCTTCGATCCTCGGGTCGTCCGGTTCCCACGTCTCCGCCTCCAGGCCGCGCTTGATCAAGTCGACGTACTCAGGGTCGTCGAGGCCGTGTTCGAGCTGAGCCAGGAAGCCGTAGAAGCCCTCCGGCACCAGCGCCCGGGCCAGCACCAGGGCCTCGCGTTGCGCGGCCACGTAGCCGGGGCTGAAGCCGAGGCCGGCCATGCGATCCAGAATCGCGCAGGCGCGGTCGGGCAGCAGGGCCCGGTCGCCGTCGGCGAGCCGGTGCAAGGTGTCGCGGCGGGCGGCCAGCTCATCGATGCGTTCAGTGAGCTGCCGCTCGACGCTGGTGAGCGCGGTACCGAACTGCTCGGCGCCGGCGCTGAGCATGGCCCCGATCTCGGCCAGCGGCACGCCCGCGGCAGCCAGCGTGCGTACCTGTACCAGCTGCAGCAACTCGCCGGATCCGTACCGCCGATAGCCTGAGCTGTCACGTTCCGGCTCCGCGACCAGGCCGAGCTTGTGGTAGTGCCGCACCGTCTTCACCGTGACGCCGACGAACGCTGCCGCCTGCCCGATCGTGACCCCGTTCCTCATCAGCCCAGCTTGCCGCAGAACACGGCCTCGACGAAACGCTGCTGGGCGGTCTGGAATGCCGGTGCTATCGACAGGTCGGCGTCGTCCACCCAAGTCAGCCCGGCGGTCAGGGTCTTGCTGCCGTCCGGGGTGCTGTACATAAGCGCCGCCGATCCCATGGTCGCACCGTTGTGGTGGAAGACGGTGCCGCCCTCCGTTTCCTGCGCGAACACTCCCAGGCCGTACCCGATCGTGGCTTCCGGCGTGCGCATCTCGGCCAGCAGCTCGGCCGACAGGAGCTTGCCGCTCATCAGCGCGGAGAAGTACGTGTGCAGATCCTTGGTGGTCGAGATCATGTCGCCGCCGGCTCCGACCCAGGACGGGTTCTGACGGGTGACATCGACCGTCCGCTCCTGCCCGGCGTCCTCGTAGCGGTAGTAGCTGTGGTTATGCGGCTCGGGGATCTCCGGCGAGGCGCCCGGCGCCATTGTGCCGGTCATCCCCAGCGGCTCCAGGATCAGCCGCTGCAACGCCTCGGCGAACGAACGGCCGGTGACCTTCTCGACCACCAGCCGGGCCAGCACGTAGTTGGTGTTGGCATAGCTCCAGCCCGTACCCGGCGCGAACCGTGTCGGCTTGGACAACGACAGCCGTACCAGCTCTTCGGGCAGGTAGGTCTTGAACCGGTTGTCCACCCACTCCTTGCCCTGCCAGGGGACCCCCAGCACGATCGTCCCGTCCTCGTAGAGCTCGCCGGTGTGGTTGAAGATCCCGCTGGTGTGCTGCAGCAGCATCCGTACGGTGATCCGCCGGTCGAGACCGAACTCGGGCAGGTAGTCATCGGCCGGGGCATCCAGGCCGATCCTGCCCTCGGCCACCAGGATGAGCACCGAGGTGGCGACGAAGTTCTTGGTGCTGCTGCCGATGCGGAAGTGCCCGTTCGTCAGCGGCTTGGCGCTCTGGCCCAGCTCGCGCACACCGGCGCTGCCGACCCACTCGCTCTGCTTGTCGTTCACCCGAAGCTGGATCCCTACGAAACCGGACTCGGCCAACTCCTCGATCGTCTTCTGCAGTTCCGGACGATCGTGCCCCTGGCCGGAGAGGTTGGTGGACATGTTGCTCCTTCACATCGGTTGTGCCCGGGTCGGCGTCGTGTGCCGATGCGACGAGCCTCCACCCTGCCCCAAGGTCAACCTCAACTGTGTTCCAGCTCACGGTCGCTTCCAGTCGGCGTGGCTAGCACGGAGGACTCCCGGCCCCAGCCAGTCCGGATCCTGGCCGCCCGCTTTGCTGACCCGCCTCGGGACTGGGCAGCCAGCCCCCGCGGTGACCGCGGTGTTTCATAGGCGGTGGGAGCGCCGGCCAGGAGGCGCTCTCAGAGCCGGAGTTCGAGACCGGGTGGCGCGTCACTACCGGGATGGCGGCGCGAGGGAAGGGAGGGGACTGCTGACGTCCTCCGTGGTGAAGTCGACCAGCCTGGAGGAGTGCGGCTCCGCGATGTAGGCATTGCATCAGCTGAACTTGATGGGATGACGCGGGTGCCCTCACCTGTTGTCGGAGCTGATTGTCGCGCTCAGAGCATGTGACGAGTTCTGCTTCGTCGCGTCGGCATACGGGTTCGTGGGCGCGGATGCGGAGGAGTTGGCCTCCGGCCGGGACTGGTGAACTGCGTGTGGCAGATCGGCTGGAGCCGCCGGTCTCGGTCCACGGCCCGCGCCTGTGCACTGTCGGCCCCGCGGGCGGGCAGGGCGCGGCGAGGCGGGTGAGGACTTTGGCTGCCGCGTCGACGCCCGCCGCGGCGGGGCGCCAGTGTCCGGCAGCCGGCAACTGTGGGGTGCGGCTCGTTTCGCGGGTCGACGCAAGGTCCAGCAGCCGTTGGGCACTGGAGATCGTCACGGGATTACTTGTCTGCTTGACACTGCGTCGCCCTCTTCGCCTCGTTGCTGCCTTTGTCGTGTGTGCCCGCATGGGCCGCGGACATCTCAGCGCACGACCGCGCAGGCACTGACGCGCAGGCAGTGTCCTCATGCCGGCCGGATCGCTTTCGGCACCGCGACTCCGCCCGCCGACTGGAATGCACAGCAGGACAGGTCCAGTCCTCCGCAGATGCAGTGCTCAGTCACAATGGCGAGCGGCGGCGATGGGACTGGCCACCGTTGTTGGCGAGTGGAATCCGGTGCCATCGAAGGTTGATGATCAGTAAGTGCGTGCCATGGAAGCTTTATCGGCACTGGGATGGTCGGAGCTACGAGAGGTTGAGCGGCAGATCCCGGTGGAAGACGGCCATGGCCTGGCCGGGGCCGTTGTAGTCATCGACGATCTTCGCATTGAAGCCGAGGCTGCGATGGAAGGAGATTGAGCCGGTGTTCTCGATTGACGTGATCGCCTTCAACCGCTGTGCACCGTGACGTTCCGCTGCTTCGGCGAACGCCTCGTACAGACGACGCCCGAGACCGGTGCCACGGGCGTCGTCCCGGGTGGCGATCAGATGCACGTACCCGTGCCGTCTGGGGTGACGAACCCGAAGAGGTATCCGCGGATCCCGTCCTCGGCCCGGGCAACCAAGCAGGTGGAACCGAACTCCTGCACCAGTGCAAGAAGGTGTAGCGACCGAAGGTCGCGTTCGCCCCAGTAACGGGGGTGATCAGTCAGGACCTGATGGAAGTCGGCCACCCCGGCCGTTGTGATGTGTATCCCCATGGTGACGATCATGGCAGGCGCCTTGCCCGTTACAGGAGAGGGTCCGCGCGGAGACGTCGAGGCGTGGCCACTCGGAACTCGCGGTCCGCTACGGAGGCTACCGTCCTCATTGTCGCCATCCACGAGTGGTTGTGACGTACTGGTCCAACGACAACTCGAACACTCGTACTCGCCGACCGCAGGTGGGATTGACGGTCTCACGGACCGGCTGCATCCCCAGTTTCGTCATGATCCGTTCGGAGGCGTCGTTGCCCACTTGAGTGATGCTGACGATCCGCTCCAGCCCTCGCTCTTCGAACGCGAACCGTACAGCGGCCGCAGCGGCCGCAGCGGCCTCGGTGGCCATGCCCTGCCCCCAGTGGGAACGTCCCAGCCGCCAGCCGATCTCAACCGCCGGCAGTACCTCCGGCAAGAAGTTGGGCACCGAAAGGCCGGTGAATCCGGCCATCTCGCCAGTGGACCGGATCTCCACGGCGAACAGGCCGAAGCCCTGAGACTCCCACTCGTTCTCCCATGCCTGGACCCCATCGAGAGTCTGCTGTTCGTCACGGACGCTGCCGTCACGGATCCACCGCATGACCTCGGGGTCGGCGTTGACGGAAGCCATGGGCGCAACGTCTTCCCCGCGCCAGCGACGCAGGATCAAACGGGGAGTCTCAAGCCTGACCATCCACTCATTCTCGATCACAGATAGGCCCTCCGTCACTCTCAGCAGGCACTTTCGATACCAGCTGCCGAGCACTGGGCGAGCCGGACGACCGCATGGAACAGTCGGGGCGTCCGACACCACGCTGCGGCAGGCCGTCGAGCGGTACGAGCGCGAGACCGAGTGGGCACAGCCGCACATAGCCGGCCAGCTGCGCATGGCCAGCGAGCTTCTCGCCGACGCCGAGCGCCCTGCAGAAGTTCATCGCCGCGATGGAGGCCGAGACGGACGACGAGCGCCGAGAGATGGCCGACACCGCCGAGGCGTACGAAGTCCTGGGCCCTGGGCCCTGGCGAGCACGCTGGCCGAGAGGGAGTCGAGAAGCTGGACCAGGTCCTCAGCGCCCGCACCGCGTGGCACGAGCACGCCGAGAAGGTACGCCGGCGCGTAAAGGGGCCCTGCGCTCGCCGGGAACGGAGTCCGTGGAAGTTCCCCCCCCGGGACGCGCAGGGGCCGCGCTGGAATCCGGTGCGCCCGTGGTCCCGTCCGAAGCCGAGCGGCTGCGCGGGGCTCAAGAGCGGGCCCATGAGGCGGAACGTGTCCTCACGGACGCGGAGCTGGCCGAGGCTGTCCGTACTGCCGCGCGTGCAGCAGAGATCCTGGCTGACCGGGAGCAGGTGCGGCAGTTGGAAGAGGCCGAGTGGGCGCGCCGAGGCGAACCGGAGGTGGGCGCCGTCCCGGCCGTCGAGATCAGCGGCCGCGAGTTCGAGATGTAACCCTGGCCGAAGGGGCGCGGGTAACCCCGGCCGAAGGGGCACGGGCAGGCTCGCGCTGAGCGTGGCCGGGGAGGCACTAAATCAGTCCCGCCAGGCGCGAGCCCATCCCCGTTGTCCCGGGAGCCGGTCGGCGGCAGCGCGCCGAGCTGTCCTGGCATGCGGAGGAGGTGATCTGGGAGGTCCTGGACCCCTGCGACCGGGCAACCCGGGGCTCCCCGTAGTGGGACGGCGGCCCGGAGGGCCAGGAGGTGCGGCTTCGGCTTGCGTCTTGCTCCAGCCGCCCGCTTGCATTCGCCACCCCGCGCCACGCGCAGCGGCGGGCTGTCGGGCCGCCTGCCACAGGCCAGCAGGTTCGGGCGAACTACTCGCCCACGTGGGCGAGAGACACCTGACAGAGCGGGCCGTGAAGGCCCAGGTCACTCTTACCAACTCACCTAACCTGCGCGGCCCTTCTCACGCCACTGCCGACGGCCGCCCGCCACGCCAGCACTTCTCCCAGGTCGCTAGCTCATGGGGTAGTCGTAGCGTACGAACCCCTTGAAGCTCGCCACCTTGTCGTACAAGGCGCGGGCGGCGGTGTTGTGCTCCTGAGTGGTCCAGTAGAAGCGGGACGCCCCCTGCTCCCGCGATGCAGCGGCCACCTGCTCGATCAGCATCCGCGCCACGCCTTGGCCGCGTGCCGCCTCGTCGACGAAGAGGTCCTGGAGGTAGCAGCTGTCTTCCATCCAGAACGTCGGGTGGAACAGATAGTGCGCGATGCCGACCAGCTTTCGTTGCGACCAGGCGCCGAGGCAGTGGAACTCAGTGCCGTCCCGTAGCCGCTGCCAAGTCTGCTCGTAGCCCGCGTCCGGCACAACGGTGCTGTAGAACTCCTTGTAACCGCGCGCCAGCGCTTCCCAGGCAGCGCGATCCTCCTCGCGCAACGAACCAATGGTGATCACGACTGACCATCCTCACCCGCGAGCCTCAACTGAACTGCCGAACTGCCGATCTGCCGACCACGTTTGGAGTCGCCCTGGCGCGGCGTGCCGTTGCCCGTGCGGCTGTGACGCCGCCAGCCGGTGGCGTGCATTCCCAGCGATCCCGCGGCGTTGGCTCAGTCGAGGTCTATTTCAGCGTCACCCACCTGGTAGGTGCGTGCGAGTTGCTCCGGCGATCAAAGCGTCGCGCGCAGGGCCACAGGCCGTGGTCTGCTCGCCGAGAATCCCAGCGTGGTCGTCGCGCGTATCGCCTCGATCTGGTGACAAAGACAGCTGATCGAGCATGTGTGACAAGTGGCCTGCCTCCCCGGTGACGACCAGCCTGCTTCGGCCAGGCACTTCCGCCAGCGTATTCGAATGTCAGGCTGCCGACGCCAGGCTTACAGGATGTCTCACGTGGCGATGTGCCCGTCACGGACGGCCCCACTGAGCCCATTCCAACTTCGGGCGACAGCCGATCGGCGCCGTGTCACGGACATCTGGTAGACCCTGGCTATGACGTTCTTGGCGGTGGTCGAGGGTAATGCGGGCGGATGGCGCATCGATCGGGATGCGCTGACAGACGCGATCCGGGCCCGGTGGTCTGACGTTGAGATCGACTCGAGGCTCACGGCGCGCTTCGTCCGTGGACGGGGCTTCAGCCGGATGTCTTGTGGTCTGCCAGGCGAGATTCGACACTGTCGAGGATGAGGTCGAGACCGTAATCGAACTCGTCGGAGTAGGAGTAGTCCCGATGCATGACGTGCTCGGTGATCAGCTCGGCCAGATGCGGGTAGGCGTCGGGGGAGAGCTGCTCCTGGATCTCGCCGACGAATTCTTCGACTCCGGTGTCGGCGTCGAAGGGCAGGTTGAGCTCGGTCAGGACGAAGCCGTAGACGTAGGAGTCGATCGCGGAGAAGACGTGTGACGCCAGCGTCATCGGGAAGCCGTTGCGGCGCAGGCAGCCGAGCACGGTGTCGTGGTGTCGGAGCAGGGCCGGGCCCGGGGTGCGGCGCGACTCGATGAGGCCAAGGGCCCATGGGTGTCTCGACAGGATGGCGCGGGCCGACGCCGCACGTTCGGTCATCGCCTGTCGCCACGGCTGCCGGGAGTCGGGCAGTTCGATCCCGGTGAAGATCCAGTTCGCGAGGGCGTCCAGCAACGCGTCCTTGCCCGCGAGGTGATGGTAGAGCGACATCGCCTCGACGCCGAGTTCCTTGCCCACGCTGCGCATGCTCACGTGGGCGAGGCCACCGCGGTCGGCGACCTGTACCGCGGCGTCGATGATGCGGTCGTGGCTGAGGCCTGGACGCCGGGGCATGACGGCACCTCTCGAATCGGGCTTGCTGACTTACGCCCGTAAGGCTACCGTGAAGGGCAGACTTACATATGTAAGGGAGAGGTGCATGCAGGCAGCAGTCGTCTACCGGTACGGCGCACCCGACGTCGTACGCATCGGCGAGGTTCCACGGCCCGTGCCACGTGGAGACGAGGTGCTGGTGCGCGTCAAGGCGGTGGCGGTCACCTCGGCCGACTCGCGTATCCGCGCAGCCCGGTTCCCGATGGGGTTTGGGATGTTCGCACGGCTGGCGTTCGGCATCTTCCGCCCAAGGCGGGCGGTCCTGGGCAGTTCCTTCTCCGGGGAGGTCGTGGCCGTGGGCGCGCGCGTCCGTGACATGGCGCCGGGTGACGAGGTGTGCGGCATGACCGGAGTGAAACTGGGCGCGCATGCCGAGTATGTCGCGGTGCAGGCGAAGAGGGTCGCGCGGAAGCCGTCCGCGGTGAGCCACGAGGATGCGGCAGGGGTGCTGTTCGGGGGCTCGACGGCACTGTTCTTCCTGCGGGACAAGGCGTCGGTGGGCCCCGGCATGTCGGTGTGCGTCAACGGTGCGTCAGGCGCGATCGGAACGAATGCCGTCCAGTTGGCGAAGCACTTCGGCGCGACCGTCACCGGTGTGACCAGCACGGCGAACGCCGGCCTGGTGACTGGCCTGGGAGCCGGGCGGGTCATCGACTACACCCGCGACCACCTGGCCGACATCGTCGACCGGTTCGACGTGGTGCTGGACGTCGTCGGCAACCTTTCGATCGCGTCGGGTCGGCGCCTGCTGAGCCCCAAAGGGCTGCTCCTGCTCGCCGTCGCGGGCCTGGGCGACACCGTCCGTGCCCGTGGCAACGTCGTGGCGGGCCCCGCACCCGAACGCATCGAGGACTTCAAGTTCCTGCTGGGGCTGGTTGCCGATGGCGCAATTACCGTCGTGATCGACCAGATCCATGACCTGCGCGACATCGCCGAAGCCCATCGTCGGGTCGACAGCGGCCGCAAGGTCGGCAACATCATCGTGCGCCCGTAGTCATCGGATGCACGGCACCGTGCTGCTGCCTCTGGCCGGCTGCCTGTGCCGAGGACGACTGGACGGTCGACCAGGCGCCGAACTCCGCTGGCATCTCCCGCCACTGCCCGCCCGACGATGACCACCACGTCGTGCGCCTGCGCGCGGCGATCCTGAGCCGTGTCATCTGGCCTTTGCCCGAAGAACAAGATGAGTTTGGGAACTGAAACGGCGTTCGGGCGCCGCCTGTGGGCGTCCGAACGCCGTCATGGGCGAGTTGTCGGCGTTCCTCGGCGCGTGCTGGTGCCGTCGGCGTGAAGCGGGGGAGGGCCGGATTATTGCCGTCGACGCGGGCCTGCGGAGAACCCCGGGTGCATGCCCAGTTTGGTCATGATCCGTTCGGAGGCGTCGTTGCCCACTTGAGTGATGCTGACGATCCGCTCCAGCCCTCGCTCTTCGAACGCGAACCGTACAGCGGCCGCAGCGGCCTCGGTGGCCATGCCCTGCCCCCAGTGGGAACGTCCCAGCCGCCAGCCGATCTCAACCGCCGGCAGTACCTCCGGCAAGAAGTTGGGCACCGAAAGGCCGGTGAATCCGGCCATCTCGCCAGTGGACCGGATCTCCACGGCGAACAGGCCGAAGCCCTGAGACTCCCACTCGTTCTCCCATGCCTGGACCCCATCGAGAGTCTGCTGTTCGTCACGGACGCTGCCGTCACGGATCCACCGCATGACCTCGGGGTCGGCGTTGACGGAAGCCATGGGCGCAACGTCTTCCCCGCGCCAGCGACGCTGCAGAAGCTCATCACCGCGATGGAGGCCGAGACAGACGACCAGCGCCGAGAGATGGCCGACACCGCCGAGGCGTACGAAGCCCTGGCGAGCACGCTGGCCGAGAGGGAGTCGAGAAGCTGGACCAGGTCCTCAGCGCCCGCACCGCGTGGCACGAGCACGTCGCGAAGGTACGCCGGCGCGCACAGGAGCCCTGTGCCAGCTGGAACTGCGCTCGCCGGGAACGGAGTCCGTGGAAGTTCCCCCGGGACGCGCAGGGGCCGCGCTGGAATCCGGTGCGCCCGTGGTCCCGTCCGAAGCCGAGCGGCTGCGCGAGGCTCACGAGCGGGCCCACGAGGCGGGACGTGTCCTCACGGGCGCGGAGCTGGCCGAGGCTGTCCGTACTGCCGGGCGTGCAGCGGAGATCCTGGCTGACCGGGAGCAGGTGCGGCAGCGGTACGGCGCCGCCTCTGGCGCGCATCTGGTCACACTGGTCCGCTCCGGCGCCGCGTTCGACGACGGCGTCCTCGTCCAGCCGAAGGCGCCCGCGGTCTGGACCGGCCGGAATCGGGTTGTCGTCGCCGTCCCTCGCATGCTGTGATCGGTGACGGTACCGCCGACGCCGGAGGAGGGGTGATGCACCGACCACGCAGGACGGTCACCGCCGAGCTCTGAGATCAGGGGACGAGGCCAACGCCAGTGAGAGCGGGACGACACCTACCGCTGGCAGCTGAGGAAGCTCGGCTGACAGTGACCGGGACAATCAACCAAACCCGGTCGAGGTCCGGAACCGGCGGCTGAGAAATGCCCCGGTGAAGCAGGAAGCGGAAGTAATCGCCGACCCCTGATGAGGGGGAACAGGCGGTGAACCGGTCCATCGCCCGCACCAAGCCTGGGAACTACTCACCCGCGCACCGCGGAACGAGCTGTGAGAACGGAACGGAACCCTGCACTCCCGATTGAAGATCCCTTCTTCGATCCGGAGGCAGAGCCATCAGCAGAACCGCCCAGAACCAGGGATTCACCTGCGAGAACTGCGGGGTGAGTGTCGCGCCGCTACGCAACGGGAGCTACCGCAACCATTGCCCGACGTGCTTGTACTCCAAGCACGTCGACATCTACCCCGGCGACCGGGCCTCGGGCTGTCGCGGGACGATGCATCCACAGCGTGTCGAGCATCGCCGCGGCAAAGGCCTCGTGCTTGTCCACCGTTGCGTCGCCTGCGGGTTCGTACGACCGAACAAGATCGCCGACGACCCAGTGCAAGGCGACGACATCGACGCCATCATCGCCCTGATGTCCGCGCACAGGTAGCTTCAAGACCCGGTGCCCACGGGAACATCCCCGTGGGCACCGGCCTCAACCTCCGCCCATGCGGTCGGGGGACGCCTCCCGGGCGGCACGCCGCACGTCGGACTGGTCTTCCGCGACGAGGTCGTCGAACCACTCGATGCCTTCAGACATGGGGCGCAGCCACTGCGCGAGTTCATCGAGCCGGACGTTCCGTTCGTTCACCCTTGCCCCGGGAGATCAGGCGGCACTCGGCCGCGGCGCCGGCGCGGATCCACATCCGCCCTCGTCAGGACGCGTGCCCACAGCTTCCGTGCGCAGCCGCTCAAGCACCAACTCATTATGAGCGGCATGGGTGCAGTGGCCCGCTACGTGCTGGGGACGGCACTCAGCTGCCTCAGGCAGGAGCAGCGGCTTCCCGAGCAGCGGTGACACAGCCTTCCTCCCAGTGCCACCACTCCTTCGCTTCACCGTGTTCCAACAGCGTGCGGATCCGAGGCAGGTCCGCCTCAGGCGGGACATCCAGGGTGGCTTCGTTCACTTCGGAGGACAGCGTTTGTTCAGCAGTCTGGGTTCTGGTCCAACTCTTGTGGAGGGGTGACGCTCAGTGTTGATCTACGATGGTGATGTGCCACCACGACCGACGGTGTGTCGGTGGATCAGTCGATAATGCCGGTCATGGGAGATCGCAATCCGGTGCACCGGATCATTGCCTCGGCGGCGCGGGAGTCTTTGAAGCCGCTCGGCCTTGCCCAGCGCGGACGGTCGCGGCTGTGGATTGATGATCACGGGTGGTGGCTCGGGGTTGTGGAGTTCACCCCGCCGCGGATTGCCGTCAGTGGTCTCTACGTCGGTGCGATGTGGCTGTGGCACACGTAGACCACCTGGCCTTCCACGTGGACGCAGTCCGGGTCGGCACCGAGCTGTTTCGCACCGAGGAACAGTTCGCGCCGCTGGCACTCGACCTCAGCCGGCAGGCGGCTGCGAACGTGACCGCGCTGAGGGCGAGATTCCCGGCTCTGCCGGACGTCGCCCGGCACCTGACGTCCAGGCCGGTGCGGCGGGGATTCCTCCGGGACAGCTTTGACTCTGGGATCGCGGCCGCCCTGGTTGGGGACCCGGACGCGGCTCGCGATCACTTCGAACGAGTCCTTCGAGAGGACGCGCTGGCCCCGTGGATGGTCGAAGCCCAGGAGAAGGCGTGCGAGCTTCACGCGATCGCGGCAGATCGCGATGCCGTGACCGCCTGGGTCACGCGGGCCGTCGACTCATGCCGGAGCAAGCTGGGCCTGGATCCCGTGCCGTCTGCGATCGGCTGAACGGACCCGCTCGTAGGACGACAGAGCGGTGGTCAGGCTTCAGCGCGGTCGCCGTTCCGCTCGACGGCATCCATGAACTGATCGTGCACCCGCAGCTCACGGCCCCTACCTGGACTCGTCAGAACGATCGTCTTCGCCTCGCCAAGGGCTTTGGGGCCCGCCCCAAGCAACTCGTGCGTGATCACCACCGCATCGAGCACCTCGACTCGGCGCTCGGTCAATAGCTGCTGCACAGCAGCCATCCCGCCGTCACCGGTCAGCAGCGGCCAACACTCGTTGACGAGCGCCTCAAGCCGAGCGGTCCTCTCCGGATGCCGCCCGCTGATCGCCATACCGTCGCCCCTCCACGATGCTCAAACCCTTCCTCGATCATCCCCGAAGTCAGCCACAGCCTGCGATCGGATTGCCACTGAGTAGCAGACGCCGCGAAGGTCGAGTGCCGTCATATCTCGTGAACACCGGAGGGCATGCGGACCGCCAACCGCCTCCCAGACTGCGGTTCTGGTCCACTTCTTGTGGTGCGACCACGCGGGGTGATCAGTGGATGATTCGGATCTCGGTGGTGCCGGTCAGTGCTGGTGGCCAGTAGACGTCGGGCGTGGCTGACCAGATCGGCCTGGTGCTGGGTGAGGACGGGGTGCTCTATGAGGGGATGGCAGCGACAAGGGCGGTGTGGCGCACGTCGGCGTTGTCATGACCGAGGAAGGCATGAACAGCGGAGAAGATTGCCGGGATTCGGAAAGCGATCTTCGGGTGCCCCTGGAGTGCCTGCTCACGGGCACCGTGTACGACGTGGCTGACCGGCTGCGCTCGATGCCCCCAGCCTCCTGACCGCTTTCACTGTCAGACCGCCTTGCTCGGCTCGTCCGACTGGCTTCAACTCAAAGCCGCCGCCACTGCGAACACCGACGCTGTCGAGATCCCCGCCGAGCATGGTCGCACCAAGCGGATCCGCAGCATCGCCAGGACCAACATCAAGTTGCAAGGCTCACGCTGAACTGGCCGTCAACCCATCCACAGGTCTTGACTAATCCGCCCCCTCACCCACAACCGCATCGGACGTGCGGTAATGCGGCTGGAACACCATGCGTGATGCATCAGCGCTTCCGTCGGGACCGTGCCGTCGCGTCCGTATGTTGCCGGCACGGTCTGCCGGGAGTGGTCAGCGTTGCAGGTGGACGGTGAAGTGTCGCTCGGTCTCACCCGCGGGGACGGTGCGGATGAATCCCTGAGCGGTGCGGTACTCGCCCGATCCGCCGGTGATGCTCACGTCGACGGAGGGCGGGGCGGGCAGGTGCAGCAGCGACTGTGCGGCGAACTGTCCCTCGGGGAGCGCGAAGGTGCCCAGGCACTGGAGGGCGGCTGGACGGACCTGGGTGAAGGTGCATGCCGCACTGTGATCGCCCACCTTCTTGCCGTCACGGTAGAGGTCCTCGTGGACAACCCTCTGGTCACCCACGCTGACTCCTGGCTCGCCCAGATCCACCTCTCCGGACGAGGTCTGTTTGCCGACCAGCTCGAAAGTCTGCACGCGGGGCTTTGTGGCGGGCGCGTCGGCCGATGTCGCCAGCGCCGCACCGCCGGCGAGGGCAACAGCCACTCCCGCAGCCGCGCCCAGGTATCGCATCTTGCTGGTCTTGGTGATGTTCGGCATCCGATTACTCCGTTCATTTGTCTGCATCTGGTGGGACTGCGAAGAAGTGGCTGTCGGGGAGTTCCGGCCGACGAGTTGACGAACAGGTCGGTGGAGAAGCAGGCCACGGCTGCCAGGCAGAGCAGCGTCTCCTTGCTGTGCCCAGCGCCGCGGTGCCGCTGCCTCGTCCACCTTGGACCGGGGCGGTGAGCATCGGCCCAGGGGAGACCCCGGGGTCTGCCCCGGGTTTCCTTCGGGCACGGGCACGGGCACGGGCACGGGCACGGGCACAGGCACCGGGAGCGGCGTCTGTCCATCACGTTCAGTTCGAGGTGGTCACTGTCTGCAGTAGGCACGGGCGGGGCACGGCGCGGGCCGCCACTACCCGCGGCCCGTGACACGAGGTGTGTGCCGGCGCTGGACCGCCACGAGCAGCGGTCTCATGCAGGGCGGCTTCCAGGACACCTCATCGGTGTCCGGCTCGAACGTCCACGCCCCGATGGTGTTCACGGTGACGAGGCGGTCGAGTGTCGGCGTCAGCGTGCGCCGATCGACACCGCAGGTACGGCTCGGGCGATCCGTATCCAAGCTGCTCCGCCCGGCGGTGGGCGAGTGGTGCGCGGCGAGTATCAGGGCGGTCAGAGGGTCCGTGGCCGGCAAGGGGCCGCAGTTGTGGCCGGGAGGCGGCACGCAGGGCCCGGTCGGCGGCCCGGTGACGGTCGCGCCGGGGCGGCTCCTGGGTGAGGACGGCCGCATCGAGCCGTTGTGCGGGGATCCTTGCGCTCAACCGCTCTGTGGGGCGCGCCGGGCTGCGCAGCCAGCGGGCATTCTCCGGCGCGTCCCAGGACGCGGCGTGGCCGGTCAAGGGCATGCCGCGGTTCAGTGCGACGGGGGAGATGCACCTGTGCCGAGCATGTCACTGCGCAGTGCGCACTGCAGGGCGAGGAGTCTGCTTTCGGCGCTGGTATCCGGAGGCAGCGCGGTCGCGAGATGGTTGAGCATCTCCCGGACGCGGGCGGCGGAGCGGGTCGACTGGGTGGCCTGGCACGCTTTGCCTCAGCGGCACCACGGCCGGTGCGAGGGGTTGCTGAGTTCGTTGTGACGGTGGTGTCTGGGACGATGGCGCTGCCGGGTGTGGCGCCGGCGCAGGCTGGCCCAGGCGTCGGCCAGGCGCCAGAGTCGACGTGAGCGTTCACGCGTGAGGACGAGCCGGATTCCAGCTTGGCCCTGATGCGTTTCGGATTTTCGTTTTCGCCTACGTGCCCGAAAACTCTGGTGATCTTTTGCCTCCTCCTGGTTATCCTGCCTCGTCCTGAACAGGCCAGGGAGGTCCCTCACCATGAGCAGCACCACGGCGTCGTCGTTTCCCGAGCAGATCGAGCTCTCGGGTGAGGGGATCGTCCTCCGCGACTGGACAGAGGCGGACCTTGCCGCGATGCCGGAGCTGTTTGACCACCCCGACATCGCGTACTGGACACCGATCGTCTCCCCGTTCGACGAAGCTGCAGCCCGCGCACGGCTGGACCGGGATCGGCAGCTACGGGCGGAGGGCACAACCATCCTGCTCGCCATCACCGTCGACGGCGGCGCACCGCTCGGCGAGGTGATGCTGCGGCGTACCTGCGAGGGCACGGAGCTCGGCTACGTGATCGGCCCGGCGCACCGCGGCCAGGGACTGGCGGCGCGGGCGGTGCGGGTGATGGCCGCGTACGCCTTCGAGCAGTTGGGCGCGGGACAGGTGGTCCTGGAGCTGGAGGCCGAGAATGCCGCCAGCATCGCCGTGGCCACCAAGGCGGGCTTCCGACTGCTCGACGTGCCGCTGATCACGGGTGAGGAGAAGGGGCGACCCTACGCCTTGCAGACGTGGGGTCGGAACCGCCCCTGACCTTCTGCCTCCACCAGGCTGTCAAGGGGGACGATGGCGACTGACAACTGCGGGCAAGGCCGGACCTCGGCGCATCGGCCAGGCCAGGCAGGCGTGGCCAACGTCGGCGGTCCCGCATGATCGACCTGATAAGGATGAGGCCACAGGTTCACATTCCTGTCACCCGCACCGAGGCCACGCTCAGGACCGGCCCCGTGACAGCAGTCGCCTGCTACTCCAGCTGTAGATCGCGATCTTCACGTCTGAGCGGCTTGTCGCTGATAGTGGCTGGCCTGCGATCGGGCCTGGTGGCGGCGTCGCCAGTGGGACCAGTCGAGCCGGTGGGCCGCGTCGTCGACGAGCCAGACGACGAGCGCGGTCAATGGGTGCTGGAACTCGTTGCAGGTGAGCGGCATAAGCCCCGCCGGCGTGGGGTGGCGAGCGTGTTCGTCGGCGCGTACGACGGTGAGGAAGGCGTGGGCGAGCATCGCGAGGGTGACCCAACGGTGCCAGGACGTCCAGCGTCTGACCTGGTGTTCGTCCAGTCCGGCCAGACCCTTGCCGGACTGGAAGGTCTCCTCGACTGTCCATCTGCGTCCGGCGACCTGCACCAGGGTGGACAGCGGCACACTGGGCAGCTGAGAAGCAGGAGTGGAAGGCGAGTTAACCGGTGCGCCGGTTGCGGCGGACGAGGAGCTGGTGGTGGCCGGGCCGGTCGTCGGTGATGTCGGCTGCTGTGACCTGCGGCCACCGTCTGACTGTGTGTCTTCACACACCGATGATCACCGGTGGCCGCACCCGTTCCTGTCCCAACCCCGACCAGCGCTCCAGGGACGCCTGACCTGCAAGATCCACCTGGCCGGTGAAGGCGGACGCCGCCCGCTGGCGCTGCTGATCACGCCGGGCCCAGTGGGGCGACGCCCCGCAGCTCATCCCGGTCATGGAACGCATCCGTGTCCACCGCCCGGTGGCGGGCATCCGCGCACCCGGCTCGACCACCTGGGCGGCGATAAGGCGTATTCCTCCCGGCGCAATCGCCGCTACCTGCGACGTCGCCAGATCAAGCACCCCATTCCCGAGCCCCGAGATCAGCGGGCCCACCGCGAAAGACGCGGCAGCAGGGGCGGACGGCCTGCCGGCTCTAGCCGTTGACCAGCAGGATCTTTCCGGTGTGTTGGCCGCTGTCCATGAGTCGATGCGCTTCGGCGGCC